>NZ_QPLS01000009.1:0-129908 GCF_003665955.1 Halorubrum sp. Atlit-28R
CACGTGTTACTGAGCTATTCGCCACGAGTCTGAACTCGTGCGACTAGCATGGCTAAATCGGATCCCAATAGCAATGGCCTCCGGCAGGATCAACCGGAATGTATGTCCTTCGAGCCTGATTCCCGGCTCGAAGGGGGTGTTGGCGGGTGTCAACGTAGTGTTGACACACCATTGCATTGGTCTGTGTGGTGTCCGGGCCAGCCAGCGGCTTGGATGGCACCGAACGACCACGGCTCACATCAGATCACCGCTTACGCCGGAGCGCAGGGGGCGTGATCCTCATCGGATGAGTCGGATGAACCGACTCTGCGAAACCGGGCCGAGTTGAACGGCCCGAGTCCGCGGTGCGTTCTTCGCGTCTTGACCGAACGGGCTTATACACTTAAGCACGTCGGAACGCTTCGACCGGCCGCGTCGACGGCCGGTCGGTGCCCCCTCGGCGGGGGCGCCTCGCATCTCATCGAATGCCCGGGTTGTACTTAACCTCGTCGAACTATCGGCACCACGTCATGCGGTTTCATGGAGCAACTCACAACCGAGTGACTCGTCGACGCGGCGCGACGGGTAGAGCTCGCCCACGAGAGCGAGCGACTGGAGAGGAGCGCGTGACCGGCAGACATATCAGAACTATATCATAGTGCTGCCGACGACTCGGAGGCACACGCGCGTGCGCAACATCGACAAAAGAAGAACTCGGGGGCAGCCGGTCATTTATACCACGGGCGTTTATAAGGGAGGGGGACACATATAAAAGCGAACGATGACGAACCCTGCAGACTCGATCGAGATTCAGAACGTTGTTGCATCGACGGGTATCGGTCAGGAGCTCGATTTGGAGGCGCTCGCGGAGGACCTCCCGGGTGCGGACTTCAACCCGGACAACTTCCCCGGCCTCGTGTACCGGACCCAGGAGCCGAAGGCGGCCGCGCTCATCTTCCGCTCGGGGAAGATCGTGTGTACGGGCGCGAAGAGCATCGACGACGTCCACGACGCGCTCGGGATCATCTTCGAGAAGCTCCGCGGACTCCAGATCCCCGTCGAGGACGACCCGGAGATCACCGTCCAGAACATCGTGTCGAGCGCGGACCTCGGACACAACCTCAACCTCAACGCTCTCGCTATCGGTCTCGGACTCGAGGACGTGGAGTACGAGCCGGAGCAGTTCCCCGGCCTCGTCTACCGGATGGACGAACCCGAGGTCGTCATCCTGCTGTTCGGGAGCGGGAAGATCGTCATCACCGGCGGCAAGCGCACCGACGACGCCGAGGAAGCGGTCGAGGAGATCGTCGAGCGCATCGAAGGGCTCGGCCTGCTCGGCTGAGGGTCGAATCGATCGGTCTGTTCGGTTCCCGCCGTCTCGGAGACGGGCGGCGACCGGTGTCGAGCGGCCGTGGGTCGCTGTCGAGCGGCTGAGTGCGGTCCGGTTACGTTTCGGCGTCGTCTTCGGTGAGCACCTCCTTGACGACGCTCGGGTCCTCGAGGAGTTGGTGTTTCGTGTAACTCCCCTCGGCGCTGCCGCCGCTGTGTTTCGACTGTTCGATGATGTCGAGGAACGCGTGTTCCTTCAGCAGGTCGCGGACGCGCCGCAGCGAGAGGCTGTCGGATCCCTCCTGGCGGCAGATGTTCTCGTATATCTCGTACACGCGGCTCGTGCGGAACCCGTCCTGACGACCGTTCGACAGCGACAGCAGCGCGAGCGCCTGGAGCACGTACCGCGAGTGCGGCGTGGAGCCACGAATGAGCTCGCGGAAGCGGTCGGTCTCGGCTCGCTCGCGCGCCTGCGTGACGAACTCCTCGCGAACCGTAGGCTCGCCGTTCGCCTGCGCGATCTCGCCCGCGTACCGGAGGATGTCGATGGCCTTCCGGGCGTCGCCGTGCTCGCGCGCGGCGAGCGCCGCGGCCCGGGGTATCGTCGAGGGTTCGAGCACGTCGTCGTGGAACGCGTCCGCGCGCGCCTGCATGATTTCCCGAAGCTGGTTCGCGTCGTACGGCGGGAAGACGAACTCGCGCTCACAGAGGCTCGACTTGACGCGCTCGTCCATCCGGTCTTTGTACTGGATCTTGTTGCTGATCCCGACGACGCCCAGCTTACAGTCGGTGATCTTCCCGGCCTCTCCCGCGCGGGACAACTGCATCAGGATCGCGTCGTCGTCGAGCTTGTCGATCTCGTCGAGCAGGATCAGCACCACGTCGTACCGCTGGTCGAGGATGCGCCAAAGTCGCTTGTAGTAGGTCGAAGTCGAGAGTCCCTTGTCGGGGACGTTGATGCCGGTCTGCTCGGGGTCGTTCACGCCCTCGGCGATGGTCTGGACCGCCTGGGTCTCCGTGGTGTCCTGCGCGCAGTCGACGTAGGCGAACGTGGCGGTGACGCCCTCCTCGCTGGCGGTCGAGACGAGCCGTTTGGAGACGTACTTCGCGCACAGCGACTTCCCGGTGCCCGTCTTTCCGTATATCAGGACGTTGCTCGGGCTCTGTCCGAAGATGGCCGGGTTGACGGCCGTCGCCAAGTCGGATATCTCGTCATCTCGGCCGACGATCCGTCCCTCGCCGGGTAGGTGACTGATCTCGAGGAGCTCCTTGTTCGCGAAGATAGGATCCTCTCTCGTGAAGAGGTCGTCCGCTGCGTCCATGAGAGAGACACCGGGTTTCCGGTGAAATGCGTTCTGTTTCGCGACCGGGCGGGAGGCGAGGTCCGCGCGTAATTCGACCGGTCGAGACTCACACCGCGTTTCCGGTGAAACGGGGTGAGCGGTCGGTGGTGCGATCTTGGAGTGACTCCTGTGACCGAGGGAAACAGGACCTCGGAGAGCGACCCCGGGCGACAACGTCCGTCAGTTCGGAAAATTCAGGCGAGGCACGGCGGTGACACGTCTCAGCATTTCACCGGAAACCCGGTGTACGGTGTCGTGTCGAAGCTCCCCTCACGGCGGAGACCGCGTTTCCGGTGAACGACATAATTCGCTCGGCGAACCTTCGCTTCTACCGCTTGGCGAACTGTACTCACATTTAACTAATAAAACCCGTTATTTCAGAACAGACAGAATAGTGGAGGGTCCGCGATTCTACTTCGGCGGGTCTCGCACGCCTCCCCCAGCCGGCAGTACACCCCCCACGCGACGACACCCGATTTCACCGGAAACACGGTGTGTCACTCACACCGCGACTCACGTTGGTCGGGGAGAACGACGCGGTGCCAGCCGCGAAGAAATTACGAGAAATTACGAGGAGTCGGTCGCGGGAAACGGAGGCCCCGCGAAAGAAGTACGCCACGTCGGCCCCGAGTGCTGCTAGAAAGCGGCGAAAAGTGGCGGAAGGCAGTCGACGAGGGCCTTCGCCGCACTCCGCTGGACGAGTTACTCCTGAGCGTCGACGACAGCGACGCTGGCGAGGTTGACGATGTCTTTCACCTCGTCGCCTCGCTGGATCACGTGGACCGGTTCGTCCATTCCGACGAGCATCGGCCCGATGGCCTCGGCGCCGCCGAGGCGCTGGAGCAGTTTGTACCCGATGTTCCCGGCTTCCAGGTTGGGGAACACGAGGACGTTAGCCGCCTCGTCGAGCTGAGAGAACTCGTAGGTCCCGTTGAGGATGTCGTCGACGACGGCGGTGTCGGCCTGCATCTCCCCGTCGACGGGGAAGTCGACCGTCTCGTCGGACTGGAGGATGTCGACCGCCTCGCGCGGCTTCCGGGTCCCCTCGTTGTCGACGCTCCCGAAGTTGGAGTACGACAGCATCGCCGCGCGCGGCTCGACGTTGAACCGGCGCGCGAGGTCCGCCGTGTGTCGCGTGACCTCCGCGAGCGTCTCCGCGTCGGGGTCCTGATTGACCGTCGTGTCCGCACAGAAGATGACGCGGTTCTTGAACGTGAGCATGTACACGCCGGCGACGGTGTCGGTGTCGACCGCGGACCCGACGATCTGGAGCGGCGGCCGAAGCGCGGACGGGTAGTGGTGGGTGAGCCCGGTGAGCATCGCGTCGACGTCGCCCGTCTCCACCATCACGCTCGCGAGGTAGTTCGTGTCGCGCCGGACGAGGTCGGCCGCCTCGCGCTTCGTGATCCCCTTCCGCTTCCGGAGTTCGTACAACCGGTCGCCGTAGCTCGAGACGTCGCGGTTGTCGGGGTCGACGACCTCGGGTCGGAACGAGAGCCCGAGCTCGGCCGCGGTCTGCGAGATGGTGTCCGCGTCGCCGAGCAGCACCGGGTCGGCGATCCCCTGCTCCGAGAGCTGGTACGCCGCCCGGATCATCTTCTCGTCGGTCCCCTCGGCGAGCGCGATCCGCTTCGGGTCGCTCTTCGCTTTGTTCAAGACGACGCGCATCATCTCGCGGGACTTCCCGAGTCGCGCTTCGAGCCGCTCACGATACTTCGCTAGGTCGATCTCGGTCCGGGCCGACCCGGACTCCATCGCCGCCTCCGCGACGCGCGGGGCCACCTCGAACAGCACGCGGGGGTCGAGCGGCTTCGGGATCACGTACTCGGGGCCGAACTGGAGCGGGTCGTCGCCGTACGCCTTTACGACCGCGTCCGGAACGTCCTTGCGGGCGAGGTCGGCCAGCGCCTCCGCGGCGGCCGCCTTCATCTCCTCGTTGATCTCGGTCGCGCGCACGTCGAGCGCCCCACGGAAGAGGAACGGGAACCCGAGCACGTTGTTCACCATGTTCGGGTAGTCCGATCGGCCGGTCGCCATGATCACCGTGTCGTCGCGCGCGCCCTTCGCGTCCTCGTAGGTGATCTCCGGGTCGGGGTTCGCCATCGCGAAGATGATCGGATCGGCGGCCATCGAGCGGACCATCTCCTGTGAAACGATCCCGCCGACGGAGAGTCCGACGAACACGTCGGCGCCCTCCATCGCGTCCGCGAGGTCACCGCCCTCGACCGGGCTGGCGAACTGGCTCTTGTACTCGTTGACCTCGCCGTCCTCGACGCGCGACTCGGTGATGATCCCCGAGGAGTCGCACATCGTGATGTTCTCTTTGCGCGCGCCCAGCGATACGTAGAACCGGGCCGTCGCGATGGCGGACGCGCCCGCGCCCGAGAAGACGATGTCGAGCTCCGAGAGGTCCTTATCCGAGATGTCGACCGCGTTCATCAGCGCCGCGCCCGAGATGATCGCGGTGCCGTGCTGGTCGTCGTGGAACACCGGGACGTCCATCTCCTTGCGGAGCCGCTCCTCTATTTTGAAGCACTCGGGCGCCTTGATGTCCTCGAGGTTGACCCCGCCGAACGTCGGTCCCATCGCCTTCACCGCCTCGCAGAACGGGTCGACGGCGTCGATGTCGAGCTCGATGTCGAACACGTCGATGTCGGCGAACCGCTTGAACAGCACTCCCTTCCCCTCCATGACGGGCTTGGAGGCGGCGGCGCCGATGTCGCCGAGCCCGAGGACGGCCGAGCCGTTCGAGACGACGGCGACGAGGTTCCCCTTCGCCGTGTACTCGAAGACGGACTCGGGGTCGGCCGCGATGTCGCGACACGGCGCCGCGACTCCCGGCGAGTACGCCAGCGAGAGGTCCCGCTGCGTGTTCGTGGGCTTCGTCGTCTCTATCTCGATCTTCCCGGGCGGCTCCTGTCGGTGGTACTCCCGCGCGTCGTCGTCTAGTCCCATGTCTCTCTCCATTCGTGAACGGAGTAAAAAGCTATCCGATGGTGTCGAGTACGCAATTCGACGTTCGACGATCACTCGGCGACTCGTACGCGGTGCCGAGAACCTCGGCCACCGCGATCATCACGACCGAGCCCGCCAACGACACGCGATCGCTATCGACCGCCGCCGACTCACTCGCCGGTCGGTTCCCGGTCGTCGCTCGCGGCGAGCGTCGGCGCCAGCGGCGCGAGGGTCGGATCGATGCCGGCCAGCGTCGAGACTTCGAACGCGGTCAGGTACGTCCGCACGACCAGCGTGGCCGGGAGCGTCAGGACCACGACGGCGACGACCGCGCAGACGAGCACCGCCGCGAGGGCGATCGCCCCAGCGGTCGTCCCGATCAACGCCCCGACGCCGCCGAGCGCCACCGCCGCGAGGAGGAGCGCGACGAGCGCCGAAACCCCGACGACGCCGGCGACGAACGCGGCGGCGACGGCCTGAACGATCCCGACGCCGGCCGCGAGGACGAGGTGAACCGCAAAGTAGAGGACGACGTCGGCCCACGACCCGCGGAACGACGCCCAGACCGCTCGCCACCCGTCGATCACGCCAACGTCTCTGGCGACCATCGCCGGAGCGACGAACTCGAACGTGATCCTGGAGACGACGGTCCCGACGACCGCGACCGTGGCCCCGATCACGGCCAGCACGCCGAACGCCGGACCGATCGCCGACGACCGCGCAGCTAATCCCCCAGCCGAAACGCCGAGGAACCGCAACAGGTCGGGATCGATCGCAATCGCGACCGCGACCGCGGGAAGCCCGACGGCGACAGCACTCAGCACCGCGACGCCGAGGAGACCGAGCGCCTGTCGGAAGCGGTCGCGGAACGGCCGCCAGAGCGCGACCTCCGTCGTCGAGAGCGCCTCGTAGAAGACGAGCCGAAACGCGATCGAACACGCGAACAGAGCCATCCCCGCGAGGAGGACCCCGAGAGCGAGTCCGGTCAGCAGCGCGGCGTCGAACCCGGCGAGACGCTCGACCCCCGCGTTCGCGGCGCGTTCGACGCCCGCGGGCACCGACACGGGCTCTGTAACCCCGGCGTCGCTCCAATCGCCGGCACCGCCGCCGGCGGGACCGCCGAGAGACGACGTCGTCGCGCCCGACGCCCCGGCGCCGCCGCTCGCCATCACGAGCGCCAGGAACCCGAGCTTCGCCCACCGAACCGCTTCGAAGGGAAAGAGGAACCCGCGCGTGACCCGGACGGCGCGGTCGACGGCCTCGACGGCGTGCCGGCTCATACTGACCGTTCGCCCGAGGGCGTGAAATAGGCTGGCCACTGGTCCCGGACGGTTCGGGGGGAGAGCGGCTGACCCCGGGCACCGTGTCACCGGCCACCAGGCGACCCGCAGCCGTTTAGGGCGGACGCGACGAACCGATCGGCATGAAGGTCCGCGGCGAACGCGAGTGCCAGTCCTGCGGCGCGCGGTGGTCGTACTACGACACGGGCTCCGTCGCGTGTCCGAGCTGCGGGGACCTGCGCAGCGTCGGCGTCGACGACCGCACGGCCCACACGGACGCCCCCGTTTCGCTCGACCTCGCCCCTCACCGCGAGCGGTTCGGAGAGGCACAGGAGACCCTCCCCCGATCCGGCGTCGACGAGCTCCAGTCCGACCTCCGGGAGTACTGCCGGAAGCGCGGGTTCATCGACGGGGGGAAGCTCGCCCCGCTCGACGGGACGTACCTCGCTGCCCGCGAGCTGCTTGAGGCCGTCGACTGCTACGAGCGGCTGCGCGACCCGACCGACGCCGACGGCGAATACCTCCTCGCGCTACTCGCCGGCGCGGACGACGGCGACCGACCCGCGGCCGAGGAGGTCCCGACAGCGCTCCGGGAGGCGCGTGGAATGGCGGCCGTGCGCGCCGTCGAGGCTTACCGGAGCGACGTGCTCGACTTCCTTGACGAACTCGAATCAGGCGCTGGGGGGAACCGGGCCGAAACGAACGGCGACGACGGGACCGACGCTGACGACGCGCCGACTGTCACCGTCGACGGCCCCGACCCAGAAGACAGGATCGCCCCCGCCCGCGACGCCTTCGAGCGCCTCCGCGACCGCGTCACGCGTGTCGACGCCCTCGGCGGTGACGTGTCGCCCGCGACCGCGGACGCCCTCGTCGACGCCGCCGCCGCGCTCGGGGCCTACGTCCGAACCGGCGACGAGGGGAGCCTGCGGACCGCAACCGACCTGATCGACGACGCGAGCGTCGACGGCGTCGACCAGACAGATCGCTGAGCCGCCCGCCGCTCGCCCGCCGCCCGCCGCTCGCCCGCCCGCCGCACGCGGCGCGTCAGTCTTCGCCGGGCGCGACCACCGCGTTCGAGAGCGTCCCGACCCCTTCGTACGTGATCTCGACGCGCTCGCCCGGCTCGACGAGGCCGGGGTTCGCGGGGCTGCCGAACGCGATACAGTCGCCGGGCTCGAAGGTGAATCGCTTCGAGAGGTACGAGACGATCTCGCGGGGACCGAACAGCATCAGCTCCGTGTTGGCGTCCTGGCGCGTCTCGCCGCCCACGGTCGTCTCGATATCGAGGGCCGTCGGGTCGACGTCGGTCTCGATCCACGGCCCCAGCGGCGCGGAGCCGTCGAACGCCTTGCGGGCGGTCCGCCCCTGCTGGTCGAGCGCGTCGACATCGTTCATGACCGTGTAGCCGCGCACGACGTCCGGCACCTCATCGGGCGCGAGGTCGCGGCACCGCTCACCGATCACCGCGACCAGTTCGCCGGCGTAAGTCAGCTCGTCGGTCCACTCCGGGTACCGGATCGGATCGCCGTGCGCCAGCAGGCTGGCCGGCGGTTTGACGAAGAAGTCCGGCTCGGCAGGCCGCTCGTAGTCCATCTGGTCGAGCGTCTCGGCGTAGTTCCGGCCGACGCAGTACAGCGCACTGGGGTCACAGGGCGGGAGCAACCGACCGTCGCGGCCGACCTCGTAGCGGCCGTCGTCCGCGACGACCGCGCCGTCGTCGTAGCGGCCGGCCACGGGACCGTCCGGCGTGAGCAGTCGAGCGAGTCGCATGCCAGGACATCTGCGCTGGCCTTCGAAAAGGCGTCGGTGACGGCAGCGCCCGGGTCAGTCTCGGTCCGACCCCGACTCGCCGCCGTCCGACCCCGACTCGCCGCCGTCCGACCCCGACTCGCCGCCGTTCGTTCTCGCCGCTGCGTCGTCAGCTTCTTCACTTTCTACCTCGACGCCGATGACGACGCCCGACCGGATCTCAAGCGCGGTGTCGAACTCTTCCCGGCGACCGCTCCCGGACCCGATCCGCTCGACCGCTGCCTCGTGGGCTCGCACGACCGCGTCGCGCTCGCGCTCGGAGAGCCCGACGCGGTCGGCCACCGCCTCCCAGTGGTCCGGTTCGACGAGGAACGTCTCGCGGTCCGGCTCGGTCGCGACCCGCTCGTAGCGCCGGCGGTACTCGTCGATCCTTGTCCCCAAATCGGCCTGGACGCGCGTGAGCAGCGCCGGGACGCGGGCGGCCGGCACGCTCGCGAGCGCCGCCGTCTTCACCAGCGCGGTCCCCTCGATCGGGTACGGACCCGGGTCCTCCTCGGCGCCGTCCCGCCCCCCCGATTCCCCGCCGTCGGCGTCGTCGGACATCACCCGCCGGCGCGCATCGCCTTCTGCCGGTACCTCGGCAGGAGCTCGGCGAGGACCTCGGGGTCGCCCGCGAACTCGGCGGTCACCTCGGTGAGCTTGATGGCGGCCGCGGCGGTCACCGTCTCGGCGCTGAGGGTCACTCGCCAGCCGTCGCCGTCCACCCGGGTCGCGGCCGCGGGGTCGTCCGTCCCCACTAGCTCCCCGCCGAGGTTGCGGAGGTAGTGAACCGCGAGCCGTCGAGAGATGCCGCGGTACGCCACCGTCTTTCGCTCCCACCCCTCCTCGGCGGGCGGGAGGTCGGCCCCCGCCGCCTCGTCGTCGACGCCCCCCTCGGTCGCCGCCGACGCGTCGTCGGTCATGCGCCCCCCGCGACCGGCGGGAAGACGGAGAGCCGGTCGCCGTCCGCCATCGGCGTGTCGAGCCCGTCGAGGTGGAGCACCTCGCGGCCGTTCTTCAGGACGTTGATCTGGGGAGCGAGGTCGCCGTCGGCGATCAGCCGGCCCTCCATCCCCTCGTACTCGGCCTCCAGTTCGCGCAACACGTCGCCGACGGAGGAGCCGTCGGCGAACTCCGCGTTCACCGTCTTCCCGCCGGCGGCCTCGCGAAACGTCGCGAAGAACCGCAGTTCCAATTCCATACGCGTACGTCGTGTCGCGGCGGCTTAAAAGCGGTCGGCCGCGGAACCGAATCGACGGCGGACGCGCGGCGACGACGGCGATACGTGGCCCACAGTTCGCGGCCCGCGCGAGGTCGCACCCGCTACAGGTCCGACAGCCGGATCCCGTCCTCGACCAGCCGGAAGTTCCGCTCGCGGTCGAGGTCGTCGGCGAGCCACTCGTGGTCGTACAGCTGGCCGATCAGTTCGAGATAGAGGTTCCGCCACGCGATGGCGTATATCGGCGACTGCCCCCACGCGCGGAGTTCGGGGACGAACTCGTGGTACGTGCTCGCCTGCGACTCCATGCGCTCGACCGCGTCGGCGACGACCTCGGCCGCCTCGTCCGGATCCGCCTCGTCGAGCGCCTCGTTCAGCCGCGACTGGATCCCCGCGATGGCGCGTCGCATGTCGCGTTCGGCGGTCCCCTCGTCCTCCGGAAGCGACTCGACGACGCCCTTCGGCACGCCGAGTTCGATCTCTGGCATGGGATCACCTCGGGGGAGCGCGCTGAAAAAACCCGTTCACCCGGCGACGGGAGCGGCGGTAAGGACGCCCGCGGAGCCACGGTGCGAAACCGATCGCGACCGGCGCTCACGGGTCACCGCTCCCCGTTCGGAGAGCCACGTTCCCGTCACGTTCCCGACCGCTCGCCGGCTGGCCGCCGGCGACAGCGATGCGGGACCGTCGCCGGGCTGCGGGCCGTAAGCTCCGAAGCCGGCGTGGTTGACGCCGTCGAGTTCGACGACCCGAGCGTCCGCCGGGAGGTTCTCCCGAGAGGCGCGCTCGCGCTCGGCGTCGATCACTCCGTCGGCGCCGCCGAGGACCACGAGCTCGTCGAGGCCGCTCTGTGAGAGGTCCCGGTCGCAGTACGCGGCGTGGAGGACGAGCGCGTCGTACGCCCCGGCGTTACCGGCGGCGTGTCGGCAGGCCATAGCGCCGCCGAGCGAGTGGCCGCCGACCGCCCACGCGTCCACATCGGGGTAGCGTTCCCGGACGCGGTCGGCGCGGTCCGGCGCGAGAACGGCAAGGTTGAGCGGAGCGTCCACCACGACGACGAGCGCCGCGCGGTCGGAAGCGGCAACGATCTCGGCGGCGGTGGGAACGTAGCTCTCGTGTGACACTCGCCCGCCGGGGTAGTAGACGAGCCCGACGGTCGACGCGGTCACCGGCCCGTCGCGGACCGCGGTCCCGACCGGCGTCCGATCGACGGCGACGTCCGGGTCGGCCTCGGCGGCCGCGACCGCGTCGGCGTTCGGCCCGAGTCCGGCGGCGAAGTACGCGGCACCGGCGGCGAAAACGATAGCAGAAAGGAGGACTACCGCGCCCGCGGCGAGCGCGAGCGTCCGGCGCGTGGGCAGTCGGCGCGCGATCGAGTCGAGGGAATTCCTCACGGCGTCGGCGCCGCCTTCTGGAGCGCGGTCTCGGCGATGTTCCCGCCGTAGTCGGCGGACCGAAGCACGGAGTCGACGACGAGCCCGAGCAGCTGGGCCCGCGTCGGGTCGAGGTCGCGGAGCAGTTCGTCGATGGAGCGCACGCGCTCGTCGATGGCTCGAACGCCGGTCCGCGCCTCGTTGGCCTGGCGGGTCGCGGCCTCGGTGTCGTCGTCGAACAGCGCGTCCATCGCCGCGTCGATCACGTCGACGGCGTCGCCGTGGAGGTCGCTCACCGCCTCGACCACGTCCGCGGGGAGGGCCTCGTCGATGTTCAGCGTGAGGTGCGCGATCTTCGTCGCGTGGTCGCCGATCCGCTCCAGCTGCCGGGCGCTGGAGTGATAATCGAAACACTCCTCGCGGGGGAGGCCCAGCTCCTCGGCGGCCTTCGGCGTCCGCAGGGTGGCGCGGAAGATCCGCGAGACGACGAGCCACAGGCGGTCGAGGTCGTCGTCGCGGCCGATCACGTCGCGCGCGAGGTCGTGGTCGCGCTCCGAGAGCGCGGTGATCGCGTCTTCGAGCATCGACAGCGAGATCAGTCGCATCCGCGTGACCGCGTTGTGGATCGAAAGCTCCGAGGAGTCGAGCAGGTCATGGACGACGACGCGGTCGCGCGTCTCCTCTAACACCTCCAGCCCGACGAGGCTCTGGACTCCGTCGCGGATCGTCGAGCGCTGCTCGGTGGTGATCTCCGCGGCCTCCAGTTCGATGACGTCGAATCCGCTGACGTACATCGTCGTGACCGCTCGGCGGAGCGCCTGACCGCTCAGACCGGATATGTCCAGCGACCCCCGCGTCCGTTCGGACTCGGACCGCGGGGTGAGGAACAGCGAGTCGCCGTCGGGGTGGAACTCGATCTCCGTCCCGGCCTCGACGTCGTTGTCGGTCGCCCACGTCTTCGGAATCGAAACGGTGTACGTCGAGCCGCCGGTGACCTGGACCTTCCGCGTTTCCATATCAGGCCCTCGGGAGCGGACCGCCTTAATTTTGATCAAAATATATACCTCCGTCAGAGAGTACGGGACAACCCCGCCGACTCAGCTCGCTCTGTCCCGTTCAGTGTTTTCTAAATCGGTATTAAGAAACAATTATGAATATATAGTATTGTATATTTTTAGACAGTCAATCCTCGGTGCCGCTTCAAACCACGCGGTTGCGCGGGTCGTCGCCGGCGTCCAGCCGCGCGACGTTGTCCGCGAGGATGTCGGCGACGCGCTCGTAGTACTCGGGCGTGTGGCCGGCGTTATGCGGCGTGATCGTCGCGTTCGACAGCCCCCACAGCGGGTGGTCCTCCGGGAGCGGTTCCGGGTCCGTGACGTCCAGCGCCGCGCCGCGGATCCGGTTGTTCCGAAGCTCCGTCACCAGCGCGTCGGTGTCGACGATCGGCCCGCGCGCGATGTTGACGAGGACGGCGTCGGACCGCATCGTCCGGAGCGCGTCCGCGTCGACCAGCCCCCGCGTCGTCTCCGTGAGCGGACACGCCAACACGACGTACTCGGCGTCGGTGACGGCGTCGTGGAACTCGTCGAAGCCGTACACCTCGTCGGTCGGGCCCCCCTTCTCCGGGGTGTAGCGCACCCCGACCGTGTCGACGTCGAACGACTCCAGGCGGTCGACGACGGACCGGCCGATGGCGCCGAGTCCGACGACGGCGACCGTCGAGCCGTACACCTCCGTCGTCTCGTAGGTGCGCCACTCGCGACGGGACTGCTGGCGGAACGCCCGGTGGAACTGCCGCGCGTGCGCTATCATCGAGCCGATAACGTGTTCGGCGATGTTCGGTCCGTGGACGCCCGAGGCGTTCGTCACGGCGACGCCGTGGTCCGCGAGCAGGTCCCGCGGCAGGTGGCCCGTCCCCGCGAACACGCAGGCGAACAGCTCCAAGTCGTCGGCGACCGAGAGCAGGTGTTCGTCGATGCTGAGTCCGACGGCGACCCTGGCGGTCCGGATCAGCTCCCGCTCCTCCGCCGGCGTCCGCGCCCGCGCCACCTCGGCGTCGGGGAGCCGCTCGCGGATCGCCGCCGCCAGTTCGTCGGGGCCGAGCCCGTGGATCGTCTGTCGAAGCACCAAGACGTCTGGATCGCTCATGGAGGCAGTCTCGGTGGCGGCGACAAAAATGGTACCAGTCGTGCGGCCGCGAACCGGGCGTGCCGACGGAGCGGCCCGGAGCTCGGGCGGGCGGACGGATTACGACAGCGCCGCGTCGAACGCCGCCTGGAGGTCCGCCTTCATGTCGTCGACGTGTTCGATCCCCACGGACACGCGGACGAGGCCGTCGGTCAGCCCGGCGGCGAGCCGCTCCTCGCGCGGGATGGCCGCGTGGGTCATCGCCGCCGGCTGCTCGATCAGGCTCTCGACGCCGCCCAGCGACTCCGCCAGCGTGAACACCTCGGTCTCGCTCACGACCGTCGACGCCTCTTCGAGGGTGCCGTCGAGCTCGAACGAGAGCATGCCGCCGAAGTCGTCCATCTGTTCGGCCGCCAGCTCGTGGTCAGGGTGCGACTCCAGCCCGGGGTAGTAGACGCGGTCGACCGCGTCGTGACCCTCCAGCCACTCCGCGAGCGCCATCGCGTTCTCGCAGTGGCGGTCCATCCGCACCGGGAGCGTCTTCGTCCCGCGGAGCACGAGGAAGGCGTCGAAGGGGCCGGGCGTCGCGCCGACGGAGTTCTGGTAGAAGCCGAGGCGTTCGTCAAGCTCCTCGTCGTCGACGATCAGGGCGCCGCCGATCGTGTCCGAGTGGCCGCCGAGGTACTTGGTCAGCGACTGCGAGACGATGTCGGCGCCGTGTTCGAGCGGCCGCTGGAGGTACGGGGTCGCGAACGTGTTGTCGACCGCGCAGAGCGCGTCGCCCTCGTGGGCGATGTCGGCGAGCGCGCCGATGTCGTTGACGTTCATCAGGGGGTTCGTCGGCGTCTCGACCCACACCAGCTCGGTCTCGTCACGCATCGCGTCCCGGACCGCGTCGTGGTCGGTGGTGTCGACGAACGTCGTGTCGAGATCGTACTCGTCGTACACCTGCGTCAAGATTCGGTGGGTTCCGCCGTACACGTCGTCGCCCGCGACGACGTGGTCGCCCGCCGAGAGCAGGTTGAGCACGGTGTTGATCGCGCCCATCCCCGAGGAGAAACAGCGGGCGTGGCTGCCCGACTCGAGCGAGGCGAGGTTCGCTTCGAGGTCGGTCCGGGTGGGGTTCCCGGTCCGGCTGTACTCGTAGCCGCGGTGGTCGCCGGGCGCGTCCTGCTCGTAGGTGGAGTTCGCGTGGATCGGCGTCATCAGCGCGCCGGTCTCCGGGTCCGGCTCCTGGCCGGCGTGGATCGCGCGGGTCTCGAACCGCCTGTCGTCGCCCTCGGCGTCGTCGGATCGGTCGATCATGTCCGCCTCTCCGTCACCGACGGTGGTGATTCTTCCCCTTCGGAGTGCGGGCGGATCCGGACGCGCCGCTCGCGAGGTGAGAATGGATGCTCGGTCAGGGATTTGAACCCTGGTCGTCGGCTGACTTCCGAACCGGCACCGAGGCGCCGCGTCCGCCGAAAGGCCAACATGATTGGCCGGACTACACCAACCGAGCGCAACCGGTGATTACGCCGGGGGCAATTTAACTCTTCTCAACTCCACGCGCCGGGGAGGGGCCCGACGCCCGACCGCGAGGGCTACTCGTCGACGTCGACGCGCTCGATCTCGACGGCCTCGCGGGGGTCGTCGTTGCGGCCGGTCGGCACCGCGCCGATCTCTTCGACGACGTCCATCCCGTCGACGACCTGCCCGAAGACGGCGTGCTTGCCGTCGAGGTGCGGGGTCGCGTCCAGCGTGATGAAGAACTGCGAGCCGTTCGTGTTCGGACCGGAGTTCGCCATCGAGAGGACCCCGGGCCCGTCGTGGGTGAGCTCGTCGTGGAACTCGTCGTCGAACTGGTAGCCGGGGCCGCCGCGACCGTTCTCCATCGGGTCGCCGCCCTGGATCATGAAGTCGTCGATGACGCGGTGAAAGACGTTGCCCTCGTACAGCGAGTCGCCGCGGACCTCGCCGGTCTTGGGGTCTTCCCACGTGTTCGTCTCCGGCGCGGGCTCGGCGTCCGCGGCGGGGTCGTGTCGCGCCAGGCCGAGGAAGTTCTCGACCGTCCGGGGCGCGCGGTCGGCGAACAGCTCGACGACGATGTCGCCGTGGTTGGTCTGAAGCGTTACCTGCGGGTTGTCGGGGTCGGACACGTCGCGTCCCATACCCACGGGGAGGGCCGCCCGCCGGAAAACCCTACCCATCCGGCGCCCGACTGCCGCCCGGCGACACCCTCGATCGACCGTCGCTGACCGCCTTCCCGACCGGTCAGCCGACAGGTCCGCCGACCGGTTCCCCGGCCGACAGGACTTTGCGGGTGGGCGTTCCGTACCCACGCATGTACGACGACATCCTCCTGCCCGTCGCCCCCGGCGGCGAGGCGAACGACGCCATCCCGCACGCGGCCAGCCTCGCCGAGCGGTACGACGCGACGGTCCACGTCCTCTCGGCCGCGGATACCGCCGCCGACACGCTCGCCGGCCCTCGGGCGGGCGTGTTCTCCGACCGACTGGCGGACGCGGCCGAGGAACGGGTCGAGGCGGTGACCGCCGAGTTGGAGGCGAGGGGCGTCGAGACGGTCGGCAGCGTCGTCCGCGGCGACCCCCTGGAAGTCATCGAGAACGCCATCGACGACGGCGCCGACATCGTCGTCATGCCGAGCCACACCCGTCGGGGGATCCGCCGGTTCCTCCTCGGCAGCGTCACTGAGAAGGTCGTCCGCGTCGCGTCGGTGCCGGTGGTGACCGTCCCGATGGCCGACCCCGACGAGGCCGAGGCGGACCCGCCGGACACCGGCGAGGCGGGCGACCGCGAGCCGTCCGGCGCCCAGTGACGGGCGCGTCGAACGGACGCGACACGGTCACGCGCGCCTTCCGCGTCGCGTACGACGGGCGGGCGTACGCCGGCTTTCAGCGCCAGCCCCACGCCCGCACCGTCGCGGACGCGCTCCTCGAAGCGCTCGCGGACCACGGCCTCGTCGAGCGCGGCGACGGGTCGACGCACGCCACGCCCACGGGCTACGCCGCGGCCGGGCGGACCGACGCCGGCGTCTCGGCTGTGGCCCAGACCGTCGCCTTCGAGGCGCCGACCTGGCTCACGCCCCGCGCGTTCAACGGCCACTTGCCGGGGTCGGTCCGCACGTGGGCGGCTGCCGACGTCGGCGACGGCTTTCACGCGACCCACGACGCGGCCCGGCGGACGTACCGGTACCACCTCTACGCCCCCGAGTCCGGGGCCGAATCCGCCTCGGACCGCGCGCGGCAGGACCCCGAGCACGCGGTCGACGACGACCGATTCCGGGAGGCGCTCGCGCGGTTCGACGGCGAACGCGACTTCCACAACCTGACGACCGACGAGACGGGGACGGTCCGCGACCTCGACGCGGGCGCGACCCGCGGGGGCGACACGCTCGTCGTCGAACTCTCGGCGGACGGCTTCCCGCGGGCGCTCGTGCGGCGGGTCGTCGCCGCGGCCCGCGCGGTCGGCCGCGGGACCGCCGACCTCGCGTGGATCGACCGACTGCTCGCCGCCGAGCCGATACCGGGCGACCGCGGGATCGGTCCCGCGCCGCCGGAGCCGCTCGTGCTGTGGGACGTGACCTACCCCGACGCCTCGTTCGCCGTCGACCGCGAGGCCGCGGAGAGCGCGCGCGTCGCCTTCGGCGAGCGACACAGGGACGCGCGACACGCCGCGTCCGCCACCGACGCGGTCCGCGACAGGCTGCTCTCGGCGGTCGAGGGAGACTGACCGCGGGCGCCGACCGAGCCGCTCAGGCGGCCGAGCCGCCCGTCGGGGTCTCCATGCCGTCGACGCGGACCAAGAGGCTGTTGCCGTCGACGTTCGTCGCGTCGACGACGCCGGAGAGCCGCAGCCCGGTGGCCGGCGTCGGCCCGACCGTCACGTGGTCGCCCGCGTCGAAGGGGCCGACCGGGCCGCGGATCACGAGCTCCGCGCGGCACAGTTCCGGGTTCGCGACGCTCGACAGGTCTATCTCCGCGACGGTGACGTCCTCGACCAAGGTGCCCTCGCGCTCGACCGGCGTCGTCGCGGCGTCCTCCAAGCGCTCGATGCCGAGCGCGTCGTACGCCCCGTCGGTCGGGATGTAGCCGCCGTCCGGCCCGGCGACGCCCTCGACGAGGCCGAGGGTGCTGAGGCTCCCCATCCGGTTCCGTACCGTCCCCGCGTTGCGGTCGATTGCGTCCGCGATCTCGCGGCCCTGTACCGGCGCCTCTCGACCCTCCGAGAGGTTCACGAGCGCTGTGAGCACGCGTTCCTGACTCGAACTCAACTGGATCTTCGACATGGCAATATAGAACTGGATACAGTTAATAAAAGTTTGCGTATAACGACATTATATGATTAGAAATGTGGTTATCTGCGCTATTCTTACAAAAAAAGCAATAATTTTGGATACAAGACTTCATATACAGGTCACGGCGCCAATCGAGACGTCTTATATTCAATTATTTGAAATACCTTGGCGATAATTGCTTGTATATATGGTTTCTCCGCTTTTGTACCCACGAAACACTAGTAAATGTACCATCTCCTTATATTATCTACACCGCAAGTATTTACTACCGCGACCGGAAGCGGCGGGCGACGAATGACGATCCTACGCGACGCCCGCGATCGCTCGCAGAGACGCGCCCGCGCTCCGCGCCGAACCGTCGGACGCTCCCGCGGGCGCACGAAGCGGACGGGGCGGACGGCCCGCGGAGGCGAGGATGGCTGACCGCGAGTCGGCGTTCGACCCGGACGATGCGGCCACCGAGCGCTCGGGGAGAGCGACGGGCTCAGGCGACGGCGGAGCGGCCGCCGGCCGGGTCCTCCCCGCCTCGCTGCTCCCGGACCGGGACCCCGCGCTCGAACGCGATCGAATCAGGTCGTTCGTGGCCGACCGGGTCGACGCCGCGGGCGCCGACGGCGTGGTCGTGAACATGAGCGGCGGGCTCGACTCGACGGCGACGGCCGCGCTCGCGGTCGAGGCGCTCGGGACAGACCGCGTGTACGGGCTGATCCTGCCGTGTAACAAGATCGGCGCGCCGCACGCCCGCGACGCCGAGGCGCTCGCGGAAGCGCTGGGTATCGACCACGACACGGTCCACCTCCAGCCGGTGTTCGCGCAGTTCGGCGCCGCCGTCCCGGACCGCTTCGACCTCCACGACGAGCCGGTGCGGTCCGGCAACGCCGTCGCGCGGCTCCGGATGGCGGTCGCCTACCTCGCCGCGAGCGCGACGGACCGCCTCGTCTGCGGCACCGCGAACCGGAGCGAGCTCCTGCTCGGCTACCTGACGAAACACGGCGACGGCGCGGCTGACCTGTTCCCGCTGGGCCACCTCTACAAGACCGACGTGCGGGCGCTCGCGAGCGAGCTCGACGTGCCGGAGTTCGTCGTCGAGAAGGCGCCGACGGCGGGCTTCCTCCCGGGACAGCGCGACGCGGACGACCTGGGCGCGCCGTACGAGGTCATCGACCCGGTCCTCCACCTCGGCGTCGACCGCGGGCTCAGTCCCGAGTCCGTCGTCGAGCGGATCGCGGCGGCGCTCACGGAGGGCAAATCCCCCGCGGCCGACACTGGGGCCGGCACCGACCTCGACGCGGTCGACCGCGAGCTCGTCGCGGACCTGCTCGGGCGTCACCGCGCGTCGGCGCATAAGCGGCTTCCCGCGCCGACGCCGGACGCTGACCTGGAGTGAACGACCGGCGGGCCCGTCCCCCCGCTCGATCAGTCCCAGTCGGCCGGCCAGAGATCGGCGGCGCGCATCCCCGTCTCGAAGTCGGCCTCGCGGAACGCGGCCGCGAGCTCGTCGCGGTCGAGCCGCGGGAGGTCGCGTTCGGGCGCCGCGAACTCGGCGACGAGCAGCGCGATCAGCATCGCGTGTTCGCGGACGTTCCTGTCGTCCACCTTGTCCCGCGTGTCCGCGTGCGTGTGCCCCCAGCCGCGCCCGCGGTCGCCCGAGTCGCTGTGGAGCTGGAGCGCCGGCACGCCACGGCGGACGAACGGCCACTGGTCGGAGAACGGGTGCGGCTGCGCGTCGACCTCGATCGGCTGCCGGGTCGCGGTCGACACCGCCTCCGCGACCGACGCGGCCGCCGTGGAGGCGTGCGCGAGCGCGACGAGGTCCCGGAACCGCCCGGCTCCGTCGACGTTGACCACGCCCTTCACCCGGTCGAGGTCCAGCCGGTCGGCGAGGTGCTCCGCCCCGAGCAGCCCCACCTCCTCGGCGCCCACCGCGACGACGTCGACGCCGATCGGGAGGTCGGCGTCCGTCAGGATGTCGGCCGCGGTCGCGACCGTCGCGATCCCGCAGCCGTTGTCGAGCGCGCCCTCCGCGATGTCGTGGGCGTCGTAGTGTGCGAGCAGCAGGACCCGCTCGTCGGTGTCCGGCCCGGTGCTCCCGAGGACGTTGCGGCTCTCGCCGGGCGTCGTCGACGCCTCGACCGACAGCTCCGCCCGTGCGACGTCGTCTTTCGCGGCCCCGACGGCGCCGCTCCCGCCGCCCACAGCGTACTCGCGCAGCCACGCGCCGGTCTCCTTCGAGACGCCGACCGCCACGGCCTCGGCCTCCTCGCCGAACGTGAGCGACCCGGTGGGGGGCAGCTGGCCGTCGAGGTGGTTGACGAACACGAACCCGACGGCGCCCGCGTCGAACGCGTAGCCGAACTTCTCCATGCGGTGGACGAACCGGTCGCCGGAGGGCGTGGTCGTCGACGCGACCGCGATCCGGCCCTCGACGTCGCGCTCGTCGATCTCCGCGGGGGTGCCGTAGCCCACGTCGACGAGTTCGCCCGAGACGCTCCCCGACGGCGAGTACGGCAGCGCCAGGGCCTCGAACGAGCGCGTCGACGGCTGGCTGTCGCGGCCCGAGACGGTCACGTCGAGCGACGCCGACCCGCGCTCCCAGACCGGGAGGTCGAACGGCTCCGTGCGCACGTCCGCGAGCCCGACGCGCTCGAATACATCGGCGACGAGGCCCGCCGCCCGGCGCTCGCCCTCGCTCCCGGCCATCCGGCTCCCGATCGCGGTGAGGTCGGTGAGGAAGCGCCACGGATCGTCGTCGGTCCAGGTCGCGCCGAGGGCGGGGGCGAGTTCGTCCGCGCGCTCGCGGACGCGGTCGACCGCCGCGGCCGCCTCGGGTCGCGCCGCGTCTGCTGCGTCGTCGGTCATGGGCGTGCGTCCGTCGGTGAGGGCTTAAGCGTGTGGCTCGCGGCACCGCGGCTCGGAGCCGGCCGGCGTCCGCCGAAACGCTACGTTCAAGTGGGACGGTCGGGTACCTCAATTTGAGCACCGTTGGTCCAGTGGTAGGACATTAGCTTCCCAAGCTAATAGCCCGGGTTCAATTCCCGGACGGTGCATTCCTGCGGCGAACAATCCGTGAGCCGCAGGAATCAGCAGGGGAATTGAACCCTATCAGACGCGCGCAGCGAGTGAAACGAGCGAGCACGTCTGATTCCGGTTCACTTCCCGGACGGTGCACTTCTGACGGACTTTGTCAGTCAGCGTTTGCCTCGCTTCGCTCGGTAAACTCTCTTCGGTCGTGCTCCGTCCGTTGTCCCGTTCACTCCGCTCACGGGACTCCCGGACGGTGCATTCCTGCGGCGAACAATCCGTGAGCCGCAGGAACCGTAGCCGAATCCGCTCCGGAAACTCGGTGCCGACACGGCCGCTCGCGGTCAGAAGATGTTCGCCTGATCGTACACGGAGATTCCGGTGTCCGTGATGTCGTACGGCTTCGTCTCGCGGGAGTGGTTCGCGTCGCGGATCTTCTGGATCTCGACGGCCAGCCGGGTCTCGCGGAAGTCGGAGCCGCGGACGTACTGGAGGACGAAGACGGCGTCCGTGAGGTACTCCACGATCCCGTGCCGCGAGGCGTACGGCGTGTCCTCGCTCGCCTCGGAGGTGAGCAGCGTGGTGACGCCCGATTCCTTCAGCGAGCGCGTGAACCCGAACACCTCCGATCGGCGTTTCGCCGGGTGGTCGTACATCATCTCCAGGAGGGAGACGGAGTCGAGCACCAACCGGTCGGCGCCGAACTCGGAGATGAGCCGGACGAGGTCGTTGCGGATCGACGACAGCGAGTTGGCCATCTCGATCGGGTCGATGGCGACGACCGCGAGGCGGTCCTCGCCGGCGTGTTCGCGGAACGACCACCCCTTCTCGGTCGCGGTGTCGAGGATCGACTCGCGCGTCTGTTCCAGCGTGATGTAGATCCCTCTGTTCCCGGACTCGAGCGCGCGGTTGAGGAACTGGAGCGCGAACGTCGTCTTCCCCGTCCCGGCGCCGCCGATGACAGACAGCAGCGACCGCTTGGGGACCCCGCCGAGGATCATGTCGTCGAGCCCCTCGATCCCGATGTCAGTCCGCGTGATCTCCGACTCGAACTCGTCCGGGTCGGCGTCGAAGTCGGGCGGGCCGCCGGCGTCCGCGTCGCCCCCGAGGTCGCCGAACCCGAAGTCGTCGTCGCCGGCGGTCGCGGCGCCGCGGTAGCC
This sequence comes from Halorubrum sp. Atlit-28R, assembly GCF_003665955.1. NCBI lineage: Archaea > Methanobacteriati > Methanobacteriota > Halobacteria > Halobacteriales > Haloferacaceae > Halorubrum > Halorubrum sp. Atlit-28R. Next base: position 21,875 of record NZ_QPLS01000009.1, read on the forward strand.
GCCGAAGGGGTCGCCACCGCCCTCGGTCCCGCCGCCGCCCGCGCCGCTCGGTCCGCCGCCTCCTCCCCGACTCCCGCCGAAGGGGTCGTCCGCGCCGAACGGGCCCCCACCGCCCGAACCGGTGTCCGTCCCCGCGCCGGAGCCGCTCTCGGGGACGCCGTCAGCGTCTGTCCCGCCACCCCCGCCGAAGGGGTCGTCCCCGCCGAGGGAGTCGAACCCCTCGTCCGCGTCGAGGTCGCCGAACGCGTCGGCCGGCACGCCGTCGTCCGCCGATGGGGGGGTCTGCCCTTCGCCTCCGGACTCGTCGTCGCCTCCGACATTGCCGTCGAACGGGTCGCCGTCGTCGGCCGCGGCGCCCCCCTCGTCCGTTTCCGTGCCTACATCCTCGTCCGCATCTTCGGACTTAGATTCGGAGTCGGCACCGCCGCCCAAGTCGCCGAGCTCGGCCGCCGGATCGTCGTAGTCGGTCGACACGGGATCAGGCTCGCCGTCATCCGAATCGCCGTTCGCGGGATCGATTTCTGCCGCTCCGTCGGCCGGGCCGTCCGCCGCTCTCTCGTCGTCGCCGGATCCGCCCGCCGCGTCGCCCACCGGCCGCTCGTCGGACTCCTCGTCGGTCTCGCGCAGCGCGCGCTCGAACCAGTCGTCCTCCTCGCTCATCGTTTTCGCCGCCCGTGGGGGGTCGACATGGCCCGAGCAACGCGGCCGAGCGGCTTTAAACTTTCCGGCGGGGCGCCGGGACCCGGGAACCCGGCGGAGCCGCCCGATGTCCGCACGCTTTTATCCGGGGATCGGGATGGGTCTGTCATGGAAGTGGGCATCGTGGCGCGAAAGGGCAGCGAGCGGGCGGCGTCGCTCGCGGCGACGCTCAGAGACGTCGTCGTCGACGCGGACGAGAGCGTCTGGCTCGACGAGGAGACCGCCGCGGCCCTCAACGCCGGCGACGAGGCCCGGCCGGTCGGCGCGTTCGACGACTGCGACCTGGTCGTCGCGGTCGGCGGCGACGGGACGTTCCTGTTCGTCGCGCGCAACGCCGGCGACACCCCGATCGTGGGCGTGAACCTCGGCGAGGTCGGCTTTCTCAACGCCGTCCAGCCGGCGGACGCGGCAACGGCGCTCCGCGCCGAGATCCGGGCGTTTCGCGACGGCGGCTTGGACGTCCGCGAGGCTCCGCGGCTCGCGGCCAGCGCCGGCGACTGGACCTCGACGCCGGCGGCGAACGAGGTGGTCGTCCAGGGCGGGCGCCGCGGGCCGGGCGGCGGCATCGACTACGAGGTGCGCGTCGACGGCTCGCGGTACGCCGGCGGCCACGCCGACGGGGTCCTCGTGGCGACGCCGACCGGGTCGACGGCGTACAATCTCTCCGAGCGCGGCCCGCTGGTCCACCCCGATGTCGGGGGACTGGTCGTCAACGAGATGGTCGCGGACGAGGGGATGCCGCCGCTCGTGGTGGACGCCGACGCGACCGTCACCGTCGCCGTCGAGAGCGACGCGGGAGCGACGGTCGTCAGCGACGGCCGCGACACCGAGACCCTCGACGGGCCGGTCGAGGTGACAGTCGAGCGCGCCGCGCCGCCGATACGGATCGCGGGGCCGCCCTCCGACTTCTTCGAGGCGCTCGGGAAGCTGTCGTGACCGTGGCGGTCGCGCCGGCGACCCCCGCTCGAACGCACCCACAAAGCGTTTACCGGACGCCCGCGGACGCGGGAGCGTGAATCGCCGGACCACGGTCGGTCGGTACGCGCTCGGCGGGACCGCCGTCGCCACGCTCGCGGCGGTCGCGCTCGCGGTCTCCCCGGAGGCGGCGCTCTCGCGGCTCCGCTGGCTCGCGACCGATCCGCTCCGCTTCGGCGCCGCCGTGGTCGTGCTGGCGGCCGTCAGACCGATCCTCGCGTGGCCGACGACGCTGCTCGCCGTCGTCGTCGGGTTCGGATACGGCTGGGTCGGGACGCCGTTCGCGCTCGCGCTCGTGGTCGGCACCGCCGTGCCCCCGTACGCGCTCGCTCGGGCGGGGCGGCTCAGGCTCGGAGGCGACCTCGACACGGCCGAGGACTCGGGTGTCGCAGCGCGGTTCTGTCGCGCCGGCGAGCGCTTCGCGGCCGAGTCCGGCGGCGTGCGCGCCGTGGCCGGGACGCGACTCCTGCCGCTCCCCTCCGACGCGGTGACGGTCGGCGCCGCGGCCGCGGGGGTCGGGGCCCGACCGTTCGTCTTCGGGACCGCGCTCGGCGAGCTGCCGTGGGTCCTCTGCGGGGTCGCCGTCGGCGTCTCGCTCGACCGCCTCGCGGCGGGCGGCGGGTCGCTCGTGGACCCCGCGGTGATCCTCGGGATGGCCGGCGTCGGCGCGTTGGTGCTCGCCGGCCCCCTGTACCGGACGTTCGTGCGGTCGGACGCGGCGGCCGCCTGACTAGATAGAGAGCGACGCCGCTCCGCGAGCGGTCGGGTGAACGGATCGGAGAAAGCGAAGACCGTCCGTGCGTCGTCGTCGCGCGGACGATCCGTGCGGGTCGTGTGCCTCTGACGGCGACGGGATGCCTCAAGTCGGGGACCGACCGCAGCGGCGCGCGCATTCCCCCGGTCCCCGAATCCCGGGAACCGACCCAGCCCTGACCCCGAAGCCGCGGTCGCGTCCGACGGCTCGCACGCACGCGCGAGCCGTCGGACGCGACCGCGGCTCCAACGGGGGACCGGGGGACTGCGGCGGCGCTACGCGTCGGCGGTCTCGTTGTCGCCGCTCGAACCGCTCCCGTCGGACTCGCTCGACTTCTCGTACTCGACCTCGATGCCGCTCGGCACGGGCCGGAGGAGGTAGCGGCCGTTCCCCCGGAGCACCGGCGCGAAGTCCGCAGTGAACGTCGTCCGCGTGTTCTCGCGGATCTCGAACGACTCGTTGAACTTCAGGGGCGCGTTGCCCGGCAGGTCGACGGTCGCGTCGCTCCCGTCGGTGAGCGTCCCGTCTGCCGACGACACGTCCAGTTGGAGGTACGGGTACTCGCCGGTCTGAAGCTCGCGCTCGTCGATCAGCTTCGTCTCGCCGTTCTGAAGCTCGACGAGGTCGGCCTCCTGCGGCTCGTCGAACTCGAAGTACTCGCGACCCTCTTCGGCGTCCTCCTCCCCGTCGGTCTCGTTGCCGCCGGCGTCCGCGTCGTCGCCGGTGTCGGTCTCGTTGTCGGCGTCCTCGGCGTCCTCGTCGGGGTCGTCGCCCTCCGGCCCGAGCCAGAACCCCTCGACGGTGACGACGAGCGACTCGAAGTCGCCGATGTCCGCCGGCTGGTCCGTCACCCGCGTCGCGAGCGTCCCGCTCGCGCGGCCGACGCAGCCGGCCAGGCCGGCCGCGCCGAGCGCGGCGGCGCCGGTCGCCTGAAGATAGGTCCGGCGGTCGAGCGCGTCGAGGTCGAGCGTGCGGTCCGTCACGTTACGCACCCCCGTCGGCGTCCGTTCCGTCGCTCGCGTCGCTCTCGCCGGCGCCGTTCCCGGCGACCTCGCTCACGGTCTCACCGAGGTCGTCGACGCCGCCGCCGAGGAACTCGTTCACGCTGTCGAGGATGCCGCCGACGAAGTCGGGCACCTGGTCCGGGAGGTCGCCCGGCGGCCCGGCGTCGCCGGAGGCGCTGTCCGGGCCGGGCGTCGCCGCGACGGCACCGGCGGCCGCGCCGGTCCCGATCAGTACAACCGTGGCCAGCGCCACGAGCAACGTCGTTCGGAGTGCGTTCATTGCGACTCCCTCTCGGGTCCATACCCTCTTTAATGGCGCAAGCCGTTCAGCCGAATTACGTCCAATTTAACTCGGTTTAACGGCCGTGAGAGACTTTGAGACCCGAATCTCATCGGATCGACGAGTTGCTTATAAAAGACCGCGAGCGGTGGCCGGTTCGATCCTCGCTCGCGCGGCGGGATGAGATTCCGCTCGCGCAGCAGCATTCGATGAGATTCCGCTCGCGTAGCAGCATTCGATGATATCCCGCTCGCGCAGCAGCGTGCGATCCTGACCGCCCGGCCGCGTACCGAGGTCGGACGGAACCGCTCTGTTGAAACACTCAGCAAGTGATATTTGGCCCGGTTACGGTCAGTATAGGACAACTGCGGCTCTGTTGAAACCCTCAGCAGTTGATAGAAACCACGTGCGAGATACAGAGGGTTATAGTCAGTAGCTCCCGGTGATGACACTCACGTCGCAGACGGTTCCAACGTGGACACAAATTTCAATACCGTGCCACGGGGACGCTCGACTGTGCCCTCCACAGATCTGTCACCGTTTCAGAATCGGGGCTGGACTCGCCGTGGCCTGTTGACCGGTGGGGCAGCAACTCTCGCCGGGGCCGCCGGGTGTTCCTCGCTTGTCGAGCCACGGACCGACGACCGCGCGGAGGCAGGACCGCTGACAGTCCAAGTACCCCCGACACTGTTTGACGCAATTCACCTCGCCACGGGAGTGTGGAACGCGAATCCGTCGCCCGTAGGCGACGACGTTATCTGGTCAAAAATCGGGACCCGACCGGCGTTCGAGGAGCGAGTAGCGAACCACTTCGCCCGCGAGGCAGCGGTCGCAGTCGACGGCGGGCGGTCTGCCCCACCGTTCCGAGTGGCAGTCGCGCTGGGGGAGCCACCAGAGACGGCGGATTCCATTCTCGATGGGACGGTCGATGTGGGTGGGATCGACAGTAGCCACACTCCGGCCGGTCCCGATCCGGAACGATATTTCGGTGACCGGATCGACGAGATCTATTTCCACCACGTCGGACGCGAGGGATGGGCGTTCATCATCTCGCCCGCCCTCGCCGAGGCGGGCATCGACGCACTCACTCCCGGACAGATCGCGAGCGTCTACCAAGGCGAGGTGACGAACTGGCAAGCGCTCGGAGGGCCCGATCAGGAGCCGTTTGTCTTTCTCGGAGCAGACGTGACCGGGGTTGATCCCGCTTATGAGAGCTTTCTGCGCGAGAACGACGCTGTGCCCGAAGCACTCGGCGCCCGATACGGGCAAGCCGACGAGTTCGTGACTGCCGCAGCTGAACGCGACAACGCAATTGGGGTTGTCCAAGCCGGCGGTGTTCGTATCGCCCGAGACCGCGGCGTTCCGACCTTGGACGTGCTCGTTGACGCCGAGCGGCGGACCGTGTATGACGAGGGCTACCCAATGACCGATGATGTCTACCTGTACACGCTCGGCGAACCCGATACCCGAGAACGGGCGTTTCTCGACCTGCTGTCCTCGCCCTTCGGTCAGCATACCCTTGTCGCCAGAGAGTTGCTTCCCGTGGAACCGCTCGCTAAGTCGTGAACAACAGGACAAATCCCTCCCAGCGTGGTCTCTCCTCGGTATCGATTGGTCTCGAACGTCCTGTTTCTGACCAACCGATTCTGACCGATTCGCGCTCTGTATTCAGCACGTCTCCAAGAACACATCACCTACTGAGGATTTCAACAGAGCCACAACTGCCTATCAAAACGAACGTATGACCGAACAGCAGAGACAAGACATTTACTTGGGTACCTGTCACAATATCATATGATCAGCCTTCCGCTGATCGGATTTGGAATTATATCTATATTCATAGGCGGGATGTTCGCAATACATCCACCTATTATGGATAAGTACTATCGCATCGCGCAGTCATTGGGGACAAAACAGACTGCGGCTGATATCGAAATGACTCAACTATCGATTACTGTCGGCCGGATCGCAGGTGTTGTTATCGTGTTCTATGGTGTTAGATTTGTATTTCTCGGATTGTAACTTATGAGCCAGATTTCTTGAAAATGGACCGGTTAATATGACACATACGCTGCTCTGATATACCGGCTGTTTCAGTCGATATATGTCCGAGGGATAGGGTTTGGTAGAGCCGACGGAACGAGTTTCGGCGATCCGGCGTGGTTCGCTCTCGTTACGGCTCCAGCCGGTTCGGGTCGCGCGGGAACATAATCGCCTCTTTGATGTTGTCGAGGTCTGCGACTTTCTGGACGAGGCGGTCGATGCCGAGCCCGTAGCCGCCGTGCGGGGGCGTGCCGTAGCTCAGCGCCTCGATGTAAAACTCGAAGTTGCTCGTCTCGACGCCCTCTTCCTCCATCACTTCGACCATACGCTCCACGTTGTGCTCGCGCTGCCCGCCCGAGGAGAGCTCCTGGCCCTTGTAGATGAGGTCGAACTTCCGGGAGGCGATGTCGTCCTCCGGCACGTCCTGCATGTAGTAGAACTTCTCGTCGGGGTAGCCGACGACGAAGAACGCCGGGTGACCCTGCTCCTCGAAGTGCTCGCCGAGGAGCTTCTCACCCTTCGTGTCGAGGTCGGTCGGGTCGTCCGGGAAGTGCCCGAACTCGGTTTCGAGGATGTCGAGCGCCTCGTCGAAGGTGATCCGCGGGAAGTCGTCCTCGGGGACCTCCAGGTCGACGTCGAGGAGGTCGAGTTCGCGCTCTGCGTTCTCGGCGACCTCGCGGAGCGCGTAGCGCAGCGACTCCTCCTGGACGTCCATCACGTCGTCGTGGTCGTCGATGTACGCCAGCTCCACGTCGAACATCGCGATCTCGGAGACGTGGCGGGAGGTCGCGAAGTCCTCGGCGCGGAACGCTGTGCCGGTCTCGTAGACGGCCTCGTAGCCCGAGGCCATCAGCATCTGCTTGTACAGCTGGGGACTCTGCGAGAGGAACGCGTCCTGGTTGTAGTAGAGGATCGGGAACAGCTCGGCGCCGCCCTCGGCGCCGCCCTTCGAGATCAGCGGCGTCTTGATGTCGACGTACCCCTCCGATTCGAACCACTCCTCCATCGCGGTGATCAGCTCGGAGCGGAGGGTGAACACCGCGAGCGTCTCCGGCTTCCGGAGGTCGAGCGCGCGGTTGTCGAGCCGGGTCGAGAGGTCGACCTCGATGTCCTTCGAGATCTCCAGCGGGAGCGGGGAGTCTGCCTCGTCGATGACCTCGTACTCGGTGGGCGCGATCTCGACGCCGCCGGGCGCCTGGTCGCTCTCCAGCGGTTCGCCGACGACCCGGACCACGTCCTCGGCGCCCACGTCCTGGACGGCCTCGAACAGCTCCGGCTCGCGCTCCTCCTTGAAGACGATCTGGATGAGCCCCTCGCGGTCGCGCACGATGAGGAAGACGAGGCCCCCAAGGTCGCGGATCTCGTGGACGTGGCCGGCGATGGCGACCTCGTCCGCGTCCGGTTCGACGTCCGACGTGTGAATGCGCTCGATCATGGCGGTGACTGCTTACGCGCAACTGGTCGGGCGGTCGGCATAGGCCTGTCGTCTCGTCGTCGACGGAACCGAGCGCCTGCGCCCGCTCCGGCGGATTCTCGGCGCCTCTCGGGTCGAACACGCCGTGCCATGTGGTCTCATAACTAACATAATTTTAATACAAAACCGACTCTGGACGTGAACGACGGCGCGCCCCGCGCCGCGGATCCCGACCATGACCCGTTCCGCCCGCTCGACGCTCGTGCGGTCCGCGAGCGTCGCGTTCCTCGGGTGGATGGGGACCGGCTACGGGATTCCGACCCCACGGTCCGTCCGCCCGACCGCGTGACGCGCGTCGGCTGGGGAGGTTTCCCCGCGGGACGGACCGCACCCCGTTCTCTCCAGCCGCCGCTGTCCGTCGCGCGCGTCGAGTCGGACGACCGTCACCCTCGCGAGCGCCGCCGCCGGCGACCTCCGCCGTCGCCCCCGCGGCGTTCGGGGACGCGGACCGGTCGCCCCTCGGACCGCGACCCGAGACGGCGACCGGCCGCGCCGCGTTCGACTCGCGGCGAGGGCGTATGGCGGCAGCCATCCACACGCCGTCGGTCGAGGCGGCGGTGACCGTCCGCGTCTCGCAGGCGGCCACCGGCGACCTCGTCGCCGGCGCCAGAGCGCAGATCGAGCGAATCGACGGCCTCCGCGTCGAGGAGATCGAGATCGACGGCCTCCGGCCCGGCCTCAACGACACCACGGTCGAGGCGGTCGCCACCCTCGCGGTCGACGAGGAGGCGGTCTCGCGGGCGGAGGTCGGCGCCCCGGAGGGGGTCGTCGCCGACCGCGTCCGCGAGCGCCTCGCCGACGGCTTCGGCGTCGACCCCGAGCGCGTCGAGCGCGTCGACCCGCCCGACTGACGGGCCGGTCGCGACGTCGGCGTCCCGCTACTCGTCGGCGATCCGCTCCCGCACCGCCGCCTCCGCTCGCCGGAGCACCTCCCGGATCGGGAGGCTCGTCGCCTCCGCGACCGCGGCCGCGTCGTCGTACTCCCCGCTGACGTCGTAGACCTCCCCGTCAGTCGTCGAGGCGACCTTCACGGTGACCTCGTGGTCGGCGCCGTCGACCCGGAGCGTCGCCGTCTCGAACTCTCGTTCCGCGATCCAGCGGTGACTCGCCCCGGACTGGCGCACGCCGAGCGTCCCCGTCTCACGGGCGAGTCGCTCCGCGACCGCCTCGGCGTCCGCCGGCTTACAGATCACCTTCACGAGGTGGCCCGGCCGGGACTTCTTCATCGTCGTCGGAACGATCGTCACGTCCCGCGCGCCGGCCCGTTCGAGCGTCTCCTGAAGCCCGCCGAGGACCTCCGGCGCGGCGTCGTCGAGGTTGGTCTCCAAGACGACAATGTCGTCGCGGACGAGGTTGCCGCCCGCGGTTCGTTCCCGATCGGTCTCGCTCTCCTCCCGTCCCCCATCGCCGACGAGCGCCCGCAGGACGTTCGGGTGGCGCTCGAAGTCGGCGTCGCCGGCGCCGTATCCCGCCCGCTCGACGTCGAGATCCGGGACCGCGTCGACGCCCTCCGCGACGGCCCCGAGGATCGCGGCGCCCGTGGGCGTGAGCAGTTCGCGGTCGATCGGCCCGCCGACGACCCGGAAGCCGGCCCGGCTCGCGATCTCGGTCGTCGCCGGGGCCGGGACCGGGTAGGTCCCGTGGCTCATCTCGACGGTCCCCCCGCCGGCGGCGACCGGCGTCGTGACCACGCGCTCCGGGTCGAGGTCCGCTAACAGCAGCGCCGCGCCGACCACGTCGGCGATCGCGTCGTCGGCGCCCACCTCGTGGAAGTGCGTCTCGGCGAGGTCGGTCCCGTGGACCGACGCCTCCGCGCGGCCGAGCAGCTCGAAGGCGTCGAGCGCGGTCGACTCGACCGCGTCCGGCAGGCCCATCGACTCGACGAGGTCGACCACCTCGCGGTAGCTCCGATGGACGCCGGCGCCCTCGGCGTGCGTCTCGTCTCGGGAGGCGTCCGTCTCGTGGTCATGACCGTGGTCGTGACTATGGTCGTTGTCGGGGCTATGGTCGTGACCGTGACTATGATCGTTGCCGTGGGCGTGGCCGCGATCCGAATCGGCGTCTCCTGCGTCGTCGCCGTCGACGAGGACGTCGACGGTCGTCGCGCGGATCCCGTTCTTCTCCGTCTCGCCGACCGCGTACCGGACCGGGAGCGCGTCGCGCACCGGGCCGAGGACCGCGGGGTCGGCGCCGGCCGCGATCAGCGCGGCGCAGATCATGTCGCCGGCGGCGCCGGTCCGACCGTCGAAGACGAGCGTTCGCATGGCTCCTCCGAGGCGACTGTCCGACAAATACCCCCGGATCGGCGGCTCCGTCGAGCCTATCGGCCGGTGACACGTCCGAGCCGACGGTAGTCGCCGGAGGGTCCGCACACAGGCTGGGACCGCGAGCAACGCCGGCGGGACACTCTCCGTTTCACCAATCATATCCGCGTCGCCGAGCGATCGGCTCGTACCGTGCCCTCCGGAATCAGCGAGGTCGTCTTCAGCGAACCGTCCGGCGGACTCAACGCGTACGCGATGTTCGCCTCCTCACTCCTCATGGCGAGCATCTACGTCTACTTCGGCGTCCTCCGCGGCGTCGCCTCGGTCAACGCGCTCGTCATGGCGGTCGGGTTCGCGCTGTCCGGGGTCGCCGAGTCCCTGCCGGCGGAGCGTCGCCGGTTGGCGGGCTGGGTTCGTGTCGCTGCGGTCCTCCTGTTGACAGGGCTGCTCTTGGTCACGGTTTTCGCCCCCGAAGTCGTTCTCGGCCCGCGGTAGCGGCGTCGCTTCGACGCACACGCCGCGGCGAACGGCGAACGAACGTCCGGTAGAGCGGCCGCGAGTCCACGGCGAAAACGCACGCTTACGACGGGGTTTTATGACCGGACTCCGTATCGTGCTATATGATCACACAGCCTATCGCGGCCGCCGATCGGACCGGCGGAATCGGCGGGCCGGGCACGGGCAACAGGCTTATTCCCGGACCGGATCCAGATACGACCATCCCCCGCGAGGAATCATGAACGAAGTCCAACTCGAAGTGGCGAAGGCGTACCCGAACGACTCGGGGCGCGGCATCGCCCGACTCGACCCCGACACCCTGCTCCACCTGAAGCTCTCGCCCGGCGACATCATCGAGATCGAGGGCGCGGAGACGACCGCCGCGAAGGTCTGGCGCGCCGACCGCCAGGACTGGAACACCGACACCGTGCGCGTGGACGGGTTCACGCGGCAGAACGCGGACGTCGGCATCGGCGAGCGCGTCACTATCCGGAAGGCGGAGGCAGAAAAGGCCGACAAGCTGGTGTTGGCCCCGCCGGAGGAGGCGTCGGTCCAGTTCGGATCCGACGCCGCCGGCATGGTCAAACGGCAGATCCTCAAGCGCCCGGTCGTCGAGCGCGACATCGTTCCCGTGATGTCGTCGACGAACCACCCGTTCATGCGGTCGCCCGGGCAGGCGATCCCGCTGATCGCGGTCGAGACGGAGCCCGACGGCGTCTGTCTCATCACCGAGGACACGGAGGTCGAGCTTCGCGAGGAACCGATCTCCGGGTTCGAGAAGACCGGGGGCGGAATTACCTACGAGGACATCGGCGGCCTCCAGTCCGAGATCCAGCGCGTCCGCGAGATGGTCGAGCTGCCGATGAAGCACCCGCAGATCTTCTCGAAGCTCGGCATCGAGCCGCCGCAGGGCGTCCTGCTCCACGGGCCGCCGGGGACCGGGAAGACCCTGCTCGCGAAGGCCGTCGCCAACGAGACCTCGGCGTCGTTCTTCTCGATCGCCGGGCCGGAGATCATCTCGAAGTACTACGGCGAGTCCGAACAGCAGCTCCGCGAGATCTTCGAGGACGCGAAGGAGGAGTCGCCCTCGATCATCTTCATCGACGAGCTGGACTCCATCGCGCCGAAGCGCGAGGACGTGACGGGCGAGGTCGAGCGCCGCGTCGTCGCCCAGCTGCTGACGATGATGGACGGGTTAGAGACCCGCGGACAGGTGATCGTCATCGGCGCGACGAACCGCGTCGACAGCGTCGACCCCGCGCTCCGCCGGCCGGGCCGGTTCGACCGCGAGATCGAGATCGGCGTCCCCGACGAGGTGGGCCGCAAGGAGATCCTCCAGATCCACACCCGCGGCATGCCGCTGTCGGACGACGTGAGCTTAGACCACCTCGCCGACGAGACGCACGGCTTCGTCGGCGCCGACATCGAGAGCCTCACCAAGGAGGCCGCCATGAAGGCGCTGCGCCGATACCTCCCCGAGATCGACTTAGACGAGGAGGAGGTGCCCCCGAGCCTCATCGACCGGATGATCGTCAAGCGCGACGACTTCTCCGGCGCGCTCAACGAGGTGGAGCCGTCGGCGATGCGGGAGGTGCTCGTCGAGCTCCCGAAGATCTCGTGGGACAACGTCGGCGGGCTCGAAGACGCCAAACAGCAGGTCCAAGAGTCCGTCGAGTGGCCGCTCACCTCGCCGGAGAAGTTCGACCGGATGGGCGTCGACGCCCCGAAGGGCGTGCTGCTGTACGGCCCGCCCGGCACCGGGAAGACGCTGATGGCGAAGGCCGTCGCCAACGAGACGAACGCGAACTTCATCTCGGTGCGGGGGCCGCAGCTGCTCTCGAAGTGGGTCGGCGAGTCGGAGAAGGCGATCAGACAGACCTTCCGGAAGGCCCGGCAGGTGAGCCCGACGATAATATTCTTCGACGAGCTGGACAGCCTCGCGCCCTCGCGCGGTCAGGAGATGGGGAACAACGTCTCCGAGCGCGTCGTCAACCAGCTCCTGACGGAGCTCGACGGCCTCGAAGACATGGGCGACGTGATGGTCATCGGCGCGACGAACCGGCCGGACATGATCGACCCCGCGCTGCTGCGCTCTGGCCGGTTCGACCGGCTCGTGATGATCGGCCAGCCCGACCGGGAGGGCCGCGAGCAGATCCTCGACATCCACACCCGGAACACGCCGCTCGCGCCCGACGTGAGTCTCCGCGAGGTCGCGGAGATCACCGACGGCTACGTCGGCTCCGACCTGGAGGGGATCGCCCGCGAGGCCGCGATCGAGGCGCTGCGCGACGACGACGACGCCGAGGAGGTCGAGATGAAGCACTTCCGGCGCGCGATGGAGTCGGTCCGCCCGACCATCAACGACGACATCCTCGCGTACTACGAGGACGTCAGAGAGCAGTTCAAGGGCGGCGGCGGCGAGTCGCTCCGCGACACCGGCGGCCGGATCGGCTTCCAGTGAGCGCCTGAGTCGCGGGGCCGCAAATCGCCCCGCTCGGACCCGTCGCGATCGACCGTTTTTGCGTTCCCGCATCGAAGCGGAGGCCGATATGTCCGACGGCGTGCTCGTCGGCGTGGATGTCGAGCAGCGATTGCCCCGTTCCGCTCCTTTTAACCTCGACAGCGACCAAGCGGAGGCATGTCCCAGCCCCGCGTCCCCGGCGGCGACGAAAACGCGCTGGAGCTACCCTGCGGGGAGACGGTCGGCGTCGGCGAACTGGACCTCGGGATGCGCGAGTACGAGTGCGCCTGCGGCGAGACGCACGCGGTCGTGATGGACGTTCACCCGCCCGAGCGGTTCCTCCCGGAGTTCCTCGTCGAGGTCCTCCGCGAGGCGATCGACACCACCAGCGAGGAGATGCCCGAGTTCGACACGCCGCACCTGCTCGGCGTCGTCTTGGAGGAGTTCCCCGAGGCGGTCGTCGCGCACGACGCCAGCGAGAACGCCGACGTCGGGTACGCGATGGTCTGGGTCACCGAGTTCGACTCCCGCCGGCTCCACGAGATCGTCGTCGAGCTCGTCGTCGAACTGATGGAACACGCCGTGAGCCACGCCGACGACGACGAGGCGCTCTCGGCGTTCGAGCGGGAGATGGTCGAGTTCGACGTGAGCGAGTTCGTCGAGCAGTACCGCGCGGAGCGCGACCTCGAAGCCGAGGACCCGTACGCCTGAGCCCGGGCCGCCCACCCAGCTTCGAACCCTCACCGGAACCGCGACGAAAGCCGGTTAACGGGCGTCTCGCGCCCGCTGTCAGACAATCGTCCGACTTCTGTCTCACTGAACCCTATATGTTCGGAGACCGTACGTAAGACGTATGAGCGCCGGTGAATACGACCGGTACGACCGGATCCGCGGCGTCCTCGCCGAGGCCGACGAGCCGCTGACGGCGCGGGAGATCCTCGCCCTCGTCGAGGAGTGCGACGAGTGCGAGGAGATCGGCAGCCCGCACCGGGTCGCCACGGTGCTCGGGCGGCGAGCCGAGCGCGGCGAGGTCGAGGTCATCGCGGGGCAGCCGTACCGATACCGGCTCAAGGCCTGAGCGCCGCCCCCGTGCGACACTCGGTTCCCGCGCCGACGCCCCGCCGCTCGGGGCGATGAGCCGGCGGTCGTCCGAGTCCCCTCCTACGGCGTGACTATCAGGTCGAACCGGTAGACGGCGTCACGGTACTCGACGACGGCGTTCCGGAAGTCGACGCGCTCGTCGTAGCCGTCGATCGGTTCGAGGTCGTCCGCGATGGCGAGCACGTCGGGGTCGCCGGCGTTCAGACAGCCGGCCGTGGCGGCGGTGGCGGCGGCGACGCCGAGCGGTCGGAGGGCACTGCGGCGGGAACAGCGCATGTCACTGACCGAATTTCCGACATCTCGGTAAATTCCTTGTGGTGGACCCGTCAGCGCACCGAGACGGCGAGGCGACGAGGAGAACGTGTGGTATCGTACCGACCACCGTGGTAAGATGTAGCTTGCGAAAATCGCAAACTCGTTGCGAGATTCGTACCTTACCGCCGGCCTTATTACGATGAGCGTATTCCGTCCGCTCAATGAGCGAGGACCGGACGATTCTCCTTATCGGCAGCGGACCGATTCAGATCGGACAGGCGGCCGAGTTCGACTACTCCGGCGCACAGGCGTGTCGCGCCCTCCAGGAGGAGGGCGCCCGCGTCGTCCTGGTGAACTCGAACCCCGCCACGATCATGACCGACCCCGAGACGGCCGACCGGGTGTACATCGAGCCGATCACGCCCGAGGCCATCGCGGAGGTCATCCGCATCGAGGAGCCGGACGGCGTCATCGCGGGGCTCGGCGGGCAGACCGGGCTCAACGTCACCGCCGAACTCGCGGAGGAGGGGATCTTGGAGGAACACGGCGTCGAGGTGATGGGGACGCCGCTGGACACCATCTACGCGACGGAGGACCGCGACCTGTTCCGCCAGCGGATGGAGGGCCTCGGACAGCCGGTCCCGAAGTCGACCACCATCTCCTTGGACGACGACGAGTCGGTCACCGACTTCGACGAGGCGGCCTTCCGCGAGCGCGTCCGGGAGGCGGTCGACGCGGTGGGCGGCCTCCCAGTCATCGCGCGGACGACGTACACCCTCGGCGGCTCCGGCTCCGGCGTCGTCGACGAGTTCGAGGAGCTGGTCGAGCGCGTCCGGAAGGGGCTGCGGCTCTCGCGCAACAGCGAGGTGCTGATCACGGAGTCCATCGCGGGCTGGGTCGAGTTAGAGTACGAGGTGATGCGGGACGCCGACGACTCCTGTATCATCATCTGTAACATGGAGAACATCGACCCGATGGGGATCCACACCGGCGAGTCGACGGTCGTCACGCCGTCGCAGGTGATCCCCGACGACGGTCACCAGGAGATGCGGGACGCGGCGCTCGAAGTGATCCGCGACTTAGGGATCCAGGGCGGCTGTAACATCCAGTTCGCGTGGCACGACGACGGCACCCCCGGCGGCGAGTACCGCGTCGTCGAGGTGAACCCCCGCGTCTCGCGCTCCTCCGCGCTCGCGTCGAAGGCGACCGGGTACCCGATCGCCCGCGTCACGGCGAAGGTCGCACTGGGCAAGCGGCTCCACGAGATCGACAACGAGATCACCGGCGAGACGACGGCGGCCTTCGAGCCCGCCATCGACTACGTGGTGACGAAGGTGCCGCGGTGGCCCATCGACAAGTTCGACGACGTGGACTTCGAGCTCGGCACCGCGATGAAGTCCACCGGCGAGGCGATGTCGATCGGCCGCACCTTCGAGGAGAGCATGGTGAAGGCGCTCCGCTCCTCGGAGTACGACCCCGCCGTCGACTTCGACGCGGTCGACGACGGCGAGCTGGAGTCGGAGTATCTCGAACGGCCGAGCCCGGACCGCCCGTACGCGATGTTCGAGGCGTTCGACCGCGGGTACTCGGTCGACGAGGTCATCGACCTGACTGGCATCCACCGCTGGTACGTCGAGCGCTTCGAGAACATCGCCGAGGGCACCGCCGCGGCCGCCGAGGGCGACTTCACCGAGGCCGCGATGGTCGGCCGCACCGACGCCGAGATCGCGGCGACCGCGACCGCCGGCGGCGTCGACGCCGACGTGGGGCAAGTCGAGAGCGCCGTCCCCGACCGCACCTACAAGCAGGTCGACACCTGCGCGGGCGAGTTCGAGGCCTCCACCCCGTACTACTACTCCGCGCGCCTACCGGAGTTCCTCCGGGGCGCCGATACCGCGGGCGCGGCGAACGAGGTCCGCGTCGACCCCGACGTCGAGAGCGTCGTGGTCGTCGGCGGCGGGCCGATCCGCATCGGGCAGGGCGTCGAGTTCGACTACTGCGCGGTCCACGCGGTGCGCGCGCTCCGCGAGCTGGGCATCGACGCGCACGTGATCAACAACAACCCCGAGACGGTCTCGACCGACTACGACACCTCCGACGGGCTGTTCTTCGAGCCCATCTCCGCCGAGGAGGTCGCCGACGTGATCGAGACGACCGGCGCCGACGGCGTGATGGTCCAGTTCGGCGGGCAGACCTCCGTCAACGTGGGCGAACCCCTCGAGGCGGAGATCGACCGCCGCGGGCTCGACTGCGAAATCATGGGCACGAGCGTCGAGGCCATGGACCTCGCCGAGGACCGCGACCGGTTCAACGTCCTGATGGACGAGCTGGGGATCGCCCAGCCAGAGGGCGGCACCGCGACGAGCGAGGCGGAGGCGCTCGAACTCGCCCACGAGATCGGCTACCCGGTCCTCGTGCGCCCCTCCTACGTGCTGGGCGGCCGCGCGATGCGGGTCGTCGAGGACGACGCCGAGCTGGAGGAATACATCGAGGAGGCGGTCCGCGTCTCGCCGGACAAGCCGATCTTAGTCGACCAGTTCCTCGACGACGCGGTCGAGCTGGATGTCGACGCCGTCGCGGACGGCGAGGACGTGCTGCTCGGCGGCGTGATGGAGCACGTCGAGAGCGCGGGCGTCCACTCGGGCGACTCCGCGTGCATGATCCCGCCGCGCTCGCTCGGCGACGAGACGCTCGGTCGGGTCCGCGAGGTCACCGAGGACATCGCCCGCGCGCTCGACACGGTCGGCCTGCTCAACGTCCAGCTCGCCGTGACCGGCGTCGACGACCCCGAGGCGGACAGCGAGGTGTACGTGTTGGAGGCGAACCCCCGCTCTTCGCGCACCGTCCCGTTCGTCTCGAAGGCGACGGGCGTCCCCATCGCGAAGCTGGCGGCGAAGGTGATGACCGACGACCTGACGCTCGCCGACCTCGACGCGGACGAGCAGATCCCCGCACACCGCTCGGTGAAGGAGGTCGTCCTGCCCTTCGACCGCCTGCCGGGCTCGGACCCGCGGCTCGGCCCGGAGATGAAGTCCACCGGCGAGGTGATGGGCACCGCGACCTCCTTCGGCAAGGCGTACGACAAGGCGCAGGACGCCACCGGGAAGCCGATCCCGGAGTCCGGCACCGCCGTCGTCGACCTCTCGGCCGAGGAGTTCCCGGACCCGGGGACCGAGGCGGGCGAGGCGCTCGTCGACGGCTACGCCGAGCACTTCGAGCTGAGCGAGGCGACGGACCTGATCGAGGCCGCCAAGCGCGGCGACCTCGACCTCATCGTCTCGCGCCAGCGCGACCTGCTGGAGGTCGCCGTCGAGGAGGAGATCACCTACTTCTCGACGCACGCCTCCGCGAAGGCGGCGCTGGAGGCGCTCGACCACGCGGGCGACGACCTCGACGTGATGGCGGTCTCGGACCGCCCGAAGCGCGTCGAGCAGTGGGGCGCCGCGGAGTAGCCCCGGGCGCGACTCGGTCGGCCGGACGCTCTTTTTCGGCTCGTTAGGCCACACGCCCGATTTATCGACCGTACCTAACTCCAACGGCGACGATCGGAGACGGTGTGACTACGCAACTACTTCAGGCGGGCCTGCTCGCCGACCCGGAGCCGGCCGCACCGCTGACCGCGCTCGGCGACTCCGCCGTCGTGTTCAACCACCGGGTGTGGACGACCCCGCGGAGACCGGGGCCGGCGGCGTCAAACACGCGCTCGCGGAGACCGTCATGCGACGCTCCGACGAGGCCGGCATCGGGTTCCCGTACCCCCGCACCGAACTCGTCGGCTCGCTCGGCGTCAACCAGATCGGTCGCGACGCGACGGCGGACGACTGACGGCTCACAGTGCTTCGAGCGTCGCGCGGTCCACCTCGGTCGCGGGCATCGCCTCGCCGCCGTACTCGGCGACGAACGACTCGACGTCGCCCTCCTCGCTGAACGGGATCAGGTCGGGTCCCATCGCGCCGATCACCTCGCTGCGCGCGACGACGGTGAGAGAGGGCTCGCGGGCGAACGCCTCGCTGTCGACGTGCGAGGAGAACATCGTGTCGCCGCCCTCCTCGAACACCTCCTGCTCGACCGCGGAGTAGTCGGTGAGAAACGTCGCGAGCGGCGTGCGCCCGGAGTCTTCGGCGTCGAAGCGGTAGGTGTACGTACAGGTGGCGCTACAGAACTGCGCCGGGCGACCGCCCTCCGGTTCGTCGTCCTCGAAGTGGACCTGCCCGACCGTTCCCGGGTGGTCCGCGACGATCATCCCGCACTGGTCGCATGCCTGGTCGTCGTCGATGGAGACCGGGGCGATCGAGTTCGACCCACCGCCGGCGCAACCGGCGACGGAACCGATCCCTGCGGCGGCGATTCCGGCGAGCACTCGGCGCCGCGGGACGCTCTTCGAGCTGGCGGGCGTGGGAGTCGATGGGTCGCGTTTCGTCATGGTCGTAGTTGGGGTACTGGCCTCTTAGCCCCTCTGGACGCGTTCAGCGGCGCGTTCGAGGAACGAACCAAACGCCATAAGCCACTGGCGATCGAACCGAACGCGTGGCAGTTTTCGACACCGACTCGGGCCGGTCGCGTCGCCTCCGTCTCGCGGCCGTCGCGCTCGTCGCCCTCGCGGCCGTGGGCACCGCGGGCGCGTTCGCCGCGGACCCGAGCGAGTCGGTCCCCGAGCCGGTGCGGTTCGAGGACGCGGTCGAGTTGGGGCTCTCCTCGGAGACGGACGCCCTGATGGCGGGCGATGCGACGCTCCCGCGCGTCCAGGTGTTCTACTCGCAGCTCCAGTACGTCGTCGGCTACAACGGGATCGCCTCGTTCGTCGACTCGCGCGGAGACGGGCGGACCGAGCGACAGTTCGGCTACCCGCTCGTCGCGTACGTGGAGACGTTCGATCACCGAGACCCGGGCACGACCGAGTCCGGACTCTTCGCGGCGGGCGGGGCAGGTGGGTGGACGCCGGTCGACGAGGCGTTCTACGTCGTCGGCAGCGACGCCGAGACGCCGTCGGGCGAAGTCGTCGTCCCGTTCCGCGGCCGCGAGGCGGCGGCGGCGTTCGCCGACGACCACGGCGGGTCGGTCGTCGGGTGGGAGGCGGTCCGGACCCGGTCGTACGACGTCGACTCCGCGGCGACCGTGCGGTCGCTCGCCGCGGACCGCTGGCGGACGGCGAACCAGCGGCTCGCGGCCGCGGAACGGCGCGCGGACCGACCGGTCTCCGTCGTCGTCGGCGAGGACGCCCCCACCGTCTCCGCGGCGGTCGCGGCGGCGCCGCCGAACACGACAGTCCGCGTCCCGCCCGGGACCTACGAGGAGACGGTGACCGTGAACCGGTCCGTGACGATCGCCGGCGCGGGCGCCGGGCGGGGCGACGCGGCCGCGACCCGGATCGTCGGCAACGGCACCGGCTCGGTGGTCACCGTCCGCGCGGCCGACGTGGCGCTCACGGGGCTGCGAATCGCGGGAACGGGGAATCGGACCCGGGACCCGGAAGCCGCCCGTCAGTCCCGCGACCCGGAGGGCGGTACGTGGGACACGAACATCCAGCTCGGCTACGGCCACGGCGACGCCGGAGTGAAGGCCGTCGGCGCGCCGGGCCTCGTCGTCGACGAGGTGGTCGTGGACACGAACGCGAGCGGGCTCCTGCTGCGATCGGGTTCTCACGCGACCGCGAGCGGGCTCGTCGTCCACGGGACCGACGAGTGGCAGGCGGGGTTCATGGGCATCACAGGGATGGAGTCGCGCGTCACCGTCACGGACAGCCGGTTCGAGGGCGGGCGAGACGGGATCTACCTCCACCGCGCCGACGGCTCCGTCGTTCGGAACTCGACGTTCGTCGACAACCGGTACGGGACGCACCTCATGTACACCGGGGACGCGCTGGTCGCGGACAACGTCTTCCGAAACGAGCTGTTCGCCGGGGTGACCGTGATGACGCGGCCGGCCGGGAACGCGATCGTCGGCAACGACGTCCGCGACTCCAGCGCGGGGATCCAGGCGTCGGGAACGCGGACGTACGTCGGCTACAACACGCTCGTCGACAACGAGCTCGGCTTCTCCACGAGCGCCCGCGGGTCGCTGTACGAGCACAACGTCGTCGTCGGCAACGAGCTCGGGGCGCGGGCGACGACGGTCGTCCCCTCCAGCCGGGTCGTCGCCAACGACTTCGTCGGCAACGCGGACCACGCGGCGGCCGGGGCCGGCGCGCTGCGCGTGTGGGCCGACGGCGGCCGGGGGAACTTCTGGGAGGGCGCGAACGTCGGACCGCGCGGTCCTGGCGAACGGGCGTACCGCCCGACGTCGCCGGTCGACGGGGCGCTCCACCGGACGGTGAGCGCGGTAACGGTGCGTGAGTCCCCCGCCGCGCGGCTGCTCGACGCGCTCCGCGGGACCGTGCCCGGGGCGCGCTCGGGGAGCATCATCGATCCGGCGCCCGCGGCCGAACCGTATCACCCCGACCGGCTCGCCGCCGTCGCGGAGTCGGACGGCGACCCGGTCGAGTCGTCGTGGCGCTCCGCCGCCGGAGCGGACGGGAACGCCACGGCGACCGCGGAGGGGGCCGGATGAGCGACCGCACGCTCGCGGCGCTCGACGGCGTCACGCGCACCTACGGCGGCGTCGCGGTGCTCGACGACGTCTCACTGTCGGTCGGGACGGGCGTCACCGCCGTCATCGGTCCCAACGGCTCCGGCAAGTCGACGCTGCTCGGGGTCCTGAGCGGCGCGGTCGAACCCACCGCGGGGACGGTCCGGTACCCCGAGGGCGGTCCGCGCTCGGGGTCGGAGAAGCGCGTCGGCTACCTCCCGCAGCGGGTACCGTTCCGAGACGGGTTCACCGCCCGAGAGACCCTCGGGTTCTACGCGGCGCTCGCTGGCGGCGACCCCGACGCGGCGCTGGCGGCGGTCGGGCTCTCGGACGCGGCCGGGAAGCGGGTCGCGGACCTCTCCGGCGGGATGCGGCGGTTGCTCGGGATCGCACAGGCGAGGCTCGGCGACCCGGACGTCGTCGTCCTCGACGAGCCGACGAGCGGGCTCGACCCGGAGATGCGAGAGCGGGCGTTCCGCGCGGCGGCGCGGGCGGGCGACGACGCCGCCGTCGTCGTCAGCTCGCACGACCTCGACCTCGTCGACGCCCACGCCGACGCGGTTGTCGTCCTCCGCCGCGGCCGGGTCGCCGCGGCCGGGCGCCGCGAGCGCCTCCTCGACGAGCGGGGGGTCGACGACGTCGCGGCGCTGTACCGCGCGGTCGCGGCCGGTACCGACGGGGCGTCGTCGCCCGCGGGCGGCGGGGCGGAGGAGGGCGGAGAGAGCGGCGGAGCCGACGCCGAGTCGGTCCACGTCACGGGGGTGTCCGACCGGTGAACTCTCCGTTCGGCGGCGTGTTGGTCGTCTTCCGGCGCGAGCTGGTCACGGTGCGCCGGACGCCCGGGTACGCCGTTCTCGCTGCCGGGCTGCTTGTCGTCCTCGCCGGCCTCGTCGCGGTCGGGGGCGGCGGCGCGACCGGGTTCGTGCCCGCGGTCGTCGACCTGCTGTTGCCCGCCGAGGTGCTTGTGCCGCTGCTGGCGGTCGTGCTCGGGTACCGCTCGCTGTTCGCCGACGCCGCAAGCGGGGAGCTCAGCGTGATCCGGACGTATCCGGTGAGCGCGACCGGGTACGTCCTCGGGGTGCTGCTCGCCCGGACGGTCGCGCTCGTCGCGCTCGTGGGCGGCCCGTTCGCGCTCGTCGGCGCCTACGTGTGGCTCACCGCCGCGCCGGACACGGGCATCTTCGCGACGCACGCCGGTGTCGACTCGCCGGTGCTTTTCGTCCGCTTCATCGCGCTCGTCGTGCCGTTCGGCGCGGCGTACCTCGCGCTCTCGGCGGCGGTGTCGACGGTCGCGACGAGCCGGCGGAGCGCGGTCGCGCTTGCCCTCCTCGCGCTGCTTGGCGGCGTTCTCGCCGGCGACCTCGCGGTGCTTCGATCGCTGTCGGCCGGGGCGTCGCCGGGCGGGATCGCCGGGTCGGTCGCGCTCTCCCCGAACGGTGCGTTCCGGGGACTCGTCTTCGAGCACGTGATCGGCGTCGCCTTCGCGCCGGAGGGCGGGTTCGTCCAGACCGGGCGGGCGGTGGCCTCGCTCGTCGGGTGGACCGTCGGCGGGACCGTCGTCTCCGTCGCCGCCGTCGCGTTCGGGCCCCGCGTCGGCGTCGCGGTCGAACGCCTCCGCGGGAGCGTCGGCCGGTAGGCGCGTCGCTCGGCTCAGTCCGAGGCGGCGTCGTCGCCGACCGCGCCGGGCGCGTGGGCGTACACCGCATAGAGGACGGTCGCGGCGATGAGGAAGTCCAGGCTGTGCGCGAGGAGGTGGTGGACCGGCATCGGCACGGCTCCCAGAACGGTCCCGACGCCGACCACCGACCGAGCCAGAAGCGCGCCGACGGCGAGGGAGATCAGTCGGTACTGCGCCTGCCGGCGGCGTCGGTAGGCGGCGAGGCTGACGGCGAAGAGGAGACTCGTCCCGAGTCCGGCGGCGACCACGACCGCCAGGATCGGCAGCGACCCCTCCACGGACCATCCGGCGAGCGCCGACACCGACCCCGAGAGCGACTGCGTCACACCGGCCCTTGGGAGCCGACCGACAAGAAGACGTGCCCCGCCGCCGTTCCCAGAGCGAGAGACCGCACGGGCGCCTTTTATTCCGAGCGGGGGTAGGTCGATCCCCCGAAAATGGCGGACACCAGAGACAGGATCCGACGCCACGTCCGCGACGCCCCCGGCGTCCACTTCAACCGGATCGGCCGCGAGCTCGACATCGCGACCGGACAGGCGCAGTACCACCTCCGCCGGCTTGTCCGGGACGGCGAGCTCGCGGTCGAACGCATCGGCGGGCGCGCGCACTACTTCGATCCGGCGGTCGACCCGTGGGACCGGCGGACGCTCGCGTTTCTCAGGCGGGAGACGGCCCGCGAGATCGTCGTCAGGCTCCACGCCGACGGCCCAACCCGGCCGGCGGCGCTCGCCGGCGACCTCGACCTCGCGAAGAGCACGGTGTCGTGGCACGTCTCGACGCTCGCGGACCACGGGATCGTCGAGAAGTCCCCCGACCGGCCGATGACCGTCGCGCTGGCGCGTCCGGACCGGACGGCCGCGCTCCTCGACGAGGTGTCGCCGTCGCTGCCCGACCGGCTCGTCGACCGCTTCGTCCGCACGGTCGACTCGCTCCTCGACGCCGAGGGGTGACGGGTGAGCGCCGCGCGAGGGGATCGGTGTGAGCCGGGCTCGCGCCCGTTCGCCGATCACACCAGATCGGTTAGCGACCCGGCGGTCGTTGATCCGGTATGGACGTCCTCATCGATACCGGGGCGCTTCGACTCGTCGACGCCGTCGGAACGGCGACCTGTGAGCCGAGCGGCTCCCTGTACGCGACCGAGTCGCTCGGCCTCGGCGTCTTCCTGCTCGTCGGACTGCTCGGCGGCGCGCACTGTCTCGGCATGTGTGGCCCGCTCGTCACCACCTACGCCGATCGGATGCGGTCCGAGCAGGCCGGCGGCGGTCGCGGGCGAAACGACGACCTCACCCTCCGCCAGGTGCGCCAGCACGCGCTCTTCAACCTCGGACGCACGGCGAGCTACGCGACCCTCGGCGGGGCCTTCGGTCTCGCCGGCAGCCTCGCGTTCGTCACGGGGCAGACGGTCACCGGCGTCGCCGACGACGTCCACGCGCTCACCGGCATCTTCGTCGGCGGAGTGATCATCGCCGTCGGCGCGCGCTACGCGCTCCGCCTCCGGCTGGAGTCCGTCCCGATACCGGGGTTCGACCGGGCGGCGAGCGCGGTGAGCGACCGGATCGTCGCCCGCGTCGACGCCTGGGTCGGAGACTGGCGGATCGTCGGTCTGGGGGCGGCGCACGGCTTTCTCCCGTGCCCGCTCCTGTACCCGGCCTTCCTCTACGCGTTCGTCCAGGGGAGCGCGCTCGGGGGAACGGTCGCGCTCGGCGCCCTCGGCCTCGGCACCGTGCCGTCGCTGCTGCTTTTCGGTACGGTGTTCGGGTCGATGCGTCTCGAAACGCGGCTGCGGATCCACCGGGTGCTCGGCGTCGCCTTCGTAGCCCTCGGATACGTCCCGCTCCAGCACGGGCTCGCGACGCTCGGCGTGCCGCTGCCGCACCCGCCGATCCCGTACTACACCCCGTTTTGACTCGGGCGACCGACTCGCCGCGCGCTCGCTCCCGCGTGACCCGGGTCGCTCGCGTTCGTCGATCGCACCAGACGCGTTATGCGCCGCTCGCCCCTTCGCTCGGGTATGAAGCGACGAACGCTGCTCGCCGGCGTCGGAACGGCCGCCGCCGGCTCCGTCGCGGGCTGTACGTCGCGCCTGTTCGGTGGAAGCCCGGACGACGTCGTGCTCGATCCGCAGTCGGACCAGCTCGCGGACAGCGAGGACCTCGCGTATCCCGCGTACGGCCAGCCGCTCCCGTCGTTCGAGCTGCCGGCTCCCCTCGCGGACGAGACGTTCGACAGCGACGAGCTCGACCGGACCGCCCTCGTGACCGGCGTGTTCACGTTCTGTCCCGCGGAGTGTTCGATCCTCCTCCGCCAGTGGGCGACGGTACAGCGCCGCGTCGCGGCGGCGGGGCTGACCGACGACACGTACTTTATCCCGATCACGTTCGATCCGGAGCGCGACGACGCGGC
Source organism: Halorubrum sp. Atlit-28R (assembly GCF_003665955.1). Lineage (NCBI taxonomy): Archaea > Methanobacteriati > Methanobacteriota > Halobacteria > Halobacteriales > Haloferacaceae > Halorubrum > Halorubrum sp. Atlit-28R. The sequence continues at coordinate 46,328 of NZ_QPLS01000009.1, forward strand.
GGCGCTCCGCGACAACGCCGAGTCGATCGGCGCCGACCTCGAGGCGGGCAACTGGATCTACCTGCGGCCGGAGACGCCGGCTCGCGCGAAGGCGGTGGTCGAGGACCGACTGGGGATCGGCTTCGAGCGGACGACGGAGAGCGACCGCCTCCCGGGCTACGACTTCACCCACATCGTCGTGACCCTGCTCGTCAACCCCGACGGCGTGGTCGAACGGGCCTACCGCGGCGAGCGGATCGACCCGGAGCGCGTCGCGGGAGACATGGAGCGCGTCGTCGCCGCGTTCGACGACGAGTGACGCCCCGTCGAACGCTCAGACCGACGCGCGGCCGGGACCTCGCTCTCCCGGAGGGGGAACGCACAAACCGTCCGCCGCCCTCCGGAGCGGTATGAACGTCGACGTGCTGCTGTACGACGGGTTCGACGAACTCGACGGTATCGGGCCGTACGAGGTGTTCGACTACGCGCTCGGCTACGCCGCCGCGGACGGCGAGCGCGCCGGCCGGGTCAGGTACGTCACGCTCGCCGAGCGCGAGACGGTGACCGCGAGCCACGGGACCCGCGTGGGCGTGGACGGAGTCCTTCCCGACCCCGAGTCGGCCGACGCGCCCGACCTGCTCGTCGTCCCCGGGGGCGGCTGGAGCGCGCGCGACGAGGACGCGAGCGCCTGGGCGGAGGCGCAGAAGGGCGACGCGCCGCGCGCGCTCGCCGGCCACCACGCGGCCGGCACCCGGATCGCCTCGGTGTGTACGGGCTCGATGCTGCTCGCGGAGGCGGGCGTCACCGACGGCCGCCGGGCCGTGACGCACGCGTCGGCGGTCGAGGAGCTCCGCGAGTCGGGCGCCGAGGTCGTCGACGCCCGCGTCGTCGACGACGGCGACCTGCTCTCCGCGGGCGGCGTCACTTCCGGCATCGACCTGGCGCTGTACGTCGTCGAGCGCGAGTTCGGCGCCGCGGTCGCCGACCGAGTGGCGACCGTCATCGAGTACGAGCGGCGGTACGAGGTCGCCGAGTAGGTCGGACCGCGCGAGGGCTCAGTCGTCGTCCTCCGGCAGGGGCGGGCCCTCGTCGTCGACCTCGTTGGTCGTGATCCCGCCGTCCGCGTCGACGGTGATCACGGTACAGTCGAGCTCGCCCCGGAGGAAGGAGTCGATGTCGGGGTCTGAGAGCAGCTTCTGGACCATCCGCCGCCACCGGCCGGCCTGCTTCGACCCGATGACGACCACGTCGGCGCCCTCGGCCACGACCTCTTCGAGGATCGTCTCCTCAACGAGGAAGCCGCGGCGGACGACGTAGCGCGCGCGGTCGACCCGACCGATTCGCTCCTCGACGGCGCGCTTGAGGTCGCTGCGCGAGACCCCGCCGGAGCGCTGGTAGAGGTCGACGTGGAGGACCGTGAGGTCCGCGTCGCGCTCCTCGGCGACGCGGGTCGCCTCTCGCAGCGTCGCCGCCGAGTGCGACGAGGGAGGGAACCGGACGGGGACCACGACGAGCGTCATGTCAGACCGGTCGCGCTCGGGACGTAAATACGCTGTCGATGTGGCGGCCGCGCGAGCGCGTCAGCTCGGGCCGTCGACCGGTACCGGCTCGTACGGCTCGGCCGGCCAGTCGAGGTCCGGGTCGGCGGGGTCGACGTCGAGCGCCTCGCCGGGCACGCGCTCGCGCTCGCCGGCGTCGTAGGCGTTTGCGGTGTCGATGAAGGCGATCCTGTGGTCGATCGCGGTGTCGACGACCACCTGCGCCTCCTCGTCCGAGAGGTGCCGGTCCGCGTCGCCGCCGAAGGTGTTCGTCCCGATGCCGATCCGACTCGCCTTCGTTCCGGACCCGCCGAGCGTCGCGTACTCCCTACGGCGGCCACGCGCGGCATGGACGAAGCCGTCCCGCTCGCGGCCGCGCTGCCGGGGCGCCCGCGCCTTTTTGTCTCGTCGGTCGAACCCGTTGGTGATGGACCGACAGGGAGCGCGCCGGACGACGGAGGAGTGATGGACCGACTCCCCACGGAGGGGCTCTCGCCGCTCGCGAGTCGCGTCGACGAGGTCTTGGCGCGGTACGGGTACGAGATCGGCCCCGCCATCGACGCGATCGACGCGGCCGTGTCCGGCTACGGCGGCCTGTTCGACCCGGGGACCGGCGACGGCGAGATCCGGACCGCCGTCGAGGCGGTACTCGCCGCGGACCCGCCGGGCGAGCGGGAGGGCTCGTGGGGCGACGACGACGGCAGCGTGGTCCTCTACGTCGACGGGAGCGCCCGCGGGAACCGGGGGCCGGCGGGGGCGGGCGCCGTGTTGCGGGCCGACCGCGAACCGGCGGTCCGGCTGGGGCGACCGGTCGGCCGGGTCGGGAACAACGCCGCGGAGTACGCCGCGCTCCACATGGGACTGGAGGCGCTGGCCGCGCGCTGCGACCCGGCGGCCGTCGAGGTCCGGATCGACTCACGGACCGTCATCGACGACGTCTGGGGGACAGGTGACGGCGTCCCGTCGGCCGCGCCGTACAGGACGGCGATCCAAGAGCGGATCGCGGCGCTGTCCGCCTGCGAGTGGACGCACCTGGCCGACAGCGACCCCAACCCGGCGGACGCGCGGGCCGCGGTCGGCGCCGACATCGCGGCGCTCGGCCCGTGACCAGAGCCGGCGGTCAGCCCCTCACGCCCCGTCTCGGTCGCCGTCAGGGGCGACGAGGTCGTCGTCGCCCCTCGGCGCTTCGAGCCGGACCGGGTGGTTCGCGTGTCGCGCGTGGGTCCGCGCCCAGCGCCGGGCGGGCCGCTCCGCCAGGAAGCGCTCGCCGTCCGGACAGCGCTCGCACCGAGCGATCCACGGGGTCACGTCGTCCGGGTAGTGGCCGGTGTGGCGCTCGTGGTCGATCGCGAACTGCTCGACCGCGTGGCCGCCGGGGTCGAGGCCGTCGATCTCGCGGTCGAGGTCCCACTCGCGGCCGCACCGTTCGCAGGACACGGTCGGTACCGCCCGGTCGTCGTCGAGGGACGCGTCGTCGGTCACGGGGACGCTTCGGACCGCACGCACTTGAACGGCGACCGCGCGGCGACCGAAGTCCGCCTCACAGCGCCGGCGGCTCGCCGCGCCCGATCACGATCTCCTGGCCCTCGACGTCCTCCAAGGCGGCGACGCGGCCGCCGATCTCGACGCGCCCCTCGTCGGTCTCGACGACGAGCGAGGCGACCTCCTCGGTGTCGACGAACGCGACGTCGACCACCTTCCCGCGCACCGTCACCTCCTCGCCGGTCTCGATGTCGCGCCCCTCGACCGTGGCGTAGAACTCCTCGCCGTCGAACTCCCGCACGTCCTTCACGGCGCGGCGGATCGAGGCGTAGCGGCGCGGGAAGGGCCGCTCCGCGCCGTCGGTGGCCAGCGTCTCGGCGGTCGTCCACAGGACGGTGCCGAAGAAGCCCGAGACGAGGAAGCCGAGCGCGGAGCGGTTGAAGATGACGCCGTAGCGCTCGCGGTCGTCGCGCAGCGCGTCCTGCGTGGCGTACACGGAGTACTCGCCGTCGCCGACCGCGAGGACCGGCGTGGTGATCCCGCGGCGGGCGCGCGCGATGGTCGCGACCTCGAGGTAGTCGAACTCCGCCGGGTCCGGCGCGTTCGACGCGGGCGTGACGAGCAGTTCGACGCTGACGCCCGCCGCGACCTTCGCGGCGAGCTCGTCGCGGAACCGCCGGAGGAGGCCGGGCGTGAGCGACACCGCGAGCTCGTACTCCGCGTTCTCGATCACCTCCTCGATGTACCGGAGGATCGTCGAGCGCGACTTCACGAGCGACACCGCCTCGGTCTCCCTGGTCGGCGCGGTGTAGCGGGCCTCGAGTTCGTCGACCATCTCCGTGAACGACGAGCGGAGCTCGCCGAACGCGTCGTCGGGGTCGACGGCCACGATCTTCATCGGTCGGGACTCGCGGAGCTCGACGAGCCCGCGGTCCGAGAGGCTCCGGACCGTGTCGTACACCCGCGGCTGCGGGATGTCGGTCCGGTCGGCGATGTCGCTCGCCGTCAGTTCCCCGTGTTCCAACACCGCGAGGTACGCGTCGATCTCGTACTCGCCGAGGTTGAACCGGTCCCCGACGCGGTCGAGGGTGTCCCGGAGATCGTCTGTCATAGTCCGACGAAGGGGGGCGGGGATTATAGCTTTTTACTATGAGTCGAGTTGTACGCGTTTTCAGAGTTCGCTCCTCCACCCCCGTGACGACCGACCAGTCACAGATACGTCCGGTCGTCGCTCCCCTCCGGCTCCCGCTCTTCGATCCGCTCGGCGAGGTCCTCGTAGCGCCGCCGGATCTCCTCCGCGAACGCCTCTAAGTGGGTCGCGTCCACGCCGAGGTCGTAGGTCGCGTTCGCCGTGTCGACGAGCGGCACCGCGGCGCCGACGTTCAGCCCGCTCGGGGTCGCCGCGCTCGCGCTGTCCGCCCGGGGCGTCCGCAGGGAGAAACGCTTTTTCGGATGGCCGTCCGCGAGTCATCATGGTCTTCCCGGAGGTGACGCCGATCGTCGGGGTCGTCTCCCGGCTCGCCAGTCTCGGCTCTCGGCTCGCCGAGCTGCCGGGAGCGGGGCTGTTCACCGTGATCGCCTCCGTCGCGGTGGGCGTCGTCCTCGCAAACTTCCTGGTCCGGCTGATCGGTCGCCCCGTGGCGCAGCGGGTGTCCCGCCAGAGCGTCGCACAGACGATCGTCCGCGGCGTCCGGGCGGGAACGATCGGGGCCGCACTGCTCGTGGGACTGGGCGCCGCCGGGTTCCAGTTCGCCGACCTCCTCCTCGGGACGGCGGTGTTCTCGGCCGTCATCGGTATCATCCTCGCGCCGCTTGTCGGGAACTTCATCAACGGCGTGTTCGTCCTCGCCGACCAGCCGTTCGAGATCGGCGACATGATCGAGTTGGAGGACGGGACCGCCGGGTTCGTCGAGGACATCACCATCCGGTACACGAAGATCTTCACCGTCGACAACACCTTCCTCGTCGTGCCGAACGGGACGATGCGCGAACGCGACGTGACGAACCTCTCGGCCGAAGACGAGCGGACGCGCCGGTCTATCGACGTGCTGGTCACCTACGAGAGCGACATCCCGGAGGCGCGGCGGCTGATCGAGATGGCGGCGCGCGACTGCGACGCCGTCATCGACGGCGGCCCCGACATCCGGATCGGCGTGGCCCGGTACATGGCGGGCCCGGACTGTCGGCTCCACGAGTTCGCGGACGACGGGATCCTCCTCCGGCTGCGGTACTGGGTGAAGAAGCCGTACAAGCTCGCGAAGGTCCAATCGGACGTGAACACCCTGATCCGCGAGCGCCTCGCCGACGCGGACGTGGAGATGGCGTACCCGCACCGGCACCTCGTCTTCGACGACACGTCGGGCGTCGCCCGCGTCGACGCCGGGAGCGAGGCGCCGAGGGCCGTCGACCCCGACGCGCCGGCGGCAGATGCGTCGGAGGTCGGCGACGGCCCGGGCTCGGACGCCGCCGGCGACGGCGCCGCCCGGGGCGGCGTCGACTCCGAGCCCGACCGCGGCGACGTGAGCGGCGGCGGGGCCGGGTAACCGAATCGGAAGCCTGATAGAGCGCCCCCGGCGTGTTACGGCAGTGAGCGACGAGCCCGCTGCCGACTCCGACGGCTCCTCCGCCGACGGTTCGCCCGACGATCCCTCCGGCGACCGGCCGGACGACGTGGTCGCCGGCCCGTCGAGCGGTCCCGACGACGACGGTCCCCTCGACGACGAGTCGATCACCGAGGGGAGCCTCCTCCGCCCGCTGTTCCGACTGGCGTGGCCGATCGTCGTCATCCAGCTGCTACAGGTCACGTACAACATCGTCGACACCCTCTACCTCGGCCGGCTCTCCGCGGAGGCCGTCGGCGCGATCAGCCTCGCGTTCCCGCTCATCTTCCTGCTGATCGCGGTCGCCGGCGGCTTCACGACCGCGGGCGCGATCCTCGTCGCGCAGTACACTGGCGCCGACGGCGACGGGTCCGCCGGCCTCGTGGCCGGACAGACCATCTTCACCGTCTCGGTGCTGTCCGTGCTCATCGGCATCGGCGGGTACTTCTACACCCGGCCGGCCCTGGAGACCCTCCCGAGCGACGCCGACACGGCCGCCACCGTGATCCCGCTCGCGGCCGACTACATGGAGGTGATATTCGCCGGGATTCCCCTGATGTTCGGGTTCTTCGTCTTCTCGGCGCTGATGCGCGGCTACGGCGACACGCGGACGCCGATGGCGGTCATGTTCGTCTCCGTCCTGTTGAACGTCCTGCTGGACCCGTTCTTCATCTTCGGGTTCGACGGGAATCCGCTGTTCCAGTGGCTGGCCGCGGTGCCGGGCGTCGCCGCGCTCGACCCGGTCGCGCTCGAGGCGACCCTGCTCTCGGCGACCGGGATCACCGGGTTCGGGATCCAGGGCGCCGCGCTCGCGACCATCCTCTCGCGGGGCGTCGCGACCGCCATCGGGATGTGGATCCTGTTCGGGACCGGCTACGGCCCGAACGTGACCGTCGGCCACCTCGCGCCCAACCTCGACTTCATCCGGGACATCTTCCGGCTCGGCCTCCCGTCCAGCGTCGAGCAGACGACGAGCGCCCTCGCGATGATCACGCTCACCGCGATGATCGTCACGTTCTCGCCGCCGGTGGTCGCCGCCTACGGCCTCGGCAACCGCCTCATCTCGCTCGTCTTCCTGCCCGCGATGGGGCTCGGGCGCGCCATCGACACGATGGTCGGGCAGAACCTCGGCGCGGACCGCGCCGACCGCGCCGGCAGGGCGGTGAAGTTCGCCGCCACGACGGGCGCGGGCGTGATGTTCCTCGTCGCCGTCGTCGCCGTGGCGTTCACGGAACCGATCGTCGGGGCGTTCCTCGGCGACGTGCCGGACGCGCCGGCGACCATCGGCCACGCGGTCGACTACGTTCGGATCCGGTCGGTCGAGTTCGCCTTCATCGGCGTCTCGCAGGTAATCTTAGGCGCGTTCCGCGGCGCGGGCAACACGAAGACCGCGATGGTCATCTCCATCGTCACCCTCTGGGTCGGCCGGGTCGCGAGCGTGGCGTACCTCGTGTTCGTGGCCGACTGGGGCGAGACCGGCGTGTGGGTCGGGATGGCGCTCGGGAACGTCCTCGGCGCGGCGGTCGGCGTCGCGTGGTTCTCGCGGGGGACGTGGACCGACCGCTACATCGACGACCCGGACCCCGGCGTCGACCCCGTCGGCGACGACTGACCGCGCCGGGACCCGATCCCCCGTGCGCTCAGTGCCTGAACAGGTAGACGGCGTCGTCGTCACGGAGCAGACAGAACCGCGCGCCGTCGTTCTCGGGGAACGTCGTCCCCGCCTGCCGCGTGACGAAGAGCCGCGAGAAGACGTCGTCGCACACGGGACACGCCATCGCTTCCCTGTTCTCCCAGAGGCTCGTCCGGCCCGAGTCGCGGAGCTGTTTCAGTTCGTGGCGGTGGTCGTGGACGTCGAAGCCGGTCATGTAGGGGGGTTCGGCGGCGGGGTGTTCAACGTGTCCTCGCGAGTCTCAGTTCGGAGAACGCGCGCTTGGCTGGGGGCGCCGAGGGGGCGCGGCGCCGGTCAGCCTTCGAGGCGCATCGGCTGCGCTTCTCCGTAAGTGAGCGTCCGCCACACCCACTCGACCGGGCCGAACCGGAAATGGCGCAGCCAGAGCACCGAGAGCGGCACCTGAACCGCCCAGATGGCGACGACGATCCCCATCGCCTCGACGCGGCTGACGGAGCCGAACAGCCCGAGGCCGTGGCCGTAGAATATCGTCGTCGCGATCACCGTCTGGAGCAGGTAGTTCGTGAACGCGGTCCGGCCGACCGCGGCGAGCGCGCGGGTCACGAGCCCCTCGCCGCGCCGCCGGACGAACAGCGTGACGAGGCCGACGTAGCCGCCGGCGACGAGGAGGCTCCCGACGTAGTTGAACTGCCGCCAGTACAGCGCGGCGCCCGCGCTCCAGTCGTTCGCCTCGACGTAGGCGACGCCCGCGACGACGATCGCGACGCCGACGACGCCGCCCGCGACGAGCCGCCGGTAGAACGCGGTCGAGCGCTCGGCGGTCAGCACGCCCCGCTTGTACAGCGCCATCCCGAGCAGCATCACGCCGCCGACCCGCCAGAAGCTCGACCCGATGAACCCGCTCGTCTGTCGCTGGAGCGAGGAGTCGACGCGGTGGCTCATCTGGTCGAGCCACCCGCCGCGGTAGGCGGCCACCTGCTGCCGTATCGCGGCCTCCGAGGGCATCCACTGGCCGGCGATCGCCTCCCCGCCGATCGACACCGCCGCGAACAGTTCGATCGCGGGGACGAAGAGGAGGAAGATCCCCGCGAGGCCGGCGAGCCGGCGCGCGTCGAGGTCGCGGACGAACAGCAGGAAGATCCCGGTCAGCCCGTACGTGACGAGGATGTCGCCGTACCAGAGCAGGTACGCGTGGAGGAGTCCGATCGCGATCAGCACCGCGGTCCGGCGGAGGTGGAGGCGGACGGCGTCTTGGCCCTTCTCCGCTTTGCTCTCGATGAACAGGAGGACGCCGGCGCCGAACAGCGCCGAGAAGACCGTGATGAACTTCGACTGCGCGAACACGTGGCCGACGAACCACGCCCAGTAGTCGATCCCGGTGAAGTCGCCGTACACGTTGGGGTTCAGCAGGGTCTGCTCCGGCATCGAGAACACGCGGATGTTGATGACGAGGATGCCGAGCAGCGCGAACCCCCTGAGGGCGTCGAGGCTGGTGATCCGTTCGGAGGGCGGCGTCGGGCCGGGGTCGCTGGTCACGAGTTGTCGCCGGGAACGGTCCCCAACACCGAATAGGTTCCCATCGCGGATGCCGTCGCCCGCCGGCCGACCGGTTCGGGCGGGGCGCGGTCAGTCCAGTCGGACCGCCGCGCCGGCCTCCGAGGACCGGTAGATGGCGTCGATGACGCGCTGGACGCGGAGCCCCTCCTCGACGGTGTTGATCGCGGGCGCCTCGCCCGCCGCGACCGCTTCGAGGAACGTCGCCTGCTCGGCCGCGTGAGCGTCCCCCTCGCGCGTCTCCACGCTCGCGTCCGTGAGGTGGTGGCCGCCGCCGACGCCCGCCTCGTGGACGGTGAGGTCGTCGCTGCCGCGGTCGAACGTCGCTCCCGCCTCGGTGCCCCGGACGACGAACTCGTCGGTCGCCGGGCGGTTCGTCGCCCACGCGACCTCCAACGACACCGTGGAGCCGTCGGCCGCGCGGATGAACGCCGAGGCCGAGTCGTCGACGTCGAACCCCTCCGGCCCGGCGTCGTCGCCCCACATGTGGACGTACGCGTAGTCGTCGCGGCCGCCGAACTCCGAGCGCGTCTCGCCCGACACCTCGATGACTTCGGGGTGATCGAGGAAGTAGAGCGCGAGGTCGACCGCGTGGACGCCGATGTCGATGAGCGCGCCGCCGCCGGCGACGTCGGCGGAGGTGAACCACGACCCGCGCCCGGGGACGCCGCGCCGCCGCACGTAGTTCGCCTCGACGTGCGTGGTCTCCCCGAACCGCCCCTCGTCCTGGTAGTGTTTGATCACCCGGACCGGCTCCGCGAACCGGTTGTTGAACCCGACCATACAGAACCCCTCGGCGTCGCGGGCGGCGTCGGCGATGCGCTCGGCGCTCGCTACCGTGTGCGCCAGCGGCTTCTCCAAGAGCACGTCGAGGCCGGCTCCCAGCGCCGAGGTGGCGTACTCCTCGTGGAAGCGGTTCGGCGTGGTGACCAACACGGCGTCGCACTCCTCGTAGAGGGCCGCCTCGTCCTCGTACGCGGGGAGGCCGAACTCCTCGTGGAACCGCGCGCGGGCGTCGCCGTCGATGTCCATGCCGCCGACCAGATTCGCGCCGCGCTCGACCAGCTTCGTCGCGTGGTGGGACCCGATGCCGCCGAGGCCGACGATGCCGACGGCGACGTCGTTCGGATGCGTCATGGGCGGGATTCACGACGGGTGTTGTTAAGACTCACGTCCGGGCGAACGCGGCGGGACTCGGGGACTCGGTCGATCGAGTCCCGGTCACAGGGGGTCCGCGAGAGCCGCGGTCACGCCGCCGGGACCGCGACGAGAGCGGTCACCGCGGCGTCGACGAGCGCCGTCGCGGCGTCGGTCACCGATGGCGTGATTCCGAGTGCGGTCGTCACGGCGTCGACCGCCGCGGGCGACATCGAGTCGACGACGTCGAAGAGGCCGCCGAGCGAATCGGCGCTCTCGGCCAGACCGTCGCGCGCGTCGAGCAGGGCCCGGAACTGCTCCGGTTCGCGGGCGATCACGAACCGGCCGACGACCGCGGTGGTCCCGAGGAACCCGAGGAGCGCGAGCGCCCGCGAGACCGCGAGCAACTTCAACAGGACCGGGAGCGCCAGCCCGAGCGCGAGCGCGGCGACGACACCCGTGACGACTTCGCCCAGCGAGCCGCCGTCCGCGAGGTCGACGACGCCGGCCCCGGAGAGGAGGACGAACCCGCCGACGAGGAGGGCCAACGACCCCCACATAAACGCCGCCAGCAGGCGGACGGGACCGTCGTATCCGCCGCCGGCGTCGTCCGGCACGTCGTCGTGGACCCACGGGTTACGCATACGCGCAGTCGGGAGCAGACCCAGATATAGTTCGCTTCAGATCTCGGAAACGCCGGGCGTGAAACGGAGCGGCTACTCGCCGGGGCGAGGGCCGGTCATCCACTCGCTCGCCTGCGGTTCGCCCGGGTCGGTGACGACCTCCACGAGCGCCGGTCCCTCCCGGATCCGGGCGCGCTCGACGGCGTCGCCGACCGCGTCGCGCTCGCGGACGCGCTCCGCGGGCAACCCCATCCCGGACGCGACCGCGACGAGGTCGAGGCCGGTCTCCGCCCAGCCGTAGCTCCCGGCCGAGAAGTCGTACGAGCGCTCCGCCTCCTCGCTGATGATCGCGTAGTCGTCGTTGTTGAGCGCGACGACGGTGACGTCGATCCCCTCGCTCGCCAGCGTGTGGAGCTCGTGGACGCACATCATGAGTCCCCCGTCGCCGGTGAGCGCGACGACGTCGCGCTCCGGGTTCGCCAGCTTGGCCCCCATCGCCGAGGGGAGCCCGGTCCCCATCGTCGCCCACGAGCCGGGGTTGACGTACGACCGGGGCCCCGCGGCGGGGAAGGAGACGAGCGTCCACAGCCGGAACCCGCCCGCGTCGGCCGTGACGACGGCGTCCTCGGGGACCGCGTCGCGCACCGCGGAGAGCACCTCGACGGAGCGGAGCGGATCGTCGGAACCGCGGTCCTCCGAGAGCGCGGCGAACCGATCGCGGTCGGCCGCGCGGACAGCCTCGGCGCGCGCGGCGCCGGAGCGCTCGCGGCTCGCCGGGGGCTCTCCGTCGAGCGCGCCGTCGAGGTCGCGCAGGAAGCGGTCGGCGTCGGCGACGACGCCGAGGTCGGCGTCGTAGCCGAACCCCACGTCGTCGCCGTCGAGCGTGACGTGGATCAGCGTCTCCGGCATCGAGACGGACCACGAGGCGGTCGCGACCGCGTCGAGGTCGGAGCCGACGACGAGGCCGACGTCCGCGCCCGCGAGCAGGTCGCGGAGGTCCGCGCTCGCGCCGCCACAGAGGACGCCGGCCGACAGCGGGTGGGTCTCGGGCAGCGTCCCCTTCCCTTTGTACGTCGTCACCACGGGAGCGTCCAGGGTCTCGGCGACCGACCGGAGCGCCTCGCTCGCGCCCGATCGCCTGACGCCGCCGCCGACGAGGACGACCGGCGTCGCCGCGTCGGCCAAGCGGTCCGCGGCGTCTCGCACCGCGTCCGGGGGCGCGGTCGGCGGCGGCGAGGGGTCGCGGTCGCCGACGGCCGGCTGCGGCGTGCGGCTCGCGAGCACGTTCTTCGGGATCCCGACGCGGACCGGCCCCTGCGGGTGTTCGCGCGCGGTGCGGATCGCCTCGACGACCGCGGGGACCGCGCCCGCCGGCGAGTCGACGAGGACGTTCTCCTTGACGACTGTGTCGTACGTCTCCGGCGGCGTCTCGTGGATGCCGTCGCCGCCGCGGACCGACCGCTCGGTCTCCACGGCGAGGTGGAGCAGCGGGACGCAGTCGTTGAGGGCGTTCTTCAGCCCGTTCATCGCGTTGGTGTCTCCCGGACCGGGGACGACGCAGGTGGCCGCCATCGCGCCCGGCTCGCTCGTCTCGGCGTACCCCCACGCCTGATGCGGGACGGCCGTCTCGTGGCGGGCGACGACGAACCGCGCGTCGCGGTCGGCGAGCGCCCGGTTCAGCGGGAGCGTCTGCTTGCCGGGGATACCGAAGACGGTGTCGACGCCGCGGTCGAGCATGGCGTCGACGACCGCCTCGGCGACGGTCGGGGGCGGGTCGTCGGGTGCGGTCGGATCCGCCGCGGGCGAGGGCTCGTCAGCGTCCATGTCGCGAAGTCGCCGGAGTGCGTGTTGAAATCTTCGCCCGGCGACGGTATGTGGTCGGGTCCGGGGCGTCGGCGATGACGCGAAGGGAACCCCCGAGGGACGCGACGACGCCCCGCGGTACATACACACTTATCCTCACGTGCGTTGTCATATGGTATGAATGCGCTTACCAGAGACGCGGGACCTGTTCGCGAGGAAGTTAGAGTTTCCGGCGCCCCGGAGTGAGGTACTGGAGACGGTCGGTGACACGACGCTGTCGCCGCCGGACGGGGAGTCAACGACGATCCGGGCGGTCGTCGACCGATCGGACGTCGAGACGTTCGACTCGGCGGACGACCTCTACGACACGCTGATGATGCTCGTCGGCGCCCAGTTCATCGGCCGTCGGTACTACGACGACCGCGGCGGGATGCCGGGCGACGAGGAGAACGAGGTGAGCTTCTGATGTCCGTCACGCTCGTGTCGGGGGTCAACGGCGTCGGCCTCTCCAGCGTCTGTCAGGCGGTTCGACGCGGACTCGGCGACGGGTACAAGCTGATCAACTTCGGCGACGTGATGCTCGAACAGGCGGCGGCGATGGGCATCACGACCGAGCGGGCCCAGCTCGGCACGCTCTCGCAGACGGAGACGCGTCGCCTCCAGCGTCGCGCCGGCGAGTTCGTCGCCGAGGAGGCGGCGACGACGAACGTGATCCTCTCGACGCACCTCGCGGTCGAAACGCAGACCGGCTACGTCCAGGGGCTCCCGGTCGAAGTGCTCGAAGACGTCTCGCCGGACGCGTTCGTCCTCGTGGAGGCGGAGCCGTCGACGATCCTCGAACGGCGGCGGGAGAGCGACCGCGACCTCGACGGGGTCACCGAACGGCAGATCGACTTCGAGCAGGACCTCAACCGCTCTGCGGCGCTCCAGTACGCGAGGGACCAGAACGCGCCCGTGCGGTTCGTCGAGAACGAGGGAGCGATCGGAGCGGCGGCCGAGAGCCTGGCGGACTCGCTCTGACGGGCCGACTCGGGTCTCCCCGGACCCCCGGCGAAAGGGACCGCGCCTCCGGTCACTCCGCGACGTTCGTCTCGCGGACGCGGACGCCCTTCCGGCCGAGGTGGCGCATCTGCCGCTGGGCGAACTCCTCCTCGCTCGACCCGCGCGTCGCGAGGACGTAGACGAGCGCGGAGCCGGTGGGGCGCATCGTCCGGCCGGCGCGCTGCGAGCCCTGTCGCCGGGAGCCACCGAGCCCGCTCGCGACGACCGCGAGTTCCGCGTTCGGGAGGTCGATCCCCTCGTCACCGACGCGGGAGACGACGAGCACGTCGAGGTCGCCGTCGGCGTCCTCGTCGGTGTCGTCCGTCGCGCGGAACCGGCGGAACAGCTCCGCGCGCTCGCGGTGCGGCGTCTCGCCGCTGACGAACGGGACGCCGAGGGCGTCGGCGATCGCCTCCCCGTGGTCGAGGTACTCGACGAAGACGAGCGCCTTCTTGTCGCGGTGCGCGGCGAGCAGGTAGCGGATCTCCTCGACCTTGGCGGGGTTCTCGGCCGCGAGCCGTCTGCGCTCCCGCCCGTCCGCGGCCGCGTACTCGTTGCGGGCCATCTCCTCGCGCCACGGGACGTACCGGATCTCGACCTCGGGCTCCTGGACGAAGCCGGCCTCGAACAGCGCGTCCCAGTCGGCGCCGATCGGCTGGCCGATCAGGGTGTAGATCTCCTCCTCGCTGCCGGTCTCGCTGACAGGGGTCGCCGAGAGCCCGAGCCGGTGTTTCGCCTGTAGCTCGGCCGAGCGGGAGAAGACGGGGGCGGTGATGTGGTGCGCCTCGTCGAAGCAGATCAGCCCCCACTCGCGGGAGTCGAAGAGGCTGCGGTGGCGGTCCATCCCCGCGATCTGGTAGGTCGCGATCGTCACGGGCCGGACGTCCTTCGTTCCCCCGTGGTACAGCCCGATGTCGGCGGGGTCGACGGTGGAGTGGTCGAGCAGCTCCTCGCGCCACTGCTCGGCGAGCTCTCGCGAGGGGACCAAAATGAGGGTCTCGCCCCCGACCGCGGCGATCGTCGCGATCGCGGCGACGGTCTTGCCGGAGCCCGGCGGGCCGACGTACACCCCGGACTTGCGGTCGAGGAACGTCTCCACCCACGTGGCCTGGTAGTCGCGGAGGTCGGTCGTGAGTTCGATCTCGACGGGGTCGCCCGTCTCTAAGTCGCGGTCGTCCTCGACGGGGTAGCCGGCGTCGTAGAGCGCGCGCTTGACCGCCGCGACCGCCGCCTCGTTGACCCACGCCTCCGTGTCCGAGATGGGCGCGCGGAGGTGGTCGTCGTCGAGGTGCTGGTCGGCGACGTTCCCCATCAGGTTCTCCGAGGCGGCTTCGAGGACGACGTAATCGTCCTCGTGGGTGTACAGCCGGAACCGGTGCGCGCGCCGCCACTGGTCGCGCACCCAGTCTTCGAGGTGGTCGTACCGGCGGGGCAGCACCGAGCGGAGCGCGCCGACGAGCCCGTCGTCGTCGTCGAACGGCGCGGCCCACACGTCCTCCTGCCGGATCCGATAGAGGTAGCCGCGGGTCCCCGGCTCGGTGCCGGTGGTGTCGACGAGGTTCGCGAACTGCGAGAGCCGCGCGCGGGTGTACTGGGTAGGTCGGTCGACGACGATCTCGCGGCGCTTCGGGAAGACCACGACGCGCTCGCGGCTCGCCAACGCCCCCCAGTCGCGGGGGTAGAACACCACGGGGTCGGCCTCGACGTCGAGCCGGTCCACGTCGCCGCGGTCGACGAGCGCGGCGAGCGCGTCGCGGGCCGCGGCCTGCGAGGTTCCGAGTCTGCGCGCGACCTCGCTCGCGGTCGCGACCGGCCGCTCCTCGGCTTCGAGCGCCTCGTGAAAGCGGTCGAGTGAGATGTCGTCGTCGGATTCGGCGGCATCGTCGCCGGCGGGGCCGTCGCCGGTGTCGTCGGTCATCACCGTCGCTTCGACCGCGAGGCGGAAATGGGTAGCGTCACCGGGCAGGCGGTCCGAGCGGCGACGGCGCTCGACACAAGGCATATACGAGAGCTTCGAAAAACGCTCGACCGCATGTTAGACGCCGAATTCCAGGTGTGTACCGAGTGCGGCAACCTCCACATGGAAGGCGGTGCGGCCCCGGACTACGTGGAGGAGTGCGCGGCGTGCGGCGGCCACGTCACCGACGTCGAACTCGACGACTTCATCGGATTATAACCGACGCCAGAGAGTCGTCCGAGCCGATTCCGCGTCCGAGACGGCGATCCGGTCGGCTAGTTATCAATAGCTGCTACCGTCGACACGCACACCGCCGAAGCCCCGGTCGCGAGGCGGGGGCACGCTCGTTGCGGTCCTCAGTCGCTCGCTTCGCTCGCCCCTTGCGGTCCTTGTCTCGCCTGCCCCCGCCTCGCGACTGCCCCTTCGAGTCTCGCCACCGCACCGCAGACTCACGGCCGAGCGGTATTCGTCGCTCGACAGTTGTGTATAAATGGATACGTCGGAGCTCGGCCGCTACCGTCCGGGCGACCGCTGTCGACACCGCCGCGACGTGATCCCCTCCTTCGAGCGGAACCGGCAGCCGCACTCCGTACAGCGCACGAACGGCTCGCCGGGCTCGGTTTCGAGTCGATGCTCGCCCACCTCGAACGGGCGGGTAACCGTTCGGGGGCGGATCCGGTCGGGAATCGGCGTCGCGGCCGACTCGCTCAGCGCGGCCCGCACGGCGATGGTGTCGACGTCGACGCCGTCCCACCGCGGGGCCTCTAACGCCGCCTCGCGGTCCGCGACCTCGGTCCAGCCGGTGACGACGACCGGAGAGTCCGTCTCGGTGTCGCTCACGACCACGACGAAGCGGACGCCCCCCTCGACGAGGGCGAACCGCCAGCCGTCGGTGCTGTTCCACCGCAACTGGCCCTCCCGGATCGCGTCGCTCACGGTGCGCGTCGACACGTACCGACCGGGCTGTTCGAGCCGCTCGCGGAAGTGGTCGGTCAGCGCGTACAGAGAGGGGTCCCGGACCGGCGGATCCTCCGGCGTCCGGGCGGCGGCCTCCCCGCCGTGCGGCGGGTCGACCGACCGATAGTCCGTGGACCGATCGGTTCGTCCGGCCCGAGCGCGGCGGCACGCCGGCGACTCCGGCGGGGACCGGTGTCGCGCGTCTGCCTGCCGGCTCGCTGCGGCGGTCGTGGAGGCGGTCCGACGCTCCGTCGATCCGGGCCCGAGGGGCTCCGCGTCCCCCGACCCGCCCTGTCGGGATGCCACTACACCACCGTACCGAGCGCGCTCTTAAGTGTGTTACGCCGACACAGAGGCCGCGGTCCCCGCGGCTTCGAGCCGGGAGGGCGGCCGGAGGTCCGCGCCGTCGACCTCGCTCGTCTCGGCGGAGGACTCGGCCTCGTCGAACGCCCAGAGGCCGGCGCCGCGTTCCCTCGCGTCCGCCTCGGCGGCCGCGTACGCGTCGCGTTTCGCGAACTCGGTGTCGTAGAGCCGCGCGTATCCCTCCCTCAGCAGGCGCTCGTTGAAGTCCTCGCCGTCGACGTACAGCACCGCGAGCAGGCGCCCGTAGCCGCCTCGGCGGTCGCCCCCGGTCACGACCGTGACCTCCTCGCCGGCGAGTTCCGACTCCGCGAACGCCGACGCCTCGCCGCCCCACGTCGCGAGGTGCGTGCGTCCGGCATCCGTCTCCGGGATGCCCTCGAACTCGGCGGGGGAGGTCGACTCCGCGCTCGTCTCGGGCGTGTCGACGCCGAGGAGCCTGACGGTGTCGACCTCGCCGTTCGGGAACTCGACCTCCATCGTGTCGCCGTCGACGACGCGGACGACGGTGCCCGTCCACGCCGTGTCGGCCGGGTCGTCGGGGTCGACGCCGTCCGGATCGGCGGGCGGCGAGTCGAGGGCGGTGGGCTGCGAGTCGGAGCCCGTGTCCGGGACCGGCGCGCCAGCGCAGCCGGCCAGCACGACGAGAATGACGACGGCGGTCGGCCGCCAGCGAACGCTCATACGCGGTCGTCGCCGGGCGTCGGCAAAAGTCGGCCGGTGACGGCGCCGTCCCGTATCGCCGGGCTCAGCCTTCGGGCTTGGTCACGATCACGCAGGGGTTCACCCGACCGATCGAACGCCAGTCGTCCTCGTCGACCGCCTTCCAGAAGCTACGGGGCCTGCGGGAGAGGGTGGCCTCGATGTCCTCGTACGTGAGGAGGTTCTCGCCGTCGAGTACGAGTTCGAACCGCTCGGGGTCGGTATCTGGGTCCTCCCGGTACATCCGCCTGGTGTACCGGTTCGGGTAGTTGAACACCAGGTGCCCGCCGGGCGCGACGCGGGAGTACAGCGCGTCGAGGGCCGACCGGACGTCCGCGACGTAGTGGAGCGTCGCGATACAGGTGACGCATTCGAACCGGCGGTCGACGTCCAACGCCGGGAGCCGAGCCGTCTCGAAGTGCAGGCCGTCGACCTCGCGCTCGGCGGCGATCGAGCGGTTTCGCCGAACGACTGACGCGGCCGCGTCGTATCCGTAGAGGTCGACGTCGGGGTGACGGTTGGCGGCCTCGAACAGCATGAACGCCGGGCCGCAGCCGACGTCGGCCAGTGACCCGGGAAAGCCGTCGAAGAACCGCTCCAGGCGATCGACCATTCGCTCGCCGGCGGCACGCATCTCGTCTAACCCGCCTCGGTCCGTCGTCTCCCAGTAGTCGTCCCAGTCGATCGTCGACGGAAACGACATCCTCATAGTGAGTGTACGTCGTGATCGAGGTCAAGCCTTCGCCGATTCGAGCGACGCGAAAGTCGCGGACGCGGCGGCTCACCGGAGAAGAAATTCAGTCCGCCCTCCCCGAATTGAACGGGGGACAAGTCGATCTACAGTCGACTGCTCTACCAGGCTGAGCTAAGGGCGGTTACCGAAACATAGCCGCCGGATTCGACTTAAGGGTTCCCTTTCAGAACAGGTGTGATCCGCCGTACCGCAGCGCGGATCGACCGACGCGAACGGCCGCCGGGACCGCGCTCCCGGCGCGCTCGCCGCGCGGCAGTTAAGTCGCTCGCGGCGGGAGCGAGGGCATGGCCGACGGCGACGACAGACAGGCGACGTTCGGGTCGGACGGGAGCCTCGAAACCGAGACGACGCCGGACGCGACGGGCGAGAACGACTTCGGCGAGGAGAAGGAGCCGAACGAGACGGACGGCGGGTACAGCCGGTACGTCGTCTCCAGCCTCCTCCAGAAGGCGGTCCGGCGCTCCGACGAGGAGGTCGCGGCGTGGGCGGCCTGGGAGCTAGCCCGGTCCGGGTACGCCTGGAACCTCTGGGACCGGCTCAACCTCTACGTCGTCGAGGACCTCCGGGCGGGCGACGAGGTCGCGCTCCTGATCGACCGCTACGAGGAACTCGCCACCGAGCGCTGGGAGCCGGACGCGTGGAAGGGGCGCCTCTGTGCAATTCACGCCGCGCTCGCGGCCGCCCGCGCCCGCTCAACCCGGGAGGCGTCGAACGCGGACGCCTACTTCTCCGCCGTCGCAGAGGTCCGCGCCGAGGCCCGCGAGCGCGGCGAGGAGCCGGCGCACGACTTCCCCGTCGGCGACCTCGAACCGGAGGGCGAGTTCGACGCGGTCTTCGACGGCCACACCGGCGAGGGCTCGAAGCGCGGGCGCGGCACCCGCTTCTTCAAGACCCACGGCGCCCGGGTCGGGCCGGAGGGCGAGGACGACCAGAGCGCGCGCTGGCAGCGTCTCGCGATGATCCTCGACGAGGACACCGAGTACGAGGCCGACGAGCTCGACCGCGCCGTCGAACCGGTCGACCCGAACGACCCGTGGGGTGAGCCCGGCGATGAGAGCGGGGGAGGAGACGGCGACGGGGAAGGCGACAGGAACGACGGCCAGGAGGGTGATCGGAACGTCGGTCAGGAGGGCGACGACGCTCCCGACGGCTCGCTCGACGATTTCGGGGCGTAAGTCGCCGGATCCATCGCCGACGGGGCGTCGTCGCCGCAGCCGACTCGTCTCGTCCCGTCCCGTCGATCCCTGCTTCCGTCAACGCTTATGTCCGGGCGCGGTGATATGGCGGCCATGTCAGACGTCGCAATCGTCGGCGGTGGACCGGCCGGACTGAGCGCGGGACTGTTCGCGAGCAAGAACGGCCTCGACACCGTCCTCTTCGACACGGACGGGACGTGGATGCACAAGGCGCACCTGTTCAACTACCTCGGCGTCGGCTCCGTCGGCGGCAGCGAGTTCATGGCGACCGCGCGCCAGCAGGTCGACGACTTCGGCGTCGACCGCCATCAGGGCGAGGAGGTCACCGGCGTCGAGTCGACCGACGACGGCTTCGCCGTGACGACCGAGGAGGACGAGTACGACGCCGACTACGTCGTCCTCGCGACGGGCGCGAACCGCGACCTCGCGGAGGAGCTGGGCTGCGCGTTCGACGACGACGACACCGTCAGCGTCGGCGTCTCGATGGAGACCAGCGTTGAGGGCGCCTACGCGACGGGTGCGATGGCCCGCGCCGAGGAGTGGCAGGCTGTCATCTCCGCGGGCGACGGCGCGGCCGCCGCGCTCAACATCCTCTCGAACGAGAAGGGCGAGCACTACCACGACTTCGACGTTCCGGACACCGCGGCCTCCGTGTTCGGCGACCTGATCGACGACGGGGAGTGAGGCGGCGTCCGGCGCCTCGGTCGCGGGTCGTCGGCTCGACGCGCTCCCTCAGCGGCGCGAGAAGCGCCGTCTGACCGCGTCGACCGCGCGGCTCGCTCGCCGCCCGACCCCCATCGCCGCGAACGCGCCGCGGACGAACCAGTCGGTCGGGATCCGGTCCGGGAACGTCAGCGGGCCGACCCGCGAGACGCCCACCGTCCGCGTCTCCGTGTAGCGCCGGATCCCCTCCGGCCCGTGTCGCCGACCGAGCCCGGAGTCGCCGAACCCCCCCATCGGCGCGTCGTTCGCGCCCCACGTGGCGAGGAACGCGTCGTTGACGTTCACCGTGCCGCAGTCGATCTCGCGGGCGATCTCGGCGCCGCGCTCGCGGTCCGCGGTCCAGACGCTCGCGTTGAGCCCGTAGGGGGAGTCGTTCGCGGCCGCTATCGCCGCGTCGGCGTCCGGAACCGGCGTCACCGCGGCGACGGGTCCGAAGGTCTCCTCGCAGGCGACGGTCGCGTCGGGCTCAACGCCGGTCAGTATGGTGGGCTCGTAGCAGGAGGGTCCCACGTCGGGCCGCGCGCGGCCGCCGGTCTCGACGGTCGCGCCGCGCTCGCGGGCGTCCTCGACGTGCGATTCGACCCGGGCCAGCTGGTCGGCGTCGACGAGCGACCCGAGGTCGGCGTCGTAGTCGTACCCCGTGCCGAGCGTCACCGCCTCCGTCTCGCGAACGAACGCGTCGAGGAAGGCGTCGTACGCGGACTCGACGACGTAGATCCGCTCGGCGGAGAGGCAGAGCTGGCCCGCGTTCGAGAAGCAGGCCTGGACCGCGCCGCGGGCGGCCTCCTCGACGTCGGCGTCGCCGAGGACGACGAGCGGGTTGTTGCCGCCGAGCTCCAGCGAACAGCCGATCAGGTTCCGCCCCGCGCGCTCCGCGATCGTCCGCCCGGTCGCCGTGCTGCCGGTGAACGCGACGTAGTCGACCGCGTCGATCAGCGGCGGCCCGACCCGCGGCCCCTCGCCGGTGACCACCTGGAGCAGGTCCGCCGGGAGGCCGGCGACCTCCAGCAGTTCGGAGAGCAGGAGGGCCCCGAACGGCGTCTTCTCGTCGGGCTTGAGCACGACCGCGTTGCCGGCGGCCAGCGCGGGGATCGCGTCCGCCATCGAGAGGGTGAGCGGGTAGTTCCACGGCGAGATGACCCCGACGACGCCGACCGGCTCGCGGGTGACCGTCGCGGTCGTGATCCCGGGCGCGACCCCCCGGCGGCGCTCCTCGGCCAGCGCGTCCGGCGCCTCGCTCGCGACGTACGCGCAACCAGTCGGCACGTCGAACAGCTCCTCGACGGCGGTGCGCCGGGACTTGCCCGTCTCGAGCTGGAGCAGGTCGAGGAGCTCCTCGCGGCGGTCCGCGACGAGGTCGCCGAACCGGTCGACGACCCGGGCGCGCTCCGCCGCGGGCGTCTCGGCCCACTCGGCCTGCGCGTCTCGCGCGCGCTCGACGGCGGCCGCCACGTCGTCCGCGTCGCAGGCCGGCACGCGCCCGATCCGCTCGCCGGTCGCCGGGGCGAACACGTCGATGGCGTCGTCGCCGTCCGCCGGCCGCGAGCGGGCCACGCGCTCGGGGAGGTCGTCGAGGCGTCGCGAAGCGAGCGTCGGGGCGTCGCCGACCGCGGTGGGGAGATCCGTCGGGGGCATCGGATACCGTGACGACGGTCGGCGGAGGGAAAGCGGTACCGGCGGCGGAGAGGGGGAGGTGGATCGGGCGCCGGTCAGTCCGACGAGTCCTCGCGCCCCTCGACGGGGCCGGCCTCCTGCGCGACGGAGCGGGGTTCGTGCGCGACGGACCCCGTGGCGCCGTGTTCGGTGAGCATGTCGATCACCTCGAGCAGCAGCGAGACGACGAGGGGGCCGACGATGACCCCGACCGCGCCGAGCGTGAGGATGCCGCCGACGAAGCCGACGAAGTACAGCCCCGGGGATATCTTCCCGGTCCAGCCGGCAAGTCGGGTCCGGATCACCGCGTCGGGGACGAAGGCGACGACGACGAGGCCGATCACCAGCACGGCGATCGCTCGCCCGGGCTGACCGACGAGTACGTCGCCGGTGCCGAGAGCGACGATGAGGACGCTCGGGCCGACCACGGGGATGAACTGGAGGATGCCGGCGATCACGGCCAGCAGGACCGGCGAGCCGTAGCCGAGGACGCGGAACACCACGAGCGCGAGGAGGAACGTCGCCGCCGCCGTCGCCGCCTGAAGCACGTAGATCGAGTACAGCGTCTGTCGCGTCCGCTCGTGGAGCCGAGCGGGGACGTCGTGGTATTCCGGCGGCAGGACGCCGAAGACGGCGGCGCCGACCGCTCCCGGCCGGTAGAGGATGCCGTACACGAGGAAGGTGAACACGACGAGCTCCAAGACGAGGACGGGCGCCGCGCCCGCCAGCGCGAGCGCGACGTCGCGGACGAAGGCCTCGGCGGCCGCGACGTACGGCGCGACCTCGATCGCCGTCTCGAAGTCGCCGACGCTGATCGGGACGACGTCTGGGATCCCTTCGAGGATGGCGATCAGCTCCGCCCGGCGCCGGTACAGCGCGTACAGGAGCGGCGCCACGAGGAGCGTGGCGCCGAGGAAGGCGACCGCGGTGGCGACGCCGCAGGCGATCCGGCGTGGGAGTCCCCGGCCGACGAGCCGCTGCCGGAGGGGGTACAGGACGTACGCGACGGTGACCGCGAAGACGACCGTCCGCAGCACCTCCGCCAGCACGGCCGCCGCGAGCGTCGCCAGGGCGACGAACAGGGCGGCCAACAGCCGCTGCCGGTTGAGAACCATGACACATTGTCGCGATCGGCGAGGAAAGTCGTTGTGGTGGTCGCGGCCCGCCTCGAACCCGTACCGGGCGCCCGAGACCACAGCACCTAACCTCGCGCCTCCCCGAGGACGCCCATGCGCATCGACCCGTTCGGCCTCGAACGCTGGTTCGCGGAGCACGAACACGAGGCCGACATCATGCTGGCCGAGAGCGGCGTCCGGTCGCTCGACGCGAGTCGGTTCGACCTCGACCCGGGGAAGCTCGGCTACGTCATCCCGACGAACGGCGACCCCGAGTTCCGGGCGTCCGTCGGCGACCGCTACGACCGGTCCGCCGACGAGGTCCTCTTCACGTGCGGCACCCAGGAGGCGAACTTCCTGACGTTCCTCTCGCTGCTCGGCGACGAGACCGCCGTCGACGGGGAGGGCGGGGAGACCGGCGTCGGCTCCGGCACCCACGCCGTCGTCGTCACGCCCACGTACCAGGCGCTCCACGCCGTGCCGGACGCCTTCGGGGACGTGACCCGCGTCGAGTTGGAGCCGCCGGAGTGGGAGCTGGACCCCGGCGCGGTCGCCGACGCCGCGCGAGACGACACCGCCGTGATCGTCGTCAACAACCCGAACAACCCCACCGGACAGTACCACGACGAGGCGGCGATGCGAGCGGTGTACGACGTCGCGGTCGAGCGCGACGCCTACCTGCTCTGCGACGAGGTGTACCGCCTGCTCGCCGACGAGCCGCAGCCGCCGGTCGCGAGCTACGGCGCGCACGGGATCTCGACCACGAGCCTGACGAAAGCGTACGGGCTCGCCGGGCTGCGGTTCGGCTGGATCGCCGGCCCGGAGCCCGTCGTCGAGCGCGCGTGGCAGTGGAAGGACTACACGACCATCTCGCCGAGCCTGTTCGGCCAACACGTCGCGAAGCAGGCGCTCGGCGCGCGCGAGGACCGCATCTTGACCGAGAACCGCGAGCTGGCGGCGGACCACCGCGATCGGGTCGCGGACTGGGTCGACGAGCACGGCCTCGACTGGCTCGACCCGGTCGGCGTCAACGCGTTCGTTACGGTCCCCGACGGGTTCGAGGACGCGGAGGCGTTCTGCCGGACGGTCGTCGACGAGGCGAGCGTCGTCCTCGCGCCCGGGAACCTGTTCGGCTTCCCGGGCCGGTTCCGGATCGGGTTCGGGCTCCCCACTGAGGAGTTAGCAGACGGGCTCGACCGCGTGAGCCGCGTGATCGAGGAGCGTGCGGCGGCGTCCGACGCGGCCGCGACGAGCGGAGGTGACGCCTGATGGGCCTGCTCGGCGACCTCAAGGACGACGTGGTCGGGCTCGTCCGCGACCCGACCGACGAGCAGAAGATCCTGGTGACCGCGGCCGTCGCCATCGCGATCGCCGACCGCGCGCTCTACTTCGTCGAATTCCCGTTCGTCGTGCGGACGACGGCCGCGGTCGGCGTCGGCTTCGTCGTCATGTTCCTCGTCAGCTACCTGTACACGGGACAGTTCGTCCCGCCGGACGGGAACGTCGACGACGACGACGAGGAGCCGGAGGAGTACGTCGACGAGCTCGACCCGTAGACCGCTTTTTTCCGCGATCGGGGCGCCCTACGTCGCCGCGGCCGCCGCCGCCGCGCCGCCGGCCCCGGCCGACCCGCTTCCGCTCGCGTAGTTCACCGCGTCGCCCCAGTCGACCGGGGGGACGCCGGGGTCGCCGTCGTCGCCGGCCTCGACGTCGCTCCGGAGGTCGCGGTGATCGTAGTCCGGGTCGCGGAGCCGCTCCGCGAGCTCCGGCGTGACGGCGACGCGTTTCACCGTCCGGCCGACGTCGCCGATCGACCCGTCGTCGAGGCCGAACTCCACGTCGTAGCCGCGCACGTGGGCGTCGCCGAACTCGTCGTGCAGCGCCGCGGCGGCGCGGGCGGCGTGGCGGTAGACGCCGTCCGTCCCGGGATCGGCCGTCGCGAGCGGGACCCGGACCACGGGGACGTACACCGGGTCGCCGTCGTCGTGTTCGGCGACCTCGTGAAGGCCGGTGGACGACGGCGCGTCGGCCCCCTCGCGGAGCGGCGCGTCGGTGGGCGCGGGCAGGTCGCCGCCGAGCGCGTCGGCGACGTGGTCGACCCGGTCGTCGGACGAGCGGAGGACGTACGCGACGACGCCGGCGAGGAGCGCGACTCCGGCCGAGATCACCGCGCCGGCGAGCACGAGCCCGTCGCCGCTCAGGGGGATCGCGGCCGGGTCGGCGGAGGCGACGCTCGGGGTCGCGGCGTCGCCGATAGCGGCGGTCGAGGTCGGTGCGTCCGACGAGGGGGGAGCGATCGGGGACACGCCCGGCGATCCAACTCGGCTCCTGTTGAGTGTTTCCCCTCCGCGGGAGCAGCCGGATCGTCCGGTCCGGGCCCTCGGAACGGCCTCGGCCGCCGGACCGATTCCGGCAGCGCCGCGGTTCCAAACCGTTTATACCCGCCCCGCGGGAAATGGCGTTCATGCCGCGAGAGCAGAAGCAGGTTCGCGAACTCCAGGAGGGCAGCTACGTGATGATGGACGACGCGCCCTGTAAGATCAACCACTACAGCACCGCTAAACCCGGAAAACACGGCAGCGCGAAGGCACGCGTCGAGGGGAAGGGCGTCTTCGACGACAAGAAGCGCTCGCTCTCGCAGCCGGTCGACGCGAAGGTGTGGGTCCCGATCATCGAGCGCAAGCAGGGACAGGTCGTCAACGTCAGCGGTGACGAGGTCCAGGTGATGGACTTAGACACCTACGACACGTTCACGATGCGTATCCCCGAGGGCGAGGACTTCACCTCGGACGACAACATCGAGTACCTCGACTACGAGGGCCAACGGAAGATCATCGGGTAGTCGGCATGTTCCCCGGGGCGACGACCGACCGCGAAGCTGCTTCCCACGTGGTCGTCGGCGCTCCGCTCGACGCCACGACCACTTTTCAGCCGGGCGCCCGGTTCGGACCGGACCGGGTCCGGCGATTCGCCGAGACGTACGACGACTACGACCGCCGCACGGACAGCCGCTTCTCCGCGCTGGGCGTCCACGACGCCGGCGACGTGCGTCCCTGGGACGACGTGCCGGCGTACCTCGACCACCTCGCCGCCGAACTGCGGAGCGTCGTCTACGACGGCGCCGTCCCCCTCCTCCTCGGCGGCGAGCACACGGTCACATACGCCGGCGTCGACGCGGTGGAACCCGACGCCCTCGTCGTCGTCGACGCGCACCTCGACCTCCGCGAGGCGTACGACGGGACCCCGTGGAACCACGCCTGCGTCACGCGCCGCTGTCTCGACGACCTCGGCGTGGACCGCGCGGTGATCGTCGGCGCCCGGACCGGCTCCGAGGCGGAGTGGGACCGCGCGGCCGACGCCGACGTGGAGGTCGTCGCGCCCGAGGATGCCCGCAAATGGCTCGACGCCCTCGACGGCGACGCCTTCGCGGACGAGTCGGTCTACTGCTCCGTCGACGTCGACGGGCTCGACCCGGGGTACGCCCCCGGAACCGGAACGATGGAGCCGTTCGGACTCGAACCGCGCGAAGTCCGGGACATCGTGCGCGCCGTCGCGCCCCGGGCCGACGGGTTCGACGTCGTCGAGGTGAACGACCGCGACGACGGGCAGGCGGCGGCGGTGGCGGGCAAACTGCTGCGGGAGTTCGTGTTCGCGCGCGCGGCGGCCCGCGAGGACGAGTCGAGCGAGTGACGGACGGGAGCGTTACGAGACCTCCGAGAGGCGTTTCCGCGCGGCCGTCACCGCCTCCATCGCGTCGATCCACTCGCGGGGGTCGGTACACCAGATACGGTCGCCTTCGACGCTGACACAGAAGACGGACTCTCCGGAGGGAGCGAGCGTGACGCGGTCGACGTCGGGGCGGTCGCCGAGGTACGCGTCGATGAGCCGTCGGGCGGTCTCCGCCTCCGACCGGAGGCGGTTCCCCTCGGCGTACTCGATGGCTATCTCTGCCATAGTGGCGCGTTAGAACTACACGATTAATAACTACTGTTTTCTGGCAGCGATTGCGGGTTTCCCGGTTCGACGGCCGCCGACCTCCCCTGCCGCCGGCTCACCGGTCGTCGAACACGACCTCGCCGTCGACGACCGTCAGGGCGACGTCGATGTCGTCGATGGCGTCGGACGCCTCCCACGGCGAGTCGTCGAGCGCGACGAGGTCGGCCCGCTTCCCGGGTTCGATCGTCCCGAGTCGGTCCTCGTCGAAGCCGGCGTAGGCGGCGCCGCTCGTGTACGCGCGCAGCGCCTCGGTGACCGTGAGCCGCTGGGGCTCTGTCGGGGCGGTGACCGCGTGGTGGACGCCGACGAGCGGGTCCATCGGCATCCCGTCGGAGCCGAAGGCGAGCTCGACCCCCGCGTCGAGCATGTCGCGGTAGCGGTTCGTCTCGGCGGTGCGCTCGGGTCCCAGTCGCTCCTCGTAGAGGCCGCCCTCGCCCGCCCACTTCAGGAAGTTCGGCTGGACACTCGCGACGACGCCGGTCTCCGCGAGCCGCGCTATCGCGTCGTCGTCGGCCAGTTCGACGTGTTCGATCCGGTGGCGCGCCTCGCCCGCGTCGGTCCCAGAGGCGTCCTCGTAGGCGTCCAGCACGGCGTCGACCGCCTCGTCGCCGATGGCGTGGGCGGTGAACTGGAAGCCCGCCTCGGTCGCGGCCGCGACCGCCTCGTCCAGCTCCTCGGGGGCGACGACCCACTGCCCGGTCTCGTCGGGCGCGTCCGCGTACGGCGCCGAGAGGCGGGCCGTCCGACCGCCGAGGCTCCCGTCCGTGTAGGACTTGATCGCGCCGGTCTCGACGAACTCGCTCCCCGCGTTCGTGGCGAGGCCGACCTCCCGCACCGCGTCGAGGTGGTCGCTCCAGTAGTTGATCCGGACGCGGGCGGTGAGTTCGCCGGCCGCGTCGAGGTCGCGGTAGACCCGCGGGGCGTGCGAGTCGCGGACCATGTCGTGGAAGCCGGTGATCCCGCGCTCGGCGCACTGGTCGAGCGCGGCCTCGACGACAGCGCGCGTCTCCTCGCGGTCCGGCTCGACCGCACGGTAGATCGGATCGATGGCGGCCTCGAGGAGGACCCCGGTCGGCTCGCCGTCGCCGTCGGTCGGCACCGTCCCGTCGGGCGCGTCGGCGAGCACCTCCGCGAAGCGGTCGAGCGCGACACCGTTGACCGCCGCGACGTGCATGTCCTCGCGGAACGCCGCGACCGGACGCTCGGCCGAGACGCGGTCGAGGTCCGCGCGGGTCAGGTAGCGCGACTCGTCCCAGGTCGACTCGTCGTAGCCGTAGCCCAACACCCACTCGCCGGTCCCGCCGCCGTCGCTCGCCTCGCCGCCCCCGCCGGCCGCCTCGTCGCCCCCGCCGGCCGCCTCGCCGCCGCTCTCCTCCCGTTCCACTTCCGCCGCGCGCTCCGCGAGCAGGTCGACGGCCGCTCCGGGGGAGTCGGCCGCGGAGAGGTCCGCGTGGACGAGGTACCGCCCCACGGTCGTCAGGTGGGTGTGCGCGTCGACGAACCCGGGGAGGAGCACGCGCCCGCCGAGGTCGACCACGTCGGTGTCGACGCCCGCGAGCAGCTCCACGTCGTGGGTCCGCCCGGTCCTGACGACCGCACCGTCGCGCACGGCGACGGCCTCCGCGACCTCGTCGCCGCCGTCGTCCGGGTCCGCGAGCGTGTGTACCTCTCCGTTCACGAAGATCCGGTCCGCGGCCTCTGTCATGGGACTTCGGCGGGCGCACAGCGTGTTAACCGTTCGGGAACCGGTCGGACGGCGGCGCCGGCGGCCGCCGACTGAACCGGCCGCCGGGAACGGGCGACCGATTTATTCGCTCGCCCGTCGAACCGTCGCGTATGTACGACAACGTGCTCCTCCCGACCGACGGCAGCGTCGGCGTCGACCGCGCGACCGACCACGCGATAGACGCCGCCGACCGCTACGACGCGACGCTTCACGTCCTCTACGTGGTCGACAGCGACGTGGTGAACGCCTACTCCGGCGACGAGTTCGTCGACGGCGCCGAGGGCGCCGAGGAGACACTCGAAGAGAGCGGCCGCGAGGCGCTCGACGCGGTCGCGTCCCGCGCGAACGAGGCCGACGTCGAGACCGTCACCGCGCTGCGGTACGGCGTCCCCCACGAGGAGATCCTCCGGTACGTCGACGAGGCGGACGTGGACCTCACGGTGATGGGGTCGAAGACGCGCTCCGGCGGCTACCGACGGATGCTCGGCTCCGTCACCGAGCGCGTCTCCCGGCAGTCGACCGCGCCCGTGAGCATCGTGAAGACGACCGTGGACGCCTGACCGGAGTCGGCGCCCGGGGCTCGGGAGCGGAACCCGGGCCCCGCGGCCGCCTCACAACCGTTCTCGCACGTCCTCGGCGACCGCGGACAGCGCCGCCTCCGCGGTCGGCACGCGGTCGGCGAGGCTACAGAACCCGTGCGCCATCGCCGGGTAGTGACGGTGCTCGACCGCGGTCCCCTCGCGCCCGAACCGCTCCGCGAGCGCGGCGCCGTCGTCGCGCAGGGGGTCGAACCCGGCGGTGACGACCGTCGCGGGGGGCAGGTCGCCGAGGTGGGCCGCCCGGAGCGGCACCGCGTAGGGGTTCGCGGCGTCGACCGGGCTCCGGAGGTACTGCTCGTAGAACCACCGCATGTCCGCGCGGGTGAGGAGGGGGCCGTCGGCGTTCTCCCGGTAGGAGTCCGTCTCGAAGTCGTGGCCGGCGATCGGATAGAGCAGGAACTGGCCGGTGGGGGTCGGCGGCTCGTCGAACTCCCGAGCGCGAAGCGACGCGGCGACCGCGAGCGCGCCGCCCGCGCTGGTGCCAGAGACGCCGAGCCGAGCGGGGTCGACGCCGAGCGCGTCGGCGGCCTCCGCGACCCACCCGACCGCCGCGGCCGCCTCGTCGACCGCGACCGGGAAGGGATGTTCCGGGGCGAGGCGGTAGTCGACGGAGACGACGACGGCGTCGGCGCGGACGGCGAGCTCGCGGCAGATCCCGTCGACCGAGTCGAGCGTCCCGAGCGTCCACCCGCCCCCGTGGAAGTGGACGAGGGTGCGGCCCGGCTCGCCGTCGGCCGCGTCGAGCGCGGTCCCCGGCCGGTACGCCCGCACCGGCACCTCCCCGTGCGGGCCGTCGAACGCCAGGTCGCGGACCTCGGCCACCGGCGGCTCGGGCGGTCCGGAGAACAGGTCGTCCTCGAGGTCGCGGGCGGCCGCGACGGAGAGGTCGCTCCACGCGGGCAGGCCCAGCGACTCGATCTCGTCGATCGCCGCGGCGAGGTCCGGGTCGAGTTCGTCCGCGCGCATACCGGGGCGAGGCGGTGGGCCTTTGTAAGTCGGTCGGCAACTCCGGGCGATGGACGTCCGGCTGACCTACGAGGACGGCACGGTCCGGATCGACGCGGACGCCGACCTCGCGCCCGACGCGCTCCCGCCGCTCCCGGGGGTCGAGACCGACCCCCGGACCGGGACGGGGCGGGCGCCCGCGCACCGCTACGCCGAACTCCGGCGGGCGCTCCGGGTGGCCGGCGTCTCGGTCGACGACCGCGTCCTCGACGCGAGCGACCGCGCGGCGAGCGAGGCGGAGCTGCCGGACGCGCTCGCGACGGACTACGACCTCCGCGAGTACCAGCGCGAGGCGTTGGACGCGTGGCGCGAGGCGGACGACCGCGGCGTGATAGAACTCCCGACCGGGGCGGGAAAGACCGTGATCGCGGTCCGCGCGATGGTCGACCTGGGCGTCCCGACGCTCGTGGTCGTCCCCACCGTCGACCTCCTCGACCAGTGGCAGCGCGAACTCGAACGGGAGTTCGACGCCCCGATCGGTCGGTTCGGCGGCGGCGAGCAGCGCCGGGAGGCGATCACGGTGTCGACGTACGACTCGGCGTACCTGAAGGCCGACGGCGTCGGCGACGCCTTCGAGTTCGTCGTCTTCGACGAGGTCCACCACTTGGGCGGCGAGGGGTACCGCGACGCCGCCCGCCTCCTCGCCGCGCCCGCGCGGCTCGGCCTCACCGCCACCTTCGAGCGCCCGGACGGGGCTCACGAGGTCGTCGCCGACCTGGTCGGCGAGCGCGTCTACGCGCTCGACGTGGACGACCTGGCGGGCAACCACCTCGCGCCCTACGACATCCGGCGGATCGAGGTTGAGCTGACGGCGGAAGAGCGCGAGCGATACGACGAGAGGCAAGGCACCTTCGTCGAGTACGTGCGCGACGCCGGCATCACGTTCTCGAGCGGCAGCGACTACCAGGAGCTCGTCAAGCGCTCGGGCAACGACCCCGCGGCCCGCGAGGCCCTGCTCGCGAAGCAGGACGCCCGCGAGATCATGATGAACGCCGACCGCAAGGTCGAGCGGCTCGCCGAGATATTGGAGCGCCACCGCGACGACCGCGTCATCGTGTTCACGGCCCACACCGACCTCGTTTACCGCCTCTCCGAGCGCTTCCTCCTGCCCGCGATCACCGCCGAGACGGGCGCCAAGGAGCGCCGCGAGATCTTAGAGCGCTTCCGCGACGGCACCTACAGCCGGGTCGTCGCCGCCAACGTCCTCGACGAGGGAGTCGACGTGCCCGACGCGAACGTGGCGGTCCTGCTCTCCGGCTCGGGCAGCGAGCGCGAGTTCACCCAGCGGCTCGGCCGCGTGCTTCGCCCGAAGGAGGACGGCGGGCGGGCGACGCTGTACGAGCTCGTCAGCGCCGAGACCGCCGAGGAGCGGGTGGCGAGCCGGCGGCGATAAGCCGGAACGGTCGGGAGGGGATATTTAAATTCCTGTGAGCGGCTGGTACAATTTTTATGAAAGACGATGCGGCGGCGCGTGCCGACGAGCGCCCGATAGGGCGCGAGGAGCACGCGCGAGGGACGCGGCGACCGGAGCGAAGCGAAGGGAGCCGCGAGGCTGGGGAGGCGTGAGGTGCGGTTCGGGGGGACTCAAAGGGGCAGTCGCGAGGGCGGCGCAGGCGTTCACGAGAGCTCCGCTCTCGTGAGCCAATCAGAACGCAAAGCGTTCTGATGACGACGTAAGGACCGCAAGGAGGGAGCGGAGCGACCGACTGAGGACCGCAGCGAGCGTGCGCCGCCCTCGCGACTGGGGCTTTGGAGGTGGTCACCACGACTGCGCCGTCGGGTCCGTAACCTGAGAGAACCGCCCGCGATTAATCGTCGCCGTCGACGTCCAGCGAGCGCTTCTCGCCGAGCTCCTGTTCGAGGCTGCCGCGCTCCCAGCTCCGGACGGCGTCGCCCTCGACCTCGGCGCGGAGCTTCTCCTCTAAGAGGTTCACGGCGACGCTGTTGGCGCCCTCCGGAATGATCACGTCGGCGTGCTTCTTCGAGGGCTCGATGAACTGCTCGTGCATCGGCTTCACCGTCGAGAGGTACTGGTCGATGACGCCCTCCAGGTCGCGGCCGCGCTCGATCACGTCTCGCCGAATCCGACGGAGAATTCGCACGTCGGCGTCGGTCTCGACGAACAGCCGGAGGTCCATCATGTCGTTTATCTCCTCGTCGTACAGCGCTAAGATTCCCTCCAAGACGATTACGTCGGTCGGCTCGACGGTGACGCGCTCGTCTTTGCGGTTGTGGACCTCGAAGTCGTACTGGGGCATCTCGACGGACTGGCCCTCCAAGAGCGCCTCCAAGTGCTCCCTGAGCAGCTCCCACTCGAACGCCGAGGGGTGGTCGTAGTTGACCTCCTGACGCTCCTCGAACTCGAGGTGCGAGAGGTCCTCGTAGTAGTTGTCCAGCGGGATCCGGGTGACGCTGTCGCCGAGGTCGCGGGTGACGAGCCGGGAGACCGTCGTCTTCCCGGCGCCCGTCCCGCCCGCGATCCCGATCACGAACGAGGGAATGGCCATATCGCCGTTCGAACGCCGGAGGGTTTGAACGCTCCCTTTCCTCGCCGCGTGCGGTCCCCGTCACCGCTGCGCACGCACCGGGGGCCGCCGCGCGTCGCACGTCCGGCGCCCGGTGTGGGAACCGATCAAAACAGTACGATCGGCGCGGATAAAACGCTACCGGGGGCACCTTTTAGCCGGTCGGAGCGGATCCGAGTCGTATGCGAACAGACACCACGGTTCGTGACGTGATGCACCGCGAGTTCCTCGGCGTCAGCGAGTCGGACTCGCTCCCGGACGCGGCCGCGCTGCTGGTCGACGAGGAGACGAACTGTCTGGTCGTCGTGCGCGGCGGCGAGCCGGTCGGACGCCTGGAGTCCCGCGACGCGCTCGACGCGCTGCTGGACGCGACGACCGCCGGATCGGACGACGGTCCGGCCCCTGCCGACCTCACCGTCGCCGACGTGATGGGCCCGCCGCTGCCGGCGGTGGCACCCGACGACTCGCTGGCGGCGGTCGAGGAGCGCCTCGTCGCGGAGGGGGCGGACCGCGTCGTCGCGGTGGCGGACGGGGAGGCCGTCGGCGTCGTCACGGACGGCGACGCGCTCGCCGCGGGCGCGCCGCGGACGGGCACCGGCACCGAGGCCTTCGGCGAGGAGCCCGCGGCGGGCGAGCCCGGGCCCGACGGAGCGGTGCTGTCGACCGCGGCCGCCGCGGACACCGACGCGGAGCGGCGCGCCGAGGCGACGATGGACCCCGAGGCGGCGGAGCGTGCGGCGGTCGCGACGCGGGACGAGACCGCCGACACCGACGGCGGCGCCGACGCGACCGGCGGCGCGGACGGGGGATCGACCCAGGGCGTCTGCGAGAACTGCGGCGCGCTCGTCCCCGACCTCGTCACCGCGAACGGGCAGGCCGTCTGCCCGAACTGCCGCGAGATCTGAGCCCGCACCGAGGCGAGCGAGCCGCCGGCCGGCAGCCTCAACACGCCGCGAGCCGAAGGCGTGCGCATGGGCGAGTCGGACGCGCGGGTCGAGCCGGCGACCGCCGACGACGTCGACGCCGTCACCGACATGTGGGTCTCGCTCGCGGCCGGCCAGCGGGAGCACGGCGCCACGCTCCGCGCCGAGGCGAACCGCGCGACCGTCCGCGAGTGGGTCGCACAGTCGGTCGTCACGGGCGAGCTGTTCGTCGCTCGCGCTCCGCCTCCCGGGGCGGAGACGGAGGGGGGAGGAGACGGAACATCCGATCCGGTCGGCTTCGTCGGCTTCTCGCTCGAACGCGGCGACTACGAGCGCGACGCCGTCCGCGGGACCGTCAGCAACCTCTACGTGGTCCCGGAGCGCCGCGGGGAGGGGATCGGCGCGGCGCTGCTCGACACGGCGGAGCGCGAACTCGCCGAGGCGGGCGCCGAACACGTGGCACTGGAGGCGCTCGCCGACAACGACCGCGCCCGGGCGTTCTACGCGGCGCGCGGCTACGACCTCCACCGGGTCGAACTGACGAAGTCGCTGGGCGACGCCGAGGCCGAGCCGCCCGACACCGAGGCCGAGTCGCATGACGGTGAGGGCGCGGCTCCGACCGACGAAAGCGGCTGACCCCGGCCGGGTTCGCGGAAAGCGACACGCACTCATAGGAGGACCGAGTACGACCGCACGCGCCAGGGGAGCATGGGTGGTTCATGCACTCGACTTGTAATCGAGACTTCCGGGGTTCAAATCCCTGCCCTGGCTTCGACCCCGTCGCGACCATCCGCGGGCATTTCTTAAGTAGCCCCGACGCACACGTCGGGTATGGACTCGTCGGATCGCGCGCTGCTCGGCGTGGCCGGGATCGTCGGCGCGCTCGTGGTCGCGATCGCGTTCGCGGGCGGCGTCCTCTTCGGCTTCGGGGAGTCGGCCGCGCGCCCGATCCGACTTCTCGCGGTCGAGCCCCTCACGTGGATCGTGATCGCCGCGCTGGTCGTCGCGGTCATCGGGAACGCGTACATCGACTGACCGCGGGCGGGCGCACGGATCGCGACCGAAGTCCGCCGACTCACCGCACGACCGTGACCGGCACCGGCGACCGCTGGAACACCGTCTTCGCCACGTTGCCGACGAACAGGCGGTCGGCCAGCGACCCGCTGTGGGTGCCCAAGACGACCACGTCGAACTCCTCGGCCCGGTCGATTATCTGCCGCGCGGGGCGGCCCGTCTCCACGGCCGTCTCGACGGTCGCGTCGTACTCGGCTGCGATCTCCCGCGCCCGTTCGAACACCGGTGCGGCGGCCTCGCGGACCCCGTCCTCGCCGTCGTCCGACAGCGCGATCCCCGCGGCCTGTCCCATCATCGGCGACGCGCCGCCGACCACTGTCAGCACGGTTATCTCGGCGTCGGGGTGGCCGTCGAGCGCGTACCGGAGCGCGCGCTCGGAGAGGTCTGAGCCGTCCATCGCCACGAGTACGCGCTCGATCATGCCGGCAGTACGCGCCGTTTCCTGATAAACGCAGGTGGTGACGCGGGTCGGGCGGGCCGACCGGTCGCATCCTCACCCGTCGACGTCCTCGATGACCCGGACGAGGGCGTCGAGCGCCCGCTCGGCGGCGCCCCGCTTCACCGCGTCGCGGTCGCCGTCGAGGACGGCCCGCTCGGTTCGCACGAACGACTCCCCGGTGCCCCACGGCGCGGCGTGCGCGACGCCGAAGTAGACGAGCCCGACCGGTTTCTCGTCGGTCCCGCCCGTCGGTCCGGCGATGCCGGTCGTCGCGACCGCCCAGTCCGCGTCCGCCCGGTCGCGGGCGCCCGCCGCCATCTCGCGGACCACCGGCTCGCTCACGGCGCCGTGCGCGTCGAGCGACTCGCGTGAGACGCCGAGCAGCTCGCGCTTGGCGTCGTAGGTGTACGTCACGAAGCCGCGGTCGAAGTAGGCGCTCGCGCCCGGGGCGTCCGTCACTCGCGAGCCGACGAGGCCGCCCGTGAGCGACTCCGCGGTCGCGAGCGTCTCGTCGCGGTCGGCGAGGAGCGCGTTCAGGCGCTCGGCGGGGTCCGTCGCGTCGTCCATACGGGCCACTCCGAGCGAGGCGCCCCTGAGGTTTACGCCCCGGCGCGTCGAACGGCGACCGTGACCGACACCGACTGGGACGAGCGCTTCGCGTCGGGGGAGTACCCCCGGGCGCCGGCGCCGTCTCCCGTGCTTCGCGCATACGAGCCGTCGCTGCCCGGCGGTCGCGCGCTCGACGTCGCCGCCGGCACCGGCCGGAACGCGGTGTTCCTCGCGGACCGCGGCTACGACGTCGACGCGCTCGACGCCTCGGCGGCGGGGCTCCGGATCGTCCGCGAGCGCGCCGCCGAACGCGGCGTCGCCGACCGGATCGAGACGATAGCGGCGGACGCGACGACGCACGAACTCCCGGCGGAGGCGTACGACCTCGTCACGATGAGCTACTTCCACACCCTCGACCGCTTCGCCGACCTCGTCGCGTCGCTCTCGCCCGGCGGGTACCTCTTCGTCGAGGGCCACCTCCGCTCGGCGGAGCCGTCGCCGTCGGGGCCGAGCGACGACCGCTACCGCTTCGCGGCGAACGAACTGCTCCGCGCCGGACTCGGGCTGAGCGTGCGCTACTACGACGAGACGACGACGGAGCGCCCCGGCGACCGCCGCCGCGCGACGGCGCGGCTCTTGGCGCGGAAGTCGACCGGCGGCCGGCAGTCGTATCCGCCGCGACCCGACGCGCCCGCCCGATGGCCGGGGGACGAGCGCGACTCGGCGGGCGCAGACGACGCCGCGGGCGACTCCGCGGCCGCGGGCGAGAAGGGCCCGTGAGCGACGGCGACCCCGCGTCGCCCGCGGCCGCCCTCCGGTCGCTCGTGGCGCGCGCCGTCGACGTCGACCCCGAGCGCCTCGACGAGCGAGTCGACACCCTCGAACGCGGACGCGCATCTGCGGACGACGAGGCGACCGAGAGCGGACCGGCCGGCGAGGGCGCGGTCAGCGGCGACATCGGGACCCCCGCCGGGCGACTGGCCGCCCTCGTCGGCGAGTCCGAGAGCGTCGTCGCCGTCGTCCCGCGGTTCGAGGCCGACCTCGCCCGTCGGCTGAACGCGGCGCTGGCGGCGGGAGACGACGGGGGCGACGGCGCGACCGACACCGAACCCGACGCGGTCGCGCCGCGAGAGGCCCGCGTCGTGTTCACCGGCGCCGCGGCCGACCGACTCGCCGGAGCGACGGGGCCGGTAGTCCGGCGCGCGCTCGCCGACCGCGGCGTCGACGCGTACCGACACGACGGCGACTCGCCGGTCGCGGTGGCGCTCGGCGACGACCGCGCCGTCGTCGGACTGGTCGACGACGCGGGGGTCGCCGCGCTACTGTGGACGGACGACCCCGCGGTCCGCGAGTGGGCGGCCGCGACCTGCCGTCGCTACCTCGACGCGGCCGAACGGGTGACCGACGACTGAGCGGTCGGATCACACCGGACGGGCCGGTCCCCCGGTCCGCTTTTCAGGACCGGCGTCGAAGCACCGGCATGAAAGCGCTACTGCTGTTGGTGGCCGGAATCGGCGGACTGCTCGAAGCCGTCGCCCCGCGGCGCGCCGTCGCGCTGTGGACGCGCGCGCTCTACCGGAACGCCGGCGAGGCGGAGCCGCGCGAGTGGGTGTACGCGGCCGCGAAGGTCGAGGGAACGCTGGTGGCGGCCGGCGCGCTCGTGGGGCTGTTCCGCCTCGCGACCGCGGAGGACGACGGTGCGGACGGTGGCGACGACGCGACGGGCGGTGACGCGAACGGCAGCGACGCGGACGAAGCGTGAGCCGGTAGCCCGCCGGCGGCGCGGGTCGGGCTACCCGAACGTATATTTGACCGGTCGGGGTATGAGTTGTCATGTCGAGGCCAGCTTCGGACGCCCGGTCGGCGGACGCGTCGAGCCTCCGCGTGCTCCACGTCGACGACGACCCGGCCTACCTCGACCTGACCGCGACCTACCTCGAACGGATCGACGAGGCGTTCGCGGTGACCTCCGAGACCGACGTGGACGACGCCTTAGCGACGCTCGACCACGAGGCGATCGACTGCGTCGTCTCCGACTACGACATGCCGCAGGCCGACGGCCTGGAGCTCCTCCAGCGGGTCCGAGACCGCGGGATCGAGATCCCCTTCGTGCTGTTCACCGGGAAGGGGAGCGAGGAGATAGCGAGCGAGGCCATCTCGGCCGGCGCGACGGACTACATCCAGAAGCGCGGCGGGAACGACCAGTACGAGGTGCTGGCCAACCGGGTCCGCAACGCGGTCGACCAGCACCGGTCGCGGGTCGCGCTCGCCGAGAGCGAAGAGCGGCTCTCGCGGTTCATCGACCAGTCGCCGCTGGGGACGATCGAGTACGACGCCGACTTCCGGATCGTCCGGACGAACCCCGCCGCGGAGGAGATCCTCGGCTACGACGAGTCGGAGCTCCTCGGCGGGACGTGGCTCCCGTTCGTGCCCGCGTCCGAGCGCCGACACGTCGCCGCGCTCGAACGCGACCTCCTCTCGGACAAGGGCGGGTACCAGAGCGTCAACGAGAACGTTCGCGGCGACGGCCAGCGGATCCGCTGCGCGTGGCACAACCAGGTGGTGACCGACGCCGACGGGGCGGTGATAGGCGTGTTCTCCCAGTTCGAGGACGTGACCGAGGAGACGGCGCGCAAACGCGAGATCGAACGGACGAACGCCGTGCTGTCGACCGCCCTCGACGCGCTCCCCGTGGGGATGCTCGTCGAGGACGCCGACAGGCGGGTGATACGCGTGAATCAGCGGCTCTTCGACCTGTTCGGCCTCGACGGCGACCCGGAGGACGCCACCGGGCTCGACTGCCGGGAGCTCGCCGCCGACCTGAGCGGGGAGTTCGCCGACCCGGGGAGTTCGTCGCGCGGATCGAGCGCGTCGTCGACGCCGGGGTCCCGGTGAACGACGAGCGGCTGGCGCTCGCCGACGGGACGGCGCTGATCCGGACGTACCGACCGATCGACCTGCCGGGCGGCGACGGCCACCTCTGGGCCTACCGGCGGGCGAAACGGCCGGAGTGAGACGGCGGGCGGCGTCGGTCGACGCCAGCGTCCGGGCCGGGCTCAGTCGTTCGTGGAGTCGGCCTCGGCGCTCTCGAACGGCCGCTCCTCCTCGGGCCGGTCGCCGGTCAGCAGCACGTGGCAGTCGCGACACCGCGCCTCGTAGGACTCCTCCGCGCCGACGAGGATCGTCGGGTCGTCGGCGTGGGCGGGCTCGCCCTCGATGAGCCGCTGGTTCCGGGAGGCGGGCTCGCCGCAGACCGAGCAGATGGCCTGGAGCTTGTCGACGTACTCGGCGGTCGCCATGAGCTGCGGAACCGGGTCGAACGGCTCGCCGCGGAACGTCTGGTCGGTGCCGGAGACGATCACGCGGCTGCCGCGGTCCGCGAGCGCGTTACAGACCTCGACGAGCGCGTCCGAGAAGAAGTTCGCCTCGTCGATCGCGACGACCTCGGCCGGGTCGTCGTCGAGGATGTCGAGGGGGCCGTCGCCCTCGTTGTCGACGACCGTCGCCTCCCACTGGCGGCCCGTGTGGCTGCCGATCGTCGCCTCGCCGTAGCGGTCGTCGACCGCGGGCGTGTAGACGGCGACCGACTGCCCGGCGATCTCGGAGCGCCGGAGCCGGCGGAGCAGCTCCTCGGTCTTGCCCGAGAACATCGACCCGGAGATGACCTCGATCCAGCCGGATCGAGTGATGGCGTGCATACCGGATCGGGCCGGAGCCAGCGACAAAACCGTTTCTCTCCGGGCGCGCTTTACTCGCGGAGCCGGAGCTGGCCCGCCGTCGACGCGGCGTCAGACCGCGGTCGCGACGCCGACGGCGACGGCGGCGACGAGGACGTACGCCGCCGCGGAAGCGGCCCAGTCGCGCCGGATCGGGCCGAGCCGCTGGCGCGGGAGCCCCGGGGCGCGGGGGAGCGGGACGAGCGCGAAGAAGCCGACCATGAGGGCGAACTGCGCGACGCCGGCGACCGCGAGCGCGACGCCGACTCCGAGGCCGAGCGCCGCCTGAATCGCCGAGACGAGGCCGACGAACAGCAGCCCCGAACCGGCCCCGGCGACGTAGTGGACCCACGTCGCCAAGCGCTCGGGCGCGTCGTCGACGGGCGTGTCGGTGAGCACGCCCGCGGCGACCTTCGGCGCCGTCGTCCCCTCGGGCAGCCGCGCCATCACCGGGTCCATCGCGAGCGTCGCGGCGAGTCCGACTACCGGCCCGAGCGCGAGGCCGGCGAGCAGCGAGAGCGTCGTCATAGGATGGATCACGGGCGGGAACGGTTTCACTCCGTCGGCGAGGGAAGGCGGCGGGGGAAAGCGGCGGTGGAAGGCGGCGGGGAAAGCGGCGGGCGGACGGCGTTCGGGCGGGCGACTCAGTCCCCGCGCGGGACGACCGTCTCGCCGCCGATCACGACCCGCGAGACGTCGGCCTGTCCCGCGCGCCTGACGACGGCGCGGACGAGGTCGCGCGCGCCGGCGAGGTTGTCCGAGTCGCCGTCGAGAACGAGGAGGTCGGCGTCGGCGCCGGGCTCGATCACGCCGCGGTTCAGCCCGGCTATCTCGGCGCCGTTGACCGTCGCCATCCGCAGCACTTCGCGGGCGGGGAGGTCGGCGAGCTTCGCCGCGAACTCCATCTCGCGGAACATCGACGGCGAGTCGGTCATCACGTTGTCGGTGCCGAGCGCGACGGTGGTGCGCTCCGCCAGCTCGCGGATCGGCGGCACGCCGACGTTCGTCACGAGGTTCGAGCGCGGGCAGACGACGACCGGGGTCCCGCGGTCGGCGAGGCGTTCGAGGTGGATCGGCTCGGCGTGGACCATGTGGACGAGGAAGTCGGGGTCGAGGTCCATCGCGGGGTTGACGTCTGCGGCGTCGCGCTCGCCGGCGTGGATCCCGAAGGGCTTGCCGGCGTCGCGCGCCGCCGCCCGGACCGCGTCGAAGTCGGCGTCGCGGGCGCCCGAGGCGCCGTACCCGTCGGCGACCGAGAGCACGTCGGGGTCGTCGCGGCCGAAGACGACGGCGTCGATCGCGCGGCCGCCGAACGGGACCCCCTCGCCGGCGAGCGCGTCCCGCAGGGCGCGCACGCCCTCGACGCCCCCTTCACGGAACTCCAGGAACGTGCCGGTTCCCGTCGCCTCCATGTACCGCAGCGTGCGCGCCATCGCGGCGACCTTCTCCTCGCGGTCGGCCGCACGGAGGAGCCGGTGTTTCAGCCCGTCCGGCGGCGCGACCAGCTCGTCGAGCGAGAGGCCCTCGCCCGCCTCCTTGGCGATCGAGTCGCCGACGTGGGTGTGGGCGTTCACGAACGCCGGGAGGATCACCCGGTCGCTCTCGACCGACGCCTCCTCGACCCGGACGATCTCGCCGTCCGCGACGACGACCCGACCCTCGACCGGCTCGAAGTCGCTACCGACGAGGACCGTCCCCTCCAGGTGCATACCGGGGGCTCGCCAGCCCGGGCATAAAACGTCACGGGTGCGGGTTCAGGGGCGCGTCGGTGTCGGTCTCGGCGTTCAGCAGCGCCTGAAACGGGGCGATTCACTCGTTCCGGGGCCGCCGGTTCTCGCGGTGCGCGTCGGTCACGGCGACACGTCGCCCGGCGGGCGGATACCCCTCACTCGAACTCGTCGAGCGTCGTCGGCATCGCGCCGCGCACCTCGGTCACGAGCCCGTCGGGGTCGAGGGCGAGGACATCAGCGGCCGCGCGACCGACGCGGTCGGTCGCCGGCTCGGGGGCGTACACGCCGAGGCGCCACTGGTTGCGCTGCGCGGTCCGGAGCGCGGAGACGAGCGGCGACTGGCGTTCGAGGCGTCGGATCTCCCCGTTGACGGTGACGCGCGCGGTGGACTCGCGCATCGTCGGCTCCGGGGGCACGTCGAGGATCACGTGGTCGCGGGCGACGCCCGCCTCCGCGGCGATCTCGCGTTCGAGGGCGGTCTCCGCGGCGTGGTCCGCCTCGTGGACGCGGTCGGGAACGTCGTCGTACTCGGCCCACACCGCCAGCTTGTAGAGGTCGCGCTCGTCGTACCGACGCGACAGCTCGGCGGTCGCGCGGCAGTCGCGGATCGCGGCGAGGAAGTCGTGGTCGTCCATCCGGCGCAGTTCGGCGGCCGTCGTCGCGGTCGCGTCGAGCAGCTCGCTCGCGGCGCGGCGCAGCATCGCCTTCGAGATGCGCGCGACGTGGTGGGTGTAGACGACCGGGTTCATCAGCGCGCGGGCCAAAAGCAGGCTCTCGGCGGTCTGGACGTTCCCCTCGTCCAAGACGAGCTCCGGCCCGTCGCGGTCGGCCCCGCCCTCGTCGGCGATCTCGTCGCGCTCGACGAACGTCAGCTCGCGGACGAACCGCTCGGTGTCGATGGTGCCGTAGGGGACGCCGGTGTGGTAGGCGTCGCGCACGAGGTAGTCCATCCGGTCCACGTCGAGCTCCCCGGAGACGAGCCCGGCGTACGGCCCCTCGCCGGCGACGATCCCGGCGATCCGGTCCGGGTCGAGATCGTGGTCGCGCAGCACGTCGCCGACCGCGCCGGTCGCGAGCAGCTCGTCGACGTCGTCGTGGTACTTCCCGGTCCGGCGGTGCGTGAGCGATTCGAGGTTGTGGCTGAACGGCCCGTGCCCCACGTCGTGGAGCATCGCCGCCGCCTCGATGCGGTCGGCGCGGGTCCCCTCGATCCGGAGGTGGTCGAGCGCGCGGCTCGCGAGGTGGTAGACGCCGAGGCTGTGCTCGAACCGCGTGTGGTTCGCGGAGGGGTAGACGAGCTGGACCGTCCCGAGCTGTTTGACGTGCCGGAGCCGCTGGACTGCGGGCGTGTCGACGAGGTCCGCGGCGACACCGTCGATCTCGATGTGGTCGTGGACGGTGTCCTTGACCGTGATCATGCGTTCGCCTTCGACGGCCTCCGATAAAAGGCTGTGAGTCTCCGCGACGCCGTCGCGGCCTCGCCGGAC
The DNA here is from genome assembly GCF_003665955.1 of Halorubrum sp. Atlit-28R. Lineage (NCBI taxonomy): Archaea > Methanobacteriati > Methanobacteriota > Halobacteria > Halobacteriales > Haloferacaceae > Halorubrum > Halorubrum sp. Atlit-28R. The sequence continues at coordinate 88,904 of NZ_QPLS01000009.1, forward strand.
CCGGTTTCGGTGGCCGCGAATCCGTGGCGCGATTTATTACCCGACCGCGTGAACCGTCGCGTATGTACGACGTGTTAGTCGCGGTCGGACTCGACGACGAGCAGCGGACGCGCGCACAGGCCGAGGCCATCGTCGGGCTGCCGGGCGCCCCCGACGATGTGACCGCACACCTCTGTCACGTCTTCCAGGACAACCCGGAGGGCGCCTCGGTCCACCAGCTCGGGACCGTGCGACGCGCCCGAGAGACCCTCGAAGCCGCCGGCGTCAACTGCGTCCACTACGAGGCCAGCGGCGACCCGAGCGAGGAGCTCCTCGCGGCCGCGGACGACGTCGACGCCGACCTCATCTGCGCGTCGGGCCGGAAGCGGAGCCCGGCCGGGAAGGCCGTCTTCGGCAGCACGACGCAGGCGCTGGTGTTGAACGCGGACCGGCCGGTGTTGGCGGTCCCGGGATCGGGCGGAGAGTGAGGCCGCGGCGGGCGCCGTCGGTCGGGCGCCCCGGCCGCCCCGCACGCGGCGGTCAGGCGGAGGGTCGCCCGGCGGCCCGGAGTCCGAGCACGTCCCGCGCCGCGTCGGCGACCGGCTCGACGCGCTCGGCCGGGCAGTAGACGCCGAGCGTCCAGCGGCGGCGCTCGGCGGCGCGGAGCCCGGCGACGAGTTCGGAGGCGTCCTCCAGCCGCTGCGGGACGCCGTCGACGACGACGGCGGAGCCGGACTCCTTGAGCGTCGGACGCGAGGGGATGTCGACGATCACCGCGTCGCGGTCGATCCCGACGGCGTCGGCGATCTCGCGCTCGGCCGCCCGCTCCTCGGCGCGGCCGGCGTCGACCGTTCCCGCGGGCACCTCGTCGATCCCCGCCCAGACCGCGCGCTTGTAGAGGTCGCGGCGCTCGATGCGCTCGCCGAGCGCCGGAACCCGGTCGCGGAGCTCGACGAGGAGGTCGTGGTCGGCCATCTCGCGGAACGCCTCCACCTCGGTCCCCGTGCGGTCGAGGTACCGCTCGCAGGCGCGCTCCAGCATCGCGCCGGCGACCCGGGAGACGTGGTGGCGGTAGACGACGGCGTTCATCAGCGACCGCGCGACGAGCAGGCTCTCGGCGGTGGCGACGTTCCCCTCGGCCAAGACGAAGTCGGCGGACTCGCCGGGGCCGTCGCCGCCGATCAGCCGGAGCTCGGTGACGAGCCGCCCGGTGTCGACGGTGCCGTACGGGACCCCTGTGTGGTGGGCGTCGCGCACGAGGTAGTCCATCCGGTCCACGTCGAGCTCCCCGGAAACGAGGGGGCCGAGCGCGCCCTCGCCGTCGATCAGCGCGGCGACGCGCTCGGGGTCGAGCCCGTTCCGTTCGAGGACCCGACAGACCTCGCGGTCCGCGTCGGTGAGGAGCCACGCGACGTCGTCGTGGTCGCGGCCGGTCGCGCGCCGGATGATCCCCTCGGTCTGGTGGCCGTACGGCCCGTGGCCCACGTCGTGGAGCAGCGCCGCCGCGCGGACGTGCGCCGCGGTGTCGGCGTCGAGGTCGAACCCCTCGACCGCGCGGCGCGCGAGGTGGTAGACGCCGAGGCTGTGCTCGAACCGCGTGTGGTTCGCGGAGGGGTAGACGAGCCGGACCGTGGACAGCTGTTTGATGTGTCGCAGCCGCTGGAACGCCGGCGTGTCCACGAGGTCGGTCGCGAGGTCGCCGAGCCTGACGTGGCCGTGAACGCTGTCCTTGATGGCCTTCATGCCCGTCGCCTCGCGTCCCGCGCGGTCCGCGAACTCGACCCGGCGCCGGGGGAGACGGTGCGGGTCACTCGTCGACGACGTCGATCCCGAACCGCTCCTCGAGCGCCCGCACGACCGACCCGCCCACGTTGGCGGTCGCGGCGCGCCCGTCCTCGACCGCGAGCAGGTCGTCCTCGTCGACCTCCAGCTCGGCGGCGACCTCCTCGACGGTCAGCCCGGCGTCCTGCCGCGCCTCGGTGACCACGTCGCCGTAGCCGGAGACGAGGTACGGGAGGCGGTCGGACTCGTAGCTCGTCCCCTCCTCCTCCCAGCGCTTCGAGTCGCCGGCGGCGGAGTCGTACATCTTCGCCTGCTTGCGGGCGAGCTCCTTCTTCCGGCTCTCGGTCGCGCCCGAGCCGGAGCCGCCGGCGCCCCCGGGGCTGCCGCCGGCGCTCCCGCCGCGCGACCCGCCGCTGGGCGCGTTCCCGGCGTCGTCGTGGGGGCGGCAGTTGGAACACACGAGCAGCTTCGCGCCGGCGACCGTCGCCTTCCGGAGGTCCGCGGTCTCGCGGCCGCAGAGCTCGCACGCGTCGCCGTCGTCGCCGCCGCCGCCGCCGCCCGTCGAATACTTCGGCATACCCGGTGTAGTGGTCCGGACCGTTAAAAAGTCGTGGAGGGCGAGGGCCGCCGTCGCCGGGCCGTCGGACCGGCGATCGGCGTCAGCGAGTCCGGCGCCGTTCGAGGCTCACGACCCGAGGTACCCCCACGCCTGGAGGCGGTCGCTCTCGGTTTCGACGTAGTACTTCACGCCGTGGCCCTCGCGGTGAACCTGCCGGGGCAGGTCGGTTATGAGCGCCGCGTCGGCCGAGACGAAGAGGAAGTTGGCGGTACCCGTGCGGGGCGGTCGTCCCCGACCGAATTGAGTGTGTGCCCGCGAGCGTTCGGGAGTCCCGAGGCGGCGGCGAGCCGGCGGGAACCGCCCGCTTCGGCGGGGGTGGTTGAAACGTTAACGCCCGGATTGATGGAGGACCGCGTGGTGGATCCTGCTATGCCAAGCGTGACACGGGACGGCGTGGCGATCGACTACGCCGTCGACGGGGACCCAGACGGACCGACGGTGCTGCTGTTGGAAGGCCTCGGGTACGGCCGGTGGATGTGGCGGTGGCTCACCGAGGCGTTGGCGGACGACTACGAGGTGCTCCGTCCGGACAACCGCGGCACCGGGGACTCCGACGTGCCCGAGGGACCGTACACGGTCGCCGAGATGGCGGCCGACGCGGCCGCGGTCCTCGACGACCGCGGCGTCGACGCGGCCCACGTCTGCGGCGCGTCGATGGGCGGGATGATCGCGCAGAAGCTGGCGCTCGCCGACGACCGGGTCGCGTCGCTGACGCTGCTGTGCACGTCGCCCGGCGGCGACGAGGCGACGCCGACGCCGCCGGCGGTCCAAGAGCACATCTTCTCGGTGGCCGAGGACGCCGACCCCCGCGAGCGGATTCGCTACCTGATGGAGCCGGCCGTCTCGGACGGATTCTACGATCGCGAGCCCGAGCTCGTCGACCGGATCGTCGACTGGCGGCTCGCGGGCGACGCGACGCCGACGGGCCGGGAGGCGCAGGCGGCCGCGGTGGCGGCGTTCGACGCGAGCGACCGGCTCGGCGACCTGTCCGTGCCGACGCTCGTCCTCCACGGGACCGCGGACCGGGTCCTCCCGGTCAAGAACGCCGACCTCCTGGCGGAGCTGCTCCCGCACGCCGAGGTCGAGCGGTTCGAGGGCGGGCCGCACCTCTTCTTCGTCGAGGAGCGCGAGCGCGTCAACGAGCGAGTCCGGTCGTTCCTCGGTGAGGTCGCCTGAGATGGCGACCGGAGACGACCCGCGGGGCGAGGACCGCGCGGAGGGGACCGGCGCCGACCCGCGACCGCACCCGCACGGCGACCGGGCGTACGAGTGGGTCGGCTCGCTGTCGGCGCGGCGCGCGCGGCTCTCGCCGGACCGCGTCGCCGTCACCGACACGGCCGCGAACGCCGAGTACACGTACGCCGAGCTGGACGAGCGCGCCAACCGCACCGCGCGGTTCCTCCGCGGGGTCGGCGTCGAGGCGGGCGACCGCGTCGCCGTCGTCTCGCGGAACCGCGTCGAGCTGGTCGACCTGTTCTTCGCGACCGGCAAGACCGGCGCCGTCCTCGCGCCGCTCTCGCACCGGCTCGCGGAGCGCGACCTCTCGGCGGTGTTGGGGACGGTCGACCCGGAACTGCTCCTCGTGGAGACGCCGTTCGAGGGCGACGTCATCGACGCCTTGGAGCGCGCCGACGTCGAGCCGACCGTCCGCTCGATACCGACCGACGGCGACGACGCGTGGCGGTCGTACACGCGGGACCTGCCCGTCGACGGCTCTCCCGTCGAGACTGCCGACGTCTCACTCGCGGATCCCCACCTCTTCTTACACACCGGCGGCTCGACCGGGACGCCGAAGGAGACGGTGATCAGCCACGGCGCGATGCGCTGGAACGCGTTCAACACGATCACGGCGTGGGGGCTCCGCGAGGACGACGTTACGCCGATGGTGTTCCCGATGTTCCACACCGGCGGCTGGAACGTGCTCACGGTCCCCTTCTTCCAGATGGGCGGGCGGATCCTGCTGAGTCCGGAGGTCGACCCCGGGCGCGTGCTGCGGGACGTGGAGCGCGAGTCGGCGACGACGCTGGTCGCGGTGCCGGCCGTGTTGCGGATGATGGCCCGCCACGACGAGTTCGGGGACACCGATCTCTCCTCGCTCCGCTTCGTGAAGAGCGGCGGCGGCCCCTGTCGGGAGAGCGTCATCGCGGCGTGGCGCGACCGCGGCGTCGAGATATCGCAGGGGTACGGGCTCACCGAGTGCGGGCCGAACAACTTCGCGATGCCAGACGGGTTCCCGCAGGAGAAGACCGCCAGCGTGGGCGTGCCGGCGCTCGCGGTCGACGCGCGCGTCGTCGACGAGGACGGACCCGTCCCCGACGGGACGGTCGGGGAACTCGAACTGGCCGGTCCGGCCGCGGCCGACCGCTACTGGAACGAGCCCGCGGAGACGGCCGAGACGTTCGGCGACTGGGTGTCGACCGGCGACCTCGCGCGCGTCGACGAGGACGGCTACTACCACATCGAGGGGCGCAAGAAGAACATGTTCGTCTCCGGCGGCGAGAACGTCTATCCGCCCCGCGTTGAGGACGCGCTCACCGACCACCCGGGGATCGAGGAGGCGGTCGTGATCGGCGTCCCGAGCGAGCGGTGGGGGACGGTCGGGAAGGCGATTCTCGTCGGCGACGAGTCGCTCACGCTCGGCGACGTGGAGTCGCACCTCGCCTCGCGCGTCGCCCGGTACGCGGTGCCGAAGGAGCTGGCCTTCGTCGACGAGATGCCGACATCGGGGCCGTCGAAGATCGACCGCGCGGCGCTGAAAGAGCGGTTCGGCGAGTAGGCGACGCAGAGAGATCGGGTCGGCGCGCAGCTATCGGACGGAGACACCTCCGATCGCCGCGCAACTCACAGGAACAACCATTATATACGCGGGGAATAAGGACGGAGCATGCTCGACGTCACGATGGATATGGAGCAGTTCGACTGCCCGTTCATCGACACCTCCGCCGACCACGACGTCTCCTTCTCGGCCATGCACTGGCAGTTGGACACGGCGGCGGAGCAGTTGGAGACGCGGCTGCTCGTCGAGTCGCCGGACCGCTACGAGCTCGGCGAGGGGCTCTCGGCGCTCCGCGACCACGAGAACATGGCCGAGTACCGCCTGTTCTCGAAGGAGGACGGAACCGCGATCATCCGGACCGTCATCGAGGAGACGAACGCGATGTCGACGATAACGGACCACGGCGGCTACATCACCGGCCCGTTCCTCATCGAGGACGGCTCCGAGCAGTGGCAGGTCGGCTTCGACGACGAGGCGACGACCGAGGCGGCGCTCCACGACTTGGAGAAGGGCAACGAGTTCGTCGTGGAGGACCGCACGGAACTCTCGATGGAGGCGCTGTTCGACACGATGCGGAACGCGAACGCGGCCTCGACGATGCTGGAGGCGTGTCGGGGCCTGACCGACGTCGAGCGCGAGACCATCGAGTCGGCCGCCGACGCCGGCTACTTCGAGTCGCCCCGCGAGGCGACGCTGTCGACGCTCGCCGACGAGTTCGACGTCTCGACCGCGGCCGTCTCGAAGAACATGCGCCGCGGCGAGAAGAAGCTGCTCCGCAGCGTCGTCGCCGCGCTCGACCGACTGGAGTAGCGACCGAAGCGACCCGTCGAAGCGAGCGGTCGGCGGGGGCGACCGCCCGGTCTCCGTTCAAAAACCTCTGTTTCAGTCCGGTTTCCCGGCGTTGCCCGTCGAATCCGAGAGGACTGTTAACATCTTAACTCGGCCCTTGATGATGGTGGTCGTCCTCGGGTAGTGTATGCGAGACGAACACACACGGCGATCGTACCTGCGAGGAACCGGCGCCGCGGTCGGCGCGGCGGGACTGACCGGCCTGGCCGGCTGTTCCGGGGGCGGAGACGGCGGGGACGGGTCGGACGGCGGGGACGGGTCGGACGGCGGGGACGGGTCGGACGGCGGGGACGGCTCCGGCGGCAGCGGCGGGGACGGCGCCGGCGGCGGGGACCTCTCCGGTGAGACGGTCCGGATCGGCGCGCTCCAGCCGACCTCCGGCGACCTCCAGTACTACGGGCAGATCAGCCTCCGCGGGTTCTACTCCGGGCTGGCGTACAAGCACGACCTCGACCCGATCCAGGAGGCGACGCCGGGGACGTACACCGTCGATCCAGACGGTGGCCCCACCTACGAGATAATCGTCGAGGACACCGGGTTCAGCCCGGACACGGCCCAGAGCGTCGCGACCGACCTCGTCTTGGACGAAGAGGTCGACATCCTGTTCGGGGGCACCTCCTCCGACAGCGCGCGTCGGCTCATCGACACCGTCGTCGACGAGACGGACGTGCCCTACCTGATCGGGCCCGCGGCCGACGCCGGCATCACCGTGAGCGACGAGTTCTGTCACCCGCTCGCGTTCCGCGCGAGCGAGCACACCGCGATGGACGCGCGGGCCGGGGGGACGTACGTGGCGGAGAACTTCGACATCGACACGGTCGCCGTGTTCGCGTCCGACAACGCGTTCGGGCAGAGCGTCGCGAGCAACTACACGCAGGTCTTGGAGAGCCAAGGGGTCGACGTGCTGGAGCCGCGGTTCGTCGAGGTCGGCTACTCCGAGTTCGACGGCCTCTTCGAGCAGGCGGTCTCGGACGGCGCGTCGGGCGTCGTCGGCGGCTTCACGGCGTCGACGCTGCCGCAGTTCCTCACCTCGGCCATCTCCTACGACGTCCAGGTGTTCGGCGGGTTCGCGGCCCTCCTGACGACGCAGCTCATCGGCGGTACCATCGAGTCGGCGCTGGGCGAGGACTTCACCGCGCAGGACGTCAAAGACGCCGGGCTCGGACCGTTCACCAGCCGGTACCACTGGAACCAGTACGACAACTCGATCAACGAGCAGTTCCGGCAGATGCACGTCGACGCGTACGGCATCGTCCCCGACCTGTTCAGCTCCGGCACTTTCACCGCGGCATCGGCGCTCTCGCAGGCCGTCTCGGAGGCCGGTTCCACCGACGGCGCCGACATCGCCGACGCGCTGCGCGGGATGACCGTCACGGACACGCCGAAGGGCGAGAACGGGTACACGTTCCAGGAGCACAACAACCAGGCGGCCTCGCAGATGACGGTCGCGTGGCCGGTCCCGACCAGCGACGAGTACGCCGACACCTGGGACGCGCCCATCATGCCGGGCGAGCCGCTCGAACGCCTCGACGCCGAGGACGTGATGGTCCCCGAATCGGACGCCAGCTGCTCGCTGTAATGCTGCTGGAGACCGAGGGGCTCACGAAGCGCTTCGGCGGCATCACCGCCGTCGACGGCGTCGACTTCGCGCTGGAGGCCGGCGAGCTCTGCTCGATCATCGGCCCGAACGGCGCGGGGAAGACGACGTTCTTCAACCTGCTCACGGGCGTGTTGGAGCCCTCCGACGGACGCATCCGCTTCGACCCGCCGGGCGGCGCCGCGGGGACGGACGGAAGCGGTTCGGCGCTCGACATCACCGCGGCCTCGCCGGACGAGACGGCGCTCGCGGGGATCCACCGGTCGTACCAGATCACGAACCTGTTCCCGACGCTGACGGTGTTGGAGAACGTCCGCGTCGCCGCGCAGGCAAGCCGCGGGAACGACTCCTGGAAGCTGTGGCGCAACGTGGCCGACTTCGAGGAACACTACGCCGAGGCGACCGCGATCCTCGAACGGATTGGGCTGGCGGCCGAGGCGGAGACCGTCACGGAGAACCTGAGCCACGGCGAGAAGCGCAGCCTGGAAATCGGCGTCGCGCTCGCCGGCGACCCCGACCTCCTGCTGCTCGACGAGCCGACCGCCGGCGTGTCGAGCGAGGGCGTCGACGAGGTCGTCGAGCTGATCGAGGACGTGGCGGAGGACCACTCGGTGATGCTCATCGAACACAACATGGAGGTGGTGATGGACATCTCCGACCGGATCGCCGTCCTCCACCGCGGCGAGCTCATCGCCGACGGTCCACCCGAAGACGTGCGCGGTGACCCGGCCGTTCAGGAGGCGTACCTCGGCGGGTACGGCCGCGAGGGGGCCGGCGACGACTCGGCGGCCGGCGAGGGGACCGGCGACGACACCGAGGAGAGCGACGGCACCGCCGACCGCGACGGCAACGCCGCGGCCGACGGCGGTCGCCGCGCGAGCGTCGGGGGTGAGCCGCGGTGACAACCCTCGAACTCGACGGCGTCCACACGTACTACGGCGAGAGCCACATCCTCCAGGGGCTCTCGCTGTCGGTCGAGGAGGGCGAGATCGTCGCGCTGGTCGGGCGCAACGGCGTCGGGAAGACGACGACGCTCCGCACCGCGCTCGGGCTGACGCCGCCCCGCGAGGGGACGGTCCGGTTCGACGGAACGGACGTGACGGGGATGGAGCCCCACGAGATCGCCGCCCGGGGAATGGGCTGGGTCCCGGAGGAGCGGCGCGTGTTCTCGCATCTCACTGTCGAGGAGAACCTCCGCGTCGCCGCGCACTCGGCAGCCGACCCGGGCGCTCGGATCGCGGAGGCCTACGAGCTGTTCCCGGCGCTCGACCGCTTCGCCGACAAGGAGGCGGGCGACCTCAGCGGCGGGCAACAGCAGATGCTCGCCATCGCCCGCGGCATGGTCGGCGACAACGATCTGCTGCTCGTCGACGAGCCGAGCGAAGGGCTCGCGCCCCAGATCGTCGAGGACGTCGTCGAGGCGCTCCGCGCGGCTTCCGCCGACACGACGATGGTGCTCGTCGAACAGAACTTCCGGCTGGCGATGGACCTGGCCGACCGGTTCTACCTCGTCGACCACGGCGTCGTCGTCGAGGAGGGCGAGACCGCCGGCGTCACGAGCGACGACGAGCGAATCCGGAGGTACCTCACCGCATGACCCCCGGAACGCTCGCGGCGGCCCTCTCGCAGTTCGCGCCGCTGCTCGACCCGGGCGCGCTGCTCGACCCGGGCGCGCTGCTCGCGACGGGCGGCGCGGTCGACGGCCTCCAGACGGCCGCCCGCGTGCTCGCCGAGGGGATCGGCAAGGGCGCGGTGTACTTCACCATCGCGGTCGGGCTGACCCTGGTCTTCGGGCTGATGGGCGTCCTCAACTTCGCGCACGGCGCGGTCGCGATGGTCGGCGCGTACCTCGGCGGCCTCGTGCTCGTGCTCGTCGTCGGCGCGAACACCGGGACGCTCGCGACGATACTCGTCTTCTTCGTCGCGCTGGCGCTGGTGTTCGCGGTCACGACCGCCGCCGGCAGCGCGATGGAGGTCGCGCTGATCCGACCGATCTACGACCGCACGCCCACCTACCAGATCCTGTTGACCTTCGGCGTCTCGCTCATCATCGAGGAGCTGGCCCGGATCGTCTTAACGCTCCGCGGGATCCAGCCGGACCCGCAGTGGCAGGCGCCGATGGCCACCGCCCCGGACGTGCTCTTGGGCCGGACCCAGCTGTTCGGCGTCGGCGTCAGGCGGCTGTACCTCTTCGAGATCGCGATCGGCGCGGTCGTCGCGGTCGCAGTGTGGGCGTTCCTGACGAAGACGCTGTACGGGCTCTACATCCGCGCCGGCAGCGAGGACACCGAGATGGTCCAGGCGCTCGGCATCGACGTGCGGCAGGCGTTCACCGTCGTGTTCGGCGTCGGCACCGGGCTCGCCGCGGTCGGCGGCGTGCTGCTGATGTGGGACCCGATCTGGGGCCCCAGCGTCCTCCTGAGCATCGACGTGCTGCTGTACGCGTTCGTCGTCGTCATCATCGGCGGGCTGGGGAGCTTCACCGGGACGCTCGTCGCCGCGGGCATCGTCGGCGTCGCCGACTCGGTGACGACGTGGCTGTTCACCACCGGGATCGTCACCTTCCCCGGCCTCTCCGAGGTGACCATCTTCCTCCTGCTCGTGGTGATGCTCATTATCCGCCCGCAGGGGCTCTACGGCGTCGAGGAGGTGGGGGGCCATTAGCGACCCCGACCCCTCCGCCGACGCGGACGCGCCCGTCGACGCGGACGCACCGACAGAATCGGACGCGCCCGTCGACGAGACGGACCCGATGCCACCGTCGACCGCGACCGGCGGCCTCCGCGCGTACCTGCGGGACCACGTCGTCCACGCGGCCGTGATCGTCGGGTTCCTGCTGTACCCGCTGGCCTACGAGGCGCTGCTCGCGACGCCGGCGGCCCCGTTCGCCGAGGCGTTCCTCCCCGCGATCACGTTCATGGTCGTGGTGCTGTACATGGGCCTGTTCGCGATGAGCTTCGACTTCGTCAGCGGCTACACCGGTTACCTCTCGTTCGGCCACGCGGCCTTCTACGGCACGGGCGCGTACTTCGTCGTCCTCGCCGCGAACGGACAGGTCCCGGGCGTTCCCGAGGGTACCCCGTTCATGATCACGCTCCTCTTGGGCGCCGCGCTGGCCGGCCTGCTCGCGCTCGTCATCGGGTCGGTGTCGTTCCGGCTCACGGGCGTCTACTTCGCGATGATCACGCTCGGGTTCGCGCAGGTGATCTACGAGCTGATCCGCTCGTGGGGGTACGTCTCGACGAACCCGACCGAGGGCGCGACGGTGAGCGGCGACGCGCTCGCGATCGGCGTCCCGTTCGTCGACGCGCTGAGCCTCGACGTGGGGCGGCTCACGGGCGAGAGCTTCGAGAACCTGCTCGGGCTCGGGCTCGACCTCTCGGCGACGGTGGTCTCGTACTACGCGCTCGGGATCGTCGTCGTCGTCTGCTACTTCGCGATGCAGCGGATCCTCCACTCGCCGTTCGGGCGCGTAATGATCGCGATCCGCGAGAACGAGGAGCGGGCCCGCGCCGTCGGCTACGCGACCTATCGGTTCAAGCTGGCCGCGTTCGCCGTCGGCGGCTTCTTCGGGGCCGTCGCGGGCGGGATCTTCGCCGCCTACTCGCGGTCGGTCGCGCCCGACGGGACGTTCTACTTCCTCGTCACCGCCGACGCGCTGATCACGACGATCGTCGGCGGGTTCGGCACCCTCGCCGGCCCGGTGTACGGGACCCTGTTCAACCAGGGGTTAGAGGACGTCCTCTCGACCGAGAGCGGCGGGATCGCGACGCTGCTCCGCGAGGGGCTCCCGGAGAGCGTCCTCCAAGCCGACCTCTTCGGGATCAGCCTGGAGCTGTTCGTCAACACCGCGGTCGACGGGCGCGCCCCGCTGTACCTCGGGATCGTCTTCGTGCTGTTCGTGCTGTTCGTCCCGAACGGCATCCTCGGCACCCTGCGCGACCGGCTCGGCGGCACCGTCGGGAAGCGGCTCCCGGACCACCTGCGGCGCTACCTCCGGTAGCGTCGCGGGCCCGCGGCTCCGCGGACGCCGCGGCACGCGCCGACGCGCGCGCTCGCCGCGACCGCCCGCGACTCTCACACGACACATGATCGAACCAACGCGACACGACGGAACGGATCGGACGGAGCGCGACGAGACGACCCGAACGCGGCACGGAGGAGACGCATGACGGTCGGGATCACCGGACTCGGGACGTACGTCCCCGACGAGACCGTTACCGGCGAAGCGATCGCCGCCGAGAGCGGCATCCCGGAGGAGGTCGTCGTCGAGAAGATGGGCGTCCGCGAGAAGCGCGTCTGTCCGCCGGACGGCGACCACGCGACCGACATGTCCGTGAAGGCGGCCGAGGCCGCGCTGGCGGACGCGGGCGTTGACCCGACCGACCTCGACGTCGTCGTCTACCACGGCTCGGAGTACAAGGACCACGTCGTCTGGTCGGCGGCGGCGGCGATCACCGACCGGATCGGGGCGACGAACGCGTACGCGACCGAGAGCTACACGCTCTGTGCGGGCGCGCCGATCGCGCTCCGGCAGGTGACCGCGCAGCTGGAGGCGGAACCGATGGAGACCGCGCTGCTCGTCGCCGCCAGCCGCGAGGAGGACCTCGTCGACTACGGCAACGAGGACAGCTCCTTCATGTTCAACTTCGGCAGCGGCGCGAGCGCGCTCGTCGTCGAGGCGGGCGACGACGGCGACGGATCCGACGCGGCGACCGACGGCGATCCCTTTGACGGTCGCGCCCGGGCGACCGTCCGCGCGAGCGCGGCCGAGACGGACGGCTCCTTCGCCGACGACGTGGTGATGCCGGCGGGCGGGTCGAAGCGCCCGCCGAGCGAGGAGACCGTCCGCGAGGGGCTCCACACCCTCGACGTGCCCGACCCCGAGGGGATGAAAGAGCGGCTCGGTCCGGTGTCGCTGCCGGCGTACCTCTCCGTCGCCGACACGGCCCTGGAGCGGTCGGGGTTCGAGCGCGGCGACCTCGATTACGTCGCGCTGACGCACATGAAGCGGTCGTTCCACGAGCGCGTCCTCGACGAGCTCGGGCTTGACCCCGCGAGCGACGGCTACTACCTCGACGAGTACGGCCACGTCCAGAGCGTCGATCAGGCGCTCGCGCTGGAGGCCGGCGTCGAGACGGGCCGGCTCGAACCGGGCGACCTCGTCTGCCTGCTCGCGGCCGGCACCGGCTACACCTGGTCGGCGACCGTGCTCCGGTGGCAGGGGTAACCGACCGGCCGCCGCGGCGGCTCGCTACTCGTCGCCGTGCGGCACCGACAGCACTACCGCCTCCCCGGAGAGGACGCGCTCGTCGCGCTCGGGGACGGTCGCGGTCGTCTCGACCGCGAGGCGGTCGCCGCCGAGGTCGTCGATGACGCTGACGCTCGCCGCGACCGTGTCGCCGGGGAACACCGGCTTCTCGAACGACAGCTCCTGCGAGAGGTAGACGATGTCGCCGGAGAGCCCCGCGAGCGCGCCGGAGACGACTGCGGCCGAGATAATTCCGTGCGCGACGCGGCCGCCGAACATCGTCTCGGCGGCGTACTCGTCGTCGAGGTGGATCGGGTTCTCGTCGCCCGAGAGCTCCGCGAACGCCTCGATCGTCTCCTCGGTCACCGTTACCTCGTTGGTCGCCGTCTCGCCGACCGTCGCGACTGGCATACCGATCGGTCTCGCCGGCGGGGCCTCAATCCCGTGGTTCAGCCTCGAACCCCGCGTCGGGCCGGGGACGCGTGGACGTGTCCGCGGTGGATCCCTAGTCCGGCTCAGTCGTCCGTCGGCGCGCCGACCACGTCGGCGTCGGTCGGGTTCGCGCCGCCGTACTCGGCGACCAGCTCGTCCAGCCGCTCGGGGTCGTCGGCGTGCGCGAGCGGCTCGCTGGCGGTCTCGCAGGCTGCGTCGACCCCGAGCTGCTCGCAGACGCGGTCGGCGGTCGTCTCGGCCATCTGTCGGTAGGTGGTCAGCTTGCCACCGACGACGCTGTAGAGGCCGGCGGCGCCGTCGCGCCCGTGGTCGAGCAGCGTGAACCCGCGGGAGATCCCGCGGCGGTCAGAGCCCGTCTCGTCGGGCGCGTAGAGGGGGCGGACGCCCCACCAGGTCCGAACGGTCGGCGCGTCGGCGACCGCGGGGAGCATCGCGGCGCACTCCTCGACGGAGCGCTCGATTTCCCACTCGGCGGTCTCGTAGTCGTCCGGGTCGGAGACGGGGACGCTCGTCGTCCCCAGCACGACCTCGCCGTCGTGGGGCACGACGATGTCGCCGTCGTCGGGGTCCCGACACCGGTTCAATACGGGATCGAGCCCGTCGTACTCCACGGAAACCATCACGCCGCGGCTCGGCGCCATCCCGACCTCGACGCCGGCCATCTCCGCGATCGAGTCCGCCCACGCGCCGGTGGCGTTGACGACGACCTCGGGCGAGAGCGTCGCGTCGACCGCGCCGCCGACGCGGACCGACTCGACCGCGCCGTCGCTGACCGTCACGTCCTCGACGGGCGCGTTCGGGCGGACGGTCGCCCCGTGCCGCTCGGCGTCGGCGGCGTTGGCGGCAACCAGTCGCGACGGGTAGATGACGCCGTCGGGGACGCGGAACGCCTCCTCGACCGCCCCCGCGAGGCCCGGAACCGCCTCGCGGGCGGCGTCGCCGTCCAGCCGCTCGGTCTCGATACCGATCTCCTCGCAGGCGGCGATTTTCGCTTCCAGATAGTCCGGGTCGTCGCCGGCGAGGCGGACGAACAGGCCGCCGGTGTCGCGGACGCAGGCCCCGGCGATCGACCGGAGCGTCCGGTTCTCCTCGATGCACTCGCGGGCGCCCTCGGCGTCGGCCTCGGCGTACCGGGCCCCGCTGTGGAGGAGGCCGTGCGAGCGCCCGGAGGTGCCGCCGCCGAGCCCGCCGCGGTCGACGAGCGCGGCGTCGACGCCGCGCCCCGCGAGGTCGCGGGCGATCCCCGTCCCCGTCGCGCCGCCGCCGATCACGAGGACCGTCGGATCGTCGCTCACGCGGCGCTCACCCCGTTCGGATCCGCGCCACGGTCCGCCGCGAGACGCCCTCGGCTCGGATGGCTGTCGATCACGATATCGATACGGCTCGCGGCCACTTGAGGCCTCCGCCGAAACGGCGTGATACCGTGGCTGCGGGGGCCATGCCGCCGAAAAACAGAACGTCGGTCCGCCGCCGCTCAGCGGGAGGCCCGCCCGTCCGCGGGACAGGTGCTGACGCCGAGCAGGGCGTAGAGCCCGCAGGTGCCGGTCGCCGCCGTCGCGAGCATCGCGAGCGCGACGACGCCGAGCACCGGCGCGGCGAGGGCCGGAAGCGGCCCGACGCCCGCGAGCGTCGCTATAGAGGCGGCACCGGCGACCGCGCCGACGGCCGTCCTGACGAGCTTGTCCGTCGAACCGACGTTTTGTTCCATACAGCACAATACGACACACGACCGTATCAACCTTTCCACCGCCTCGCGAGCGCGGCCGAGCAGGGGCGCGACCGCTCACTCGAACTCGTCGAGGGCCGCCTGGGCGGAGCCGGTCCCGGGGTCCGCGTCCGGTTCCCCGTGGTCGGCCGCGATGGACTCGGCGGCGCCGAGTCCGCCGGAGAGCGACGCCCGCCGGGCGATCGCCTCCTCGCCGAGCCGCTCGGCCGCGGCGGGGTACGCGGCCCTGTAGCGCTCGCGGAACTCGCTGCGGGCCGCCTCGTAGTCGACCACCGGATATGGGTACGTCTCGCCGATCCTGACGCCGACCTCGCGCTGGACCGCGAGCGGGGCCTTCTCGGGGGCGTCGAGATGGGCGGCCGGGAGCGGCGCGAGTTCGGGGACCCACCGCGAGACGAACTCCCCCTCTGGGTCTTGGTCCCGGACCTGCTTGCGAGGATCGTACAATCGCAGTCCGGGACGGCCGACCAGTCCGCACTGCGACTGCCACTGGGTGTAGTTGATCGCGGGGTCGCCGTCGATCAGGTGCTCGTAGAAGTGGTCGGCGCCGATGCGCCACGGCTGCTGGAGGATGTGGAAGTAGACGGAGGCGCAGAGCGCCCGCATCCGGAAGTTGAGCCACCCGGTCTCGCGCAGGCAGCGCATGCTCGCGTCGACCATCGGGAACCCCGTCTCGCCGTCCTTCCACGCCGCGACGAGGTCGGGGTCGTGCCGGTCGCGGTTGAACTCCTCGTACACGGGGTTGACGGCGCGGTCGAGCCACCCCGGCCAGTCGAGCAGCTTCTGCGTGTAGTGGCGGTTCCAGTACAACCGAGAGACGAACATCGACTTGCCGCGGCCGTCCGGCGCGCGCTCGTCGACGTGGCGGTGGACCTCGCGGACGGAGAGGCAGCCGAACCGCAGGTAGGGGGAGAGGCCGCTCGTCCCGTCGCGGGCGTCGACCGGCGAGGAGATGGAGCCGGGGTACTCCGCGATCTCCTCCGTGAACGCGCGGAGACGCTCGCGGCCGGCCTCGCGTCCCCCGGTCGGCACGCGCGTCTTCGTCGGCTCGACCCCGTAGGCGTCGGCGACTCGCTCGGGGGTGATCCCCGTCTCGACGCGCTCGACCGCGACGGACCGGGGGTCCCAGTCGAACGGCTCCGCCGCGAGCCACGCCTCGACGCGGTCGCTCCAGTCCGCTCGCGGGCGGTCGGCGTCGCGCACGAGTCCGTCGCCGTCGACGAACTCGACGCCGAGGCGCTCGCGGGCGCGCTCGTCGCGTCGGCGTCCGTACCGGCCGGTCGCCGTCGCGCTCGCGACGGCATCCCAGCCGGCGTCGGCGAACCGCGAGAGGACCTCGATCGGGTCGCCGTGCGCGTACGTGAGCCCCGCGCCGTCGACGTCGCGGTACTGGCGGTCGAGGTCGCGCAGGCAGTCGTGGAGGAACGCGATCCGCGCGTCGCAGGCCGCGCCGCGCGCGTCGTGGAACCCGGGGTCGAAGACGAACAGCGGGAGGATTCGGTCGGACTCGTCGGCGGCCGCCGCGACCGCCGGATTGTCCGCGATCCGCAGGTCGCTGCGGTGCCAGACGACGGTTCCGGGGTCGGCGTCGTCCGGCCGCGAGAGGGAGCGGACCGCCTCGGCGTCCGGAGCCACGGGAAGCGGAGCGTCCGCGAACGAGCCCATTTCACATGGAGTTCGGCGCGTCCGGACAAGGGTCTGTCGGCGGGTCGTCACCGGTAACCCAACAGAATACATTTAGGAAACACCTACAATAAACGACCGTGAACCGAGCCCTCCGCTACGGTGTCGCCCTGGTCGTCGGACTGTCCGTCGCCGGTCTCGTCGCGCGTTTCTTCCCCGGAGACCCGTTTGTAACCGCGGCGATATTTCCCCTCTACGCGGCGACGACGTCGCTCGTCGTCGCCCATCGGAAGACATGGCGACGAACATCGCGGGGTGACCCGGGTCGATTGGCGCGGTTTCGGGGAGCCATGGGCGGCGGGATCGGAGCGTTCACCGCGAGCGTGATCGCGGAGATCTCCCTTCCGGCCGGCGTCGCGGCGGTCGGCCTCATGGTGTTCGGGATGGCGCTCGGCATCGCCGAGTTAGAGCGCGTCACCGAGTCGGCGCCCGCCTGACGATCCACCGATACCGCCGCGCTGCGCGCGCCCACCGATACCCGGGAAACGTTCAAGACGTTTCCGCCGCCGGTATGATCCGGATGTCAGACTCAGACGAGACCGACGTACTGCGCGAACTCGCCTCGCTGCCGACGATCGCGAGTCCGCGCGTGTCCCCGGACGGAGAGACCGTCGCCCTCTACTACGACGTGACCGGCCGCAACGAGCTTCACCTCTGTGACCCGACAGACGGGTCCTTAGAGCAGCTCAGCGACGGCGACGTGCCCCGGTCCGTCCGCGCCGGCTTCGAGTGGGACCCCAGCGGCGACCGCCTCTTCTACCACCGCGACGAGGCGGGCGACGAGCAGCACGACATCTGGGCGATGTCGCTCGACGGCGACAGCGAGCCAGTCGTCGAGATGGACGGCCAGATCCGCCTCCACGACGTGGGCGAGGACGGCGAGACCCTCCTGCTCGGCTCCAGCCGCGACGGGCAGATGAACCTCTACCGCCACGACGTGCCGAGCGGCGAGACGGAGAAGGTCACCGACTACGAGCGCGCCGTCGGAGGCGGCGAGCTCTCTCCCGAGGGCGACCGGATCGCTTTCACGACGAACGAGACGGACACCTACGAGAACCTCGACACGTACGTGGCGGCCGCCGACGGGTCGGACGCGCGCAAGCTCGACGTCGGCGATGTGGGCGCCGAGGCCGCGCCCACCGACTGGGGACCGGACGGCGATCGCCTCCTCATTAGCGACAACAGCGAGGACCTCGGCCGGGCCGGGATCGTCGACCTCTCGGACGGCGTCGACGACGCGGACGTGACCTGGTTCGGCGACGGCGAGTTCGAGGAGTCGCCGAGCCGCTTCCTCGAGGGCGGCGACCGGTTCGTCGCGGGCCGGACGCGCGGCGCCGTGACGGTCCCGGTCGTCTACGACGTCGAGAGCGGCGAGGGCCGCGAGCTAGACTTCCCGGCGGGCGTCGCGAGCGTGGCCGAGGGCCGGCTCGCGGACGACCGCCTGCTCGCGTACCGGACCACGTCGAGCAAGCGGCCGGAACTGGTCGCCTACGACCTCGACGCGGACGCGACGGAGACGTTGTTCGACGCGGAGTACGGCCCGTTCGATCCGGACGACTTCGTCGAGCCGGAGACGGTGACGTTCGCCTCCGACGGCGTCCCCGAGACGCCGGCGCGCGCGGTCGACCACGACCCCTACGAGGAGTTCGAGATCGAGGGGCTGCTGTTCGACTCCGGCCGACGCCCCTCGCCGCTGATCGTCAACCCCCACGGCGGGCCGCGACACCACGACATGCGGCGGTTCAGCTACCGCGTCCAGTTCCTGCTGTCGCGCGGCTACTCGGTCCTCCAGGTGAACTACCGCGGCTCCACGGGACGCGGCCGCGAGTTCGTCCAGGAGCTGTACGGCGACTGGGGCGGCGCCGAGCAGGGCGACGTGGCGACCGGCGCCGAGTACGTCCTCGACGAGTACGACTGGCTCGACGAGGACCGCGTCGCCGTCTACGGCGGCTCCTACGGCGGCTACTCCGCCAACTGGCAGATGGTCCAGTACCCGGACCTGTACGCGGCCGGGATCACGTGGGTCGGCGTCAGCGACCTGTTCGACATGTACGAGAACACCATGCCCCACTTCCGGACGGAGCTCATGGTGAAGAACCTCGGCGAGCCGGACGAGAACGAGGCGATATACCGCGAGCGCAGCCCGGTGAACTACGTCGAGAACGTCGACGCGCCGCTGCTGATCGTCCACGGCGTCAACGACCCGCGGGTGCCGGTCTCGCAGGCGCGCATCCTCCGGGACGCGCTCGACGAGGCCGGCTTCGCGGAGGGCGACGACTACGAGTACGAGGAGCTCGGCGAGGAGGGCCACGGCTCGGGCGACATCGACCAGAAGATCCGCTCGCTGGAGCTGCTCGACGACTTCCTCGACCGCCGGATCGGTGCGGAGCGGACCGCGGTCGCGTCGCTCGACGACTGACGCGGCCGACGCCCGTCCGACGGGGATTATTTAGCCGACGACGCCGTCGGACCGAGTGACATGGATCGATCCCGCGCGGAGGGAGGCGCGTGAGCGTGGTCGGCGTCGGCTTCTGGGTCCTCGTCGCCCTCGCGACGCTAACCAGCCTCGCTACCGCGTGGGCCCTCGGCGCGAACAGCAACTCGCCGCCGTTCGCCCCGGCGATCGGCGCCAACGCCATCTCGACGATGCGGGCGGCCTTCCTCATCGGGATCCTCGCCGCCCTCGGGGCGCTCACGCAGGGCGGGGCCATCTCCGAGACCGTCGGCGCGGGACTGATCGACGGCGTCCAGATCACCTCGCTGGCGGCGACGGCGGGACTGCTCACCGCCACCGGGTTCATGGCCTTCGGCGTCTACACCGGCTACCCGGTCCCGGCGGCGTTCGCGACGACGGGCGCGATGGTCGGCGTCGGGCTCTCGCTCGGGGGCGACCCCGCCCTCGAAACCTACCGACGCATCGGGCTCTTCTGGGCGCTCGTGCCGCCCGTCTCCGGCGGGCTCGCGTACCTCACCGCAACCCTCCTCCGGCGCGACGACATCCCGGAGACGGTCGGGGTCCCGCTGCTCGCGGCCGTCGTCGGCGGGATCGTCGCCAACGTCCGGCTGGGCGTCATCCCCTCGCCCCCGGAGGCGGCCCAGAGCTCCGTCGCGGGGTTCGTCGCGCGCCAAGTCGGCGCGCCGACGCTCCTCGGCGTCGACCCCGTGGCGGCGCTCGTGACGCTGCTCGCGGCCGCGGCGTGGTTCGCCGCCGTCCGGCGGCGGACGCGGGCGTCGGTCGAGGACGGCATCCGGACGTTCCTCCTCGTCCTCGGGAGCGTCGTCGCCTTCTCCAGCGGCGGGAGTCAGGTCGGGCTGGCGACCGGGCCCCTCGAGAACCTCTACGGCGTCGAGCTCGGACTGCCGGGCATCGTGCTGCTCTCGCTCGGCGCCACGGGCATCCTCGCGGGCGCGTGGATGGGCGCGCCGAAGCTGCTCCAGGCGACCTCGCGCGAGTACGCGCAGCTCGGCGCCCGGCGGTCGATCGCCGCGCTGGTCCCCGGATTCATCATCGCGCAGGTGGCCATCGGGCTCGGGATCCCCATCTCGTTCAACAACATCATCATCTCCGGGGTCATCGGCGGCGGGCTCGCCGGCGGCTCCGCGGGCGTCTCGCGGCGGAAGATCGGCGTCACGCTCCTCTTCTGGGGGATCACGCTCGTGGCGTCGATCGCGATCGGATACGGGCTGTACGCGGCCTTCGCCGCGGTGCTGGGCGGGTGAAGCGGCGCTCAGCGCACGACCGTCACGGTCACGGGCGCGTCGGCGACCACGCTCGTCGCGACGGTGCCGAGCAGCCGTCTCGCGACGCGGCCGCGCTCGCCGCCGTGGCCGCCCATGACGATCCGGTCGACGTCGTGGGCGTCGACGTACTCCAGGATCGCCGCCGCCGGGTCGCCCGTCTGGACCGCCGTCTCGACGCGGCGGTCGCTCTCGGCGGCGCGGTCCGTCGCTCGGTCGACGATGCGGTCGGCCCGGTCGCGCGCGCTCTCGCGGCGGTCCTCGTCGGCGCCGAGGATCCCGCCCTCGCTCATCGGCGCGTCGAGCGGGGTCACCACGTTCAGGACGGTCACTCGACAGTCGAAGAGTTCGAGCGCGTCGTCGAGCGCGTCGGCGGCGAGCGGCGACCCGTCGAGCGGGACGAGGACGTGAGACGGTGCCATGCGACGCCTTACGTCCCCGGACACATATCGCCGGTGATCGGTCGCGCGGGACGGCGCGGGGGACCGACGGCGTCGGTTACTCGCCGGTCTCGATCGGCGCGCCGACGAGGTTGCCCCACTCGGTCCACGAGCCGTCGTAGTTGCGGACGTCGTCGTAGCCGAGCAGCTCGTGGAGGAGGAACCACTCGATCGACGAGCGCTCGCCGACGCGGCAGTAGGTGATCGTCGACTCGTCGCCGTCGACGCCGGCGTCGCTGTACAGTTCGCGGAGCTCGTCCGCGCTCTTGAACGTGCCGTCCTCGTTCAGCGTGGTGCCGATCGGCACGTTGCTCGCGCCGGGGATGTGGCCGCCGCGCTGGGCGGTCTCGTCGAGGCCCTCCGGGGCGATGACCTCGCCGGAGAACTCCTCGGGGGAGCGCACGTCGACCATCGGGATCCCCTCTTCGATCGCCTTGTCGATGTCGTCCTTGTAGGCGCGGACGCTCTCGAAGGGACCGCGGGCCTCGTACTCGCGAGGCGTGAAGTCGGGCGCCTCTGTCGAGAGCGGGTAGTCGTTGTCGACCCAGTAGCCCTTCCCGCCGTCGATCACGCGGATGTCGTCGTGACCGTAGTACTTGTAGATCCAGTAGCCGAACAGCGCGAACCAGTTCGGGACGCGGCCGCCCCCGTACACGACGACCGTCGTGTCGGCATCGATGCCGCCCTCGCCGTTCCGGGCCGCGAAGTCCCCCTTCGAGACGATGTCGCGCTCCGTCTCGTCGGTGAAGACCTCGTCCCACTCGAAGTTCAGCGCCCCGGGGATGTGCCCCTCCTCGTAGGGCGTGTACTCCGACTCGTCGGTGACCGTCGGGTTGTTGATCTCGACGAGCCGCAGGTCCGAGTCGTCGCTCTGGAAGTCGTCCAGGTGCTCTTCCACCCAGTCCGCCGTGACGAGTACGTCGTCTGCCATCACCCCTAGTAGGGCGGAAGGCCGTTTTGAACGTCCGATAATGGCGGTTCTTTCCGGCGCCTGTGACGGCCGGCAGTCGATCGAAACGCCGGATTTCGGACGGTTCGCGGGCCCCTGTTCGTTTCTCTCGGTCGACAGCTACCGGATCACCGTCACGGGCACGTCGGCCTTGTCGACGATGCTCTTCGCGACGCTGCCGACGACCTGTTCGCGCTCCTCCGAGAGCCCGCGGTGGCCGACGTAGATCGCGTCGACCGGCTCCTCGGCCGCGTACTCGGTGATCGCGTCCGCCGGACGGCCCGTGAGGAGCTGCGTCTCCACGGTGATCGGCTCGTCGGCCGCCTCCTCGGCGATGCTCCGGGCGCTCTCTAAGACGCCCTGCCCGGCCTCGACGGCGGCCTCCTCGCCCGGGAGGACGATCGTGCCGTCGACCAGCTCCGAGTCCGGCGTCAGGACGTGGGCGATCTCGAGCGTCTCGTAGAACGCGACCGCCTGCTGCGCCGCGTACCGGACGGCTTCGTCGCTCTCCGTCGACCCGTCGGTCGCAACGAGGTAGCTCATACGTACGGATCGGCCCGAGGGACACATAATTCCTGTCGGGCGTTCTCGGGCCGCGACTCCGCGGGCGACCTACGGCGCGTCGCCGCCCGTCCCCGGGCGGACGCGGTCGCCGTCCGACGCGTGAATCGCGTCGAGCACCTCCTGAACGCGCGTCGCCTCCGCGAACGAGACGAGGTCGCCGCCGTCGCCGTCGACGGCGCCCGCGAACTCCGTCAGGAGCGCGCGCACGGTGTCGCCCCGTTCGTCGACGAGCGTCTCCTCGCCCTCGCGCCCGCGGTCTCGGACGAGCCGATACCACTCCGTCAGCGACAGCGACGCCTCGTCGCCGACGACCGTGACGCTGTTCTCCTCCTCGCCGTCGTGGTCGCAGAGCAGGTCGATCGTCCCCCGAACGCCGTCGGCCCGGAAGGTCCCGACCACGTCGTCCTCGTAGGCGTCCGGGCCCGAGTAGCCCACGTCGGCTGAGACGGTCTCGATCGGGCCGAACAGCTCCTGGACGCCGAACAGGAAGTGGGTCCCGACCTCGCGCAGCGGGCCGCCCTGCTCGCGCGACTCCAGCCAGGCGACGTCCTGCCACTCGCGGGGCCACCGCGGGAACCGGAACCGGAGTTCGACGCGGCGGGGGTCGCCGACCTCGCCCGCGGCGACCGCCTCCCGCAGGCGGACGAAGCCGGGCGTGTAGCGGAACGGGAGGTTCACGGCCGTGACGCGGTCGGTCTCTGCGGCGAGCGAGGCGAGTTCGCGACCCGTCTCCGCGTCGGCCGCGATGGGCTTCTCGCAGATCACGTGCCTGCCGGCCGCGAGCGCGTCGGCGACCACCTCGCGGTGCGCGAGCGGCGGCACGCCGACGTACACCGCGTCGAGGCCGTCGGTCTCGACGAGCGCGGCGTGGTCGGTCGTCGTCGCGGTGCGGTCGGTGCCGTGGTCGGCCGCGAGCGACGCCGCGCGGTCGGGGTCGAGGTCGCAGGCGGCCGCCAGTTCGTACCGGTCGTGGTCGTCTATCGCGGCCGCGAGGCGGTTCCCGATCACGCCGCAGCCGACGATCCCGATCTGTATCACGGGCGTCGAAAACGGGTGGGCGCGCTTGTAGCTTCGGGAGTCGGACGGGACGCGGCGGCGGATCCGAACCGGGCCGACCTTCAGGCGTCGTCCAGCGGTCTCGCGACCATCTCCCCCCACGGCTCGAAGCCGCGGCGGTCGTAGAACCCCTTCGCGCGCTCGTTCGCGGGGTCGACGTCGAGGACCAGCCGGTCGAGCGGGAGGTCCTGATCGGCGGCGACCGCGAGCGCGGCGTCCAGCAGGTCGTCGGCGACGCCGGTCCCGCGGTGCTCGGGGGCGACGAACAGCTCGTTCAGCACCGCGGCGTCCCAGACCATCGACAGTCGCTCGGGGAGCACGAAGGCGTAGCCGACGAGGGCGGCGTCGCCCGCCGTCCCGCTCTCGCCCTCCCCCTCGACCGCGACGGTCACGCACCGGGCGTCGTCCGCGACGCAGCGGTCGACCCAGTCGAGCCAGCGCTCGCGGTAGGCGTCCGTGAGTTTCCCCTCGTAGGCGGCCGCCTTCCCGTCGCCGCCGGTGTTCTCGCCCAGGCCGCGCTCGAAGGCGACCTTCAGTTCGTACAGGCCGTCGGCGTCGCGCTCGTGGTCGTAGGGTCGGATCTCGGTGGTCACGCGTCGTCCCCCTCCAGCACGAACTCCGCGAGCGTCGGGACGAACGTGCCGATGTCGGTGACCATCCCGATCGCCTGCGCCGAGCCGCGGTCGAGCAGCTGGGTGACGGTGGCGGGGTCGATGTCGACGCAGACGGTCTTCGTCGTCGAGGGGAGGCAGTTGCCGACCGCGACGGAGTGGAGCAGCGTGGCGAGCATGATCACGAGGTCGGCCTCGTGGGCCTGCTCGCGGATCGCGTCCTGCGCCTCGACCGCGTCGGTGATCGTGTCCGGGAGCGGGCCGTCGTCGCGGACCGACCCCGCGAGGACGGTGTCGACGTCGTTCTCGACGCACTCGTACATCACCCCCTCCGTGACGATTCCCTCCGCCACGGCGGCCTCGATGCCGCCCACCCGGATTATCTCGGAGATGGTCCAGATGTGGTGTTTGTGGCCCTTCCGCGGGTGTTCGAGCGTCTCGACGTTCATCCCGAGCGAGGTGCCGTAGATGGACCGCTCCAGGTCGTGGGTGGCGAACCCGTTGCCGGCCGAGAGCGCGTCCACGTAGCCCGCGGCGACGAGGTCGGCGAGCGCGTCGCCCGCGCCGGAGTGGATCACGGCCGGCCCCGCGACGACCATCACGTCGCCGCCCTCGTCTTTCACCGCGCGCAGCTC
This sequence comes from Halorubrum sp. Atlit-28R, assembly GCF_003665955.1. Classification (NCBI taxonomy): domain Archaea; kingdom Methanobacteriati; phylum Methanobacteriota; class Halobacteria; order Halobacteriales; family Haloferacaceae; genus Halorubrum; species Halorubrum sp. Atlit-28R. Next base: position 113,612 of record NZ_QPLS01000009.1, read on the forward strand.
CTCGGCGACCTCGCGGATCGTCGACTCAGAGGGGCGCTCCGCGGAGACGCCGCCCTGCATGAACCCGAACGCGCCGCCGCCGCTCCGGGGGCGTTCGGGCGGGTTCACCCGGATCCCGGACTGGTCGGTCGCGACGAGGTCCCCCTCCTCGACGGCGTTAAGGGTCTTGGTGTAGGCGCGCGGGCCCTCGCCGGCGTCCGCCCCCGGCTCGGGGTCGACCACCAGCGCGCAGTCCATCTCGATCCGCTCGACGTCGAGCCACTCGCCGTCGTACAGCACCTCCGTCGGGTGGTTCGTCGTCGAGTAGAAGTTCGGCGGGACGACCTTGTCCGCGGGCGCCGCGACGAGCTCCACCTCGGAGGGGTCTTCGAGCACCGCGCCGTTCTGGTGGAGCTCGTGGAGGATGTCCCGCAGCGTCTCGGGGTCGTCCGCGGAGACTGTCAGCCGGCAGTGCGACTCCTCGGTCTCGTGTTTCCCGACGTCGAACCGCTCGACGTCGAAGAATCCGCCGAGGTCCATCACCGCGCCGAAGCAGCGCTGCATCGTCCCGCTGTCGATGATGTGACCTTCGAGTTCGACGGTCCGCGAGTGGGTCATACGGTGGCGTCGCGCCCGGCGGGGAAACCGGTTTCCCTCGTTCTGTTGGCACCGGTTCACGGACTGGGCGCCGAACAAATATCGGAAATACTACAGATCAGGCGGAAAGGGTTGCTGGACACGGAGGCTAAAGTCAGCACAGCAGGTAGGCTACTTCCAGCTCCCCGTTATCAAATCACCCGCTCGGGATGTCCATGCCCCGAATATTGTGGGAGGAAACCGGGATAAGATATTTTTCTCAGTATGTCACATGTTTTGAATATGCCCTCCCGCCGGAAATTCCTCTCAGGAGTGGCCGCCGTGGGTGCTGTCGGAGTGGCAGGCTGCGTCGGTTCAGCCGAGACGACGACGGGACCAGTTCTCGTGAAATCAATCAATGTAGAGGCGGGCGCTTCTGCTGAGGGTACGACCAGAATTGACTTACTCACCGTGCTGTTCGAACCCTCGGAAAATAGCCTTCACGGGCAGTATGACCCTGAATACGCGGGTTCTGCGTTTGATGACCGATCCGTTACGGTCTCCGACCGTCTCGGTGAAGAACTGAAAGATCGGTTCGGAGACGTTCGGTATCTTGTTAGCGTAAATCCGACTGTGGGAGACGAGAGCCCAGTCAATGTGGCGGCCACACAGACCGACTTCAACGAACTTACCCTCGGCGGTCGTGCGACGGTCAGTACGAGGTCGGGGGAGGATGAGTTCCGCTATCTACAAGTCCACGATACTGAATCACGGAATCAAGCGGTATCCGACAGCGATATCAGAACCTTCGATCTTGAGTCGGCAGTCGGTTCTAACTAATTAGTGGTCCACCTGTTTCGACTACTCGTCGTCCTTCGTTGGCTTTCGATAAAGCGTGCTGACTCTACGCCCGCTGTTCAGCACCACGTCTCCGAGCATCAGTGGTCGATCGGTTCACCGACACCCCACGACTGCGAGGCGAAGCAGCCGGCGACGCCCGCGCTCAGATCAAGCCGAGCGCGGTGAGGATCTGGTTGCCGAAGATCATCGCGATCAGACCGCCGAGCATGACGAGCCCGGACGAGACCGTGATCGTCCGCACTGCGGCGTGCCGGTCGCTGATCGGGACCCGGCTGATCACGGCCTCGGCGACCATCCGGAGGATGCGACCGCCGTCGAGCGGGAACGCGGGCAGGCAGTTGAACAGCGCCAGCTGGATGTTGATCCACCCCGACCAGAAGAGGAGGTTCGCGAGCAGGAAGGTCCCGCCGCCGAGCGCCGCGAGCGGCCCCCCGACGACGAAGAAGTTGGTCAGGTCGCCGGTGAACCCCGCGAAGTTGAACGGGAGCCCGAAGAGGCTGCCGAGCGGGAGGATGAGCGCGACGAACACGAGGCCGAGCGGGGACTGGGTGACCCCGCCGAGCGGGACCCCGTCCGCGGCCTCGCCGCCGTCGCCGCCGAGCAGTTCGAGGTACGCGCCGGCGGGGTACTCGGTGACGCCCACGTCGTCGAGCGCGAGCCCGCTCGTCCCGGGGAAGACGCTGACGCCGATGAAGCCGCCGTCGCGGCTCGGATGGGGGTCGAGCTCCACGTCGTACGTCGCCTGCTCGCCGTCCGCGTCGTAGACGGTGACCGGGACGGTCTCGCCCGGGTCGCGCTCGCCGAGGACGGCCGAGAGCGCCCCGTTGTCGACGACGCGCTCGCCGTCCACCGAGACGATCGTCAGCGGCTCGCCGAGCGCCGCGCCCGCGTCGTGGATCGGGCCGTCCTCCTGGACGCCGACGACGTACGCGCCGATCGGCACGTCGGAGACGGTGACGGCCCCCTCGCCGTCCGCGGTCTCGACGCCGGAGGCGCTCTCGGCGCCCGGCGCGTCGCGGACCTGGTCGAGGACGCTCGCGTTGCCGGTCACGGTGAGCGTCGCACGCTCGTCGCCGCCGACCGCGTCGTAGAACGCCGACTCGGTCGCGACGGACTCGCCGTTGACGGCTGCGATCGTGACGGGCGATCCCTCGATCATGACGCCCAATGGGTTGCCGCCGGCGGAGCCGACCACCTGTAGCTCGCGGTCGACCGTCACCGTCTCGCGGGCGTCGCCGTCGTCGACGGTGAGCGCGACGGACTCGCCGGCGTCGGCGATCGCGGCCTCGAACTCGGCGCTCGTCTCGACCGGCGCGCCCGCCACCTCGACGATCCGGTCGCCCTGCGAGAGGTCGGCGGCGGCCGCCGGCGAACCGGGGTTCACCTCGCCGACCGCGTAGCCGGGCGCGGGCGAGATGGCGCCGACGACGGGCCCGAACAGGAGCGCGAAGACGACGATCGTCAGGACCGTGTTCGCGGTGACGCCGGCCGCGAACATCCGGGCGCGGGCGCCGCGGGAGGCCTCCTGCGTCGCCTCCTCGTCCGGCTCGACGAACGCGCCGACCGGGAGCAGCGCGAAGAAGACCAGTCCCATCGACTCGATGTCGATGTCCTCGACCCGGCAGAGGAGCCCGTGCGCGCCCTCGTGGACGACCATCGCGCCGGCGAGCCCGGCGACGATCTCGGGCGCGACGGAGAGGGGGAGGAAGTCGTTGACCCCGGGGATGATGAGGAAGTTCTGCGGCTGCTGGATCGCCGAGGGCTGCGCGTTGGTGAACGCCGACCGAGCCGACGAGAGGATGAGCGCGAACGACGCCACCATCGCCACTAGGGCGCCCCCGAGCCCGAGGTTGGCGACCGCGCGCCAGAACCGCTTCGGCGCGGCCAGTCGGCCGAGGAAGGCGCGCCCGCGGAGCGTCCGGAGGGTCAACACCGGACCGGAGACCCTGAACGCGTCCGGGAGGACACCCTCGTTCCGCAGCCACATCGCGACCGCGGAGTAGGCGAGGACCCCGGTGAGCACCCAGAACAGCGTGTTCATTACGACCCGGTACGGTTCGCCCGTTCGTAAGGGGTTCGGTTCCAGGAACCCCCGGCGGCGAGGACTGATACGCTTCCCGCTCGTGTGTCGCGGTATGACCGACGCAGACCGAACGCGGGCCGAGACCGAAGCGGACGCCCCCGTCGAAGCCGAGCGGTCGCTCGCGCCGCTGATGGGCGCGACGTACGTCGTCGCCGGGATCGCGCACTTCCTGATCCCGGAGCGCTTCGCCGAGGCGGTCCCGCCGTCGTTCCCGCGGCCGGTCGGGCTCGTCTACCTCTCCGGGGTCGCCGAGATACTCCTCGGGATCGGCGTCGCGATCCCGCGGACGCGACGCGTCTCGGCGTGGGGGATCGTCGCCCTCCTCGTCGCGGTGTTCCCCGCGAACGTCCACCTCGCCCGGAGCGAGACGCTGAACGACCTCGTCCCGGAGCCGCTCGTCGCGCCGGCCCGGCTCGCGGCGTTGGTCCGGCTGCCGTTTCAGGGCGTGCTGATCGGGTGGGCGCTGCGCTACGCGCGCGCCGACGAGGCCGAGTCGACGGCGGCGGCGGCGTGAGGCGCGCGCGAGAGGCGCCGCCGCGAACTCAACACCCAAGTACCCCCCGGTCCAACCGTGGTCCATGATCGCGCTCATTGACTTCGTCTCGCGGCTGGTCGGCGACGTCGGCCGGTTCGTCGACATCTTACTGAACGACCTGATCCTCGGCGCGGGCGACCCGCTGTCAGCGCTCCTCGTCCTCGTCGGACAGGTGCTGATCGTCGCCTCCGTCGGCGCGCTCGGATACGCGGCGGCCGGCGCGCTGCTCGGCGAGATCGGCGTCGACCTGCCCTCGCTCGGCGGTCGCGGCCGCTCGGAATAGAAACGAACCCACGGTCGGCCCGGCCGGGAATCCGTCAGTCGTCGTCGCCCGGCGCCGACCGAGTCGCGGCGGCGTCCGCCGGAGTCCCGGTCGCGATCCCGCCCTCCCCCGCGCCGTCCGGCACCTCGAACTCGTTCAGCCGCGCGAGCAGCTCGTCGGACTGCTCCGAGAGCGTGTGGACCCGCTCCGTCACCTCCGAAACGGTCGCGGTCTGCTCCTCGGCCGCGGCAGCGACGGTCTCGGCCTCGGTCGCGGTCTGCCGGCTCACGGACGCGACCCCGTCGACCATGTCGACGACCTCCTGGGTCGTGCGCGCCTGGTCGTCGGTCGCGTCGCTGATCTCCTGGACCGTCTCGTCGACGGTCGTCACGTCCTCGACGACCCCCTCGAACTCCCGCAGCGTCGACTCGATGGTCTCGACGCCCTCGGCGACCTGCGCCTCCATCGCCTCGGCGTCGGCCGCGGTCTCGGCGGACGCCTCCTGGACCGCCTCGATGCGCCCGGAGATCTCCGCGGCGGACTCCCGGGTCTCCTCGGCGAGCGACTTCACCTCGTCGGCGACGACCGCGAACCCGTCGCCGGAGCCGTCGGCGCGGGCCGCCTCGATCGAGGCGTTCAGCGCGAGCAGGTTGGTTTCCTCCGCGATCTCGTCGATCACGGCCGCGATCTCGTCGATCTCACCGACCCGCTCCACGAGGTCGGTGACGGCGGCCGCGGTCTCGCCGATCCGGCTCTCCAGGGTCTCGAGCTCGGCGATCGCCTCGGCCGCCTCCTCGCGCCCGGAGCGACCGCGGTCGGCCGCGTCGCGGGCCGTCTCGGCGGCGTCGTCAGCCGAGGCGGCGATCTCCTCGACGGTCGCCGACAGCGTGTTCATCTCGCCCGCGATCGCCTCCAGCTCGTCGGTCTGCTCGGCCGCGCCGTCGGAGATCTCCCCGACCGATCCGGCGACGTCGCCGCTCGCGCCCTCGACCTCGTCCATGCTCGCGCGCACGTCATCCGCGGTGCCGGCCACGTCCGCGGTGAACGCGCCCACGTCGCCGACCGTCTCGCCGAGCGTCGCGACGAGCCGGTTGTAGTTGTCGACGAGCTCCGCGTACCGGTCCTCGTCGGTCGCCAGCGCGTCCTCGTCGATGGTCGCCGTCAGGTCGCCGTTCTGCGCGCGCTCGGCGGCGTCGGCGAAGGCGTCGACGAGCGCCTCCAGCTCGGTCGTGTAGGCGGCGAGGTTCTCGGCCATCTCGTCGAGCGAGTCGCCGAACGACCCGGGCACGTCCTCGTCGAGCGCCGGGTCGTCGAACTCCTGCGCGGCGAGCGCCTCGGCCTGCGCCGAGACGGTCGCGAGGTAGCCGTGGACCTCGCCGAACGCGGCCACGAGGCTCCCGACCTCGTCGGGCTGGCTCGGGTCGAGGGCGTCCGCGCCGTCCCGGTCGACGCCCTCGACCTCGCCCGCGGCGATCGCCTCGGCCTGACGCTCTAAGCCCCGAATCGGAGCGACGAGGTCCCGGCGGACGATGAGCAGCGTGTTGTAGATGGCGACGACGGACCCGAGGAACAGCGCTCCGGAGACGACGTACGCGACGGTGCCGGAGAGGACGAACTGCGCGAGAAAGATACCGACGGTGACGAGGAACTGGATGCCGACGGCCGCGACCATCTTGCGCTCTATCGATTCCGAGACGCCGAGCCCGTCCATCGTCCGCCAGAGGAGGGCGTCGTACCGCCCGCGTATCCCGGGGCGGCGCTGCCGTGTCGTGGACATGTCCGGACCTCGACGGGACCGGGTTATCAACCTCCCGCCGGCGTTATCACGTTCGATTCTCGATTATCACGGGCCGAGAATCCGCGGACCGGGCGGGCGCCGGTCGAACGGCGGACGGTCGAACGGCGAGCGGGCGCGCCGTCGCGGAGCCTCGGAACAGCCCGTCGCGGGGTCTCAAAAGAGCCCGTCGACCGCCTCCGCCGCGAGGTCGACGGCGGCCTCCAGGTCGGGGCCGAGCGGCGACCCGACGACGAGGCCGTCGGCGTGCTCGGCGACCGCGGCGGCGCGCTCGCGGACGGTCGCGGGCGTGCCCGCCATACAGAACGCGTCGACCATCTCGGGCGTCACGCGCTCGAAGGCGGCCGAGAACTCGCCGGCTGAGACGCGCTCGCCGATCTCGCTCGCCGCGTCCGGGTCGATCCCGTGGCGCTTCAGGACGGGCGGCGCCGCGCCCGCGGCGATGAACGCGACCGGGGGGCGGGCGGCCTCGCGGGCGGCCGCCTCCTCGTCGGCGACCGACACCGCTGCGTACGCGATCAGGTCGAACTCGCCGCGGTGGTCCGGCCTGTCGTTGAGGCCGTCGTCGACTTGGTCGCGAGCCCACGCAAGGTCCTTCGGGTGCGACCCGTTGTACAGCAGTCCGTCGGCGTGTTTCGCGGCCATCCGGCACATGTGCGGCCCCTCGCCGCCGACGTGGACGGGGATGTCAGCGCCCTGCGGCGGCTCGTAGTTGAGGCCCGCGTCCGCGGCGTCGAAGGCGCCCTCGTGGTCGACGCGCTCGCCGGCCCACAGCTTCTGGGCGGTCTTGAACGCCTCCAGGACAGGCCGGAGTCCCCGCTCGTCTTCGAGACCGAGGTTCGAGAGCGTCGAGGGGTCGCCCGGCCCGAGGCCGAAGACGGCGCGGCCCGCGGCGACCTCGTCGAGGGTGGCGACCTTCGAGGCGAGCGTCACGGGGTGGGTCTCGTAGGGGTTGGCGACGCCGGGGCCGAGCCGGACGGACTCGGTGGCGGCCGCGAGCCGCGAGAGGAACGCCCACGGGTCGCGGTTATTGTAGTGACACGTCGAGTAGACGGCGTCGTAGCCGGCCTCCTCGGCGCGGACGCCGAGGTCGACGAGGCGGGACATCTCGTGTTCGGGGGTGAGTTCGATGCCGAGCATGGTTACTCCTGAAACGTCCACTCCCGCAGGGCCTGGCGGACGAAGTCGCCCTCGACCTCGCGGAAGTGACTGTCCGAGCCGTCGTGGTCGCCGAACTCCCAGTCGCGGACGACGACCACGGGGGTCCCGCCCGCGCCTTCGCCGGCGACGAGGTTGGCGGCCGCGGCGAGCTCGTCGACCACGTTCTGGACGGTGACGCCCATCTCGCGGCCGTCGCGGTCGCACTCGCCACGCCAGTCGCGGCTGGCGGGCATCCCGGCCCACCCGATCGCGACCCCGCGCTGCCCGTGGCGGAACGGGCGCCCGCAGGTGTCGCTGACGACGACGCGGTCGGCCGCGAGCCCCCGGCGGATCCGCGCCGCGCTCTCGGAGGGGCGCTCCGGGAGAAGCAGCAGGTCGCCGTCGGGGACGTTCGACCGGTCGATGCCGGCGTTGACGCCGACGTGGCCGAAACGCGTCGCGGTGAGGAGGAACGGCGCCTCCATCACGAGCTCCGTCGACTCCTCGATGACGGCCTGCGCGAACCGCGGGTCCTTCTCCTCGCCGGTGATCTCGGCGAGCCTGTCGGCCACCTCCCTCGCGCGCGGGCTCGCCGGGAAGTCGTCGAGCTCGAAGACGCGGCCCTCCGCCTTCGAGACGACCGTGCTGGCGACGACGACCACGTCGTCCTCGCGGAGGTCGACGCGCTCGCCGACCATGGCCGCCAGGTCGTCCCCCTCCCGGATCTCCGGGAGGTCCGGAACCGCGAACAGCTCCATGTGATCACCTTCGCGGCGACGTGGAAAAACCCCGCCGGTACCGGGCCGGTTTGACGGTATCCGCGGCGTGGTGTGTGAGGATCCCCGGTCACCGATGTCGACGTTCAGACAGAGAAGCAGGCGTTAATGACACGATACCGCACGTAACGCGGTTTTGTTAAACGTATATTAGGTGATGACAGCGGTAACGAGTCATTCAGCCGAACAGTTTTGTACCGTGACTGACGACCCTCGGCCGCGATGTGCGAATCAGCGACTGAAGCCGATCCGGCACCGATCGGTACGCGAACGCGTGTCCCGGCCGACAGCGACGACGACGAACCGTTCGTGACGCGGACCCGCGCCCCGTGAGGGGCGGCGGGCCACGGTCTCGCTGACTTTTCGCCGCAGCCGTTCGCACCCGTCCGCGCCTGTCCACACTCGTCCGCCCCCGTCCGCACGGCTTATACGCGACTCCGCCGAACCCGGGGTGTGGACCTCCACGTCCGGTACGAGGGCGACGACGACCCCGACAAGTGTACGGCCCGGAAGCTCTCGCGGTTCGACCTCGCCGAGCTCCACCGTTCGGACCGGGCCACGCCGTACGGGGTCGTGCTCAACCCCCACGCGGAGCGCGCGCTCTCGCCCGCGGACGCCGAGCGGGCCGCAGAGAGCGCGCTCGTCGCGCTCGACTGCTCGTGGGAGTCGGCCGGCGAGAAGATGTTCAGCCTCCCCGGCGAGCACCGCGCGCTCCCGTACCTCGTCGCCGCGAACCCCGTGAACTTCGGGCGGCCGATGCGGCTCACGACGGTCGAGGCGTTCGCGGCCGCGCTCGCGATCCTCGGCGAGCGCGACCACGCGGAGCGCGTCCTCGCGAAGTTCACCTGGGGCGAGACGTTCCTCGAACTCAACGCCGAGCCGCTCCGGCGGTACGCCGACTGCGAGGACTCGGCCGCGGTCGTCGCGGTCCAGCAGGAGTACCTCGACCGGGGGTAGCGACCGCTCGCCTCGGAGCCGGCGGTTCCGATACCGGCACCGAACGGGGTCGCGACAAGCCTTTTGGGTGATTCGACCGTACCGATGAGCGATGGTTTCCACGGGCGACGACGCACCGGCGTTCACCGCGACGGTCGGCACGAGCGACCACGAGCCGTTCGACCTCGACGAGCGGATCGGCGACGGGCCGGTCGTGCTCGCGTTCTTCCCCGGCGCGTTCACGCCGCCGTGTACGAACGAGATGATCGCGTTCCAGGAGCACGCCGACGCCTTCGCCGACGCGGGCGCGACCCTGTTCGGGATCAGCGCCGACTCGCCGTTCTCGCAGGGCGCGTTCCGCGAGGAGCACGGCATCGAGTTCGACCTCGTGAGCGACATGGCCGGCGACGCGATCCGCGCGTACGGGCTGGAGATCGACATCGCCGACCTCGGGCTCCACGGCATCGCCAACCGCGCTGTGTTCGTGATCGACGACGACGGGCAGATCGTCTACGACTGGGTCGCCGACGACCCGACGAACGAGCCCGACTACGAGGCGGTCCTCGACGCCGTCGAGAGCGCTTAAATATCGGACTGCCGCGGAGTAGTCGGCTCCGTTGCGATTCGTATCGGACTTTTATTCGTAGGGCTCTGTCGAAATCTTCTGAAAGCGATACGTACTACGTGCGAGATACAGAGGATGTGGTCAGTACGGGAACATAGTGTGCTACTCAGTCAGATTCCGTCACATTTCCCGGGCGAAGTGAGCGGAATGTCTTTACCTCGGTGACGTTTTCAAAGCATATGCGCGGCCCCCTCCACGCGCTCTGGAACACCCGTCTCATCGGAACTTACCTTCGATTACGTGTCGGATTTCTCCTCGCAGGGGTTCTGGCGCTTGCTGGTGGGGCCGTCCTCCTTGGAATTGGGGGTCTATGGGGGATCTTGACCCTCTTTGGTCTCGTCTCGCTTATCCTGTTGGCCTTTGGGCTCGTCCTGATTACCCGATAGTTCCGGTGACCATTCGCGTCCCTGTATCGAACGTTCCAGTCGGGCGAAAGCGACCAGTACTGATGACACACTCGCGCCCCCTATTCAGCACATCCTCGAAAAGCTACCCGCTCCCTGTCAGTAATGGTGTGACCGATACAGAGGATATATTTGACGAGACGGGTATGGGAAGATACTTTTTGAGAAGGACAGAAACCGACGTATGAATCGTCGTGCCCTCCTTGCCTCGCTCGCTACCTATGGGGCCGCCTTGACGTCCGGGTGTCTAGATAGTCTCGCGGGGATTCCGAACGAGTCGTTCCAACTTGGCTACGTCGCAGTTCACAACTCCACCGAGAACGCTCACCAGATTGCGATTCGGGTGAGACGCGACGGCACAAACGTTCACCGTTCGACACACGATGTGGCCGGACAGGACGGGGCCGTCGTCGAGAGCGCGATTCCGGAGTGCGACTGGGGGAGTGCCCGTGGACGATACGAAGTCGATGTTCGAGTCAACGATAGCGACTGGGTTACCGAGTCGTTCCAAGGGTACGAGACAGACGGTGGCGACTGTTCGATTGCAATCGCCGAGGGCACGCTCTGGGAAGGAGAACGCCTCGACTTCGGCTACCGCCGAGCGTGTGATTACGATAATCCTCCTGATGGTCTTTGTTCGTTTGACTCGTGATACACTCGCGCTCTCTATTCAGCAAGACTGCTGAGACACATCACCAATTGATGGTTTCGACAGAGCCATGGTCGTTAACCGTGACTCGCCGGCGATTTTACGCGTGTAACTCGCGGCGTGTCGGTCGCTCGTCGGCAGGGGTGGGTGAACAGAGAATTCCCGCTGACGAGTCATCTCGGCGACCGCCAAACCCCACCTACTCCCCGACCACGCCGCCGATGGCGCCCGCGAGCGCCGAGTCGACGGCGAACAGGAACGTGAGGAACAGGCCGACGACTAGCACGCCGGCGCCGCCGAGCAGGCTCCCGAGCGGGCCGCCCACGAGGCCGACGAGGCCGCCGAAGAGGGCGAGCAGCAGCGTGACCACGACCCCGCTCACCGACCCCGCCAGCAGCCCGTGCCAGAAGCCGGAGAGCAGGCCGCCGCCCGCCAGGTACCCCGCGACGAAGCCGCCGACGAGGCCGGCGGCCGCGTGCCCCACCACGGGGACGAGCGTCGCGAGCAGCCCGGCGATCAGCATCACGACGAACCCGTAGCCCACGGCGCGCCAGTTGGTCATGCGACGAGGTAGCCTATCGGCGGGTAAATACTTCGTCGTCAAATTGCTATTCCTATGCGTTTATTTAATAACTCTTGATAAGAGATGCTGTTAGATTGGTAGCTGGATTAATAACGCTGTGAGCGGTAGCGGTTAGTAATGAGCGACTCGCGCGAAGCGGACGGTCCCGACGACGAGCCGGCCGACCGCCCCGCCGGTGCGGCGACGGACGAGCCCGACGAGGCGCGGCTCCGGCTCACGGTGCCGGACATGGACTGCTCGTCGTGCGCGGGGAAGGTCGAGGGCGCGCTCGACCGCGAGGGCGTGCACTCGGTCGACACCCGTCCGACCACGGGCGTCGTCGTCCTCGCGTACGACCCCGACCTGACGGACGTCGAGGCGCTGACGGCCGCGGTCGAGGGCGCCGGCTACGCCGTCGCGGACGCGGAGTCGGACGGCGTCGCCGACGACCTGTTCACGAGCCCCCGAGCGATCGCGACCGCGGTCGGCGGAGCGTTCCTCGCGGTCGGCCTCGTCTTGGAGTGGCTGCTCCCCGGGCTCGACCCGACGTTCGCGACGGTCGGCGGCGTGGGGTTCCTCGGGCCGTGGGCGGTCACCGGCGCGTCCGTCGCGTACCTGCTGGCGGTCGCGGTCGCCGGCCCGCCGATCCTGCGGAACGGATTCTACTCGCTGCGCGGCCTGAGCCTCGACATCGACCTCCTGATGAGCGTCGGGGTCGTCGCCGCGCTGCTCGTCGACCTCCCGTTCGAGGCGGCGACGCTCGCGGTGCTGTTCTCGGTCGCCGAGCTGCTCGAACGCTACTCGATCGACCGGGCGCGCACCTCCCTCCGCGAGCTGATGGAGCTGTCGCCGGACGAGGCGGTCGTGATCCGCGACGGCGACGAGGAGACGGTCCCCGCCGAGCGCGTCGCGACGGGCGAGCGGCTCGCGGTGCGGCCGGGCGAGCGCGTCCCGCTCGACGGCGTCGTCCGCGAGGGCTCCGGCGCGGTCGACGAGTCGCCGATCACCGGCGAGTCCGTGCCCGCGGAGAAGGCGCCCGGCGACGAGGTGTACGCCGGCTCGATCAACGAGGCCGGCTACCTCGAGGTCGAGGCGACGGCGCCCGCGAGCGAGTCGACCATCGCGCGGGTCGTCGAGCTCGTGGAGGCCGCCAACGGCGAGGAGACGCGCGCCGAGCGGTTCGTCGACCGCTTCGCGGCCGTCTACACCCCGATCGTCGTGGTCGGCGCGGTCGCGACCGCGGCGCTCGGTCCGGTCCTATTCGGCGGCGGCGCGGAGACGTGGTTCGTCCGCGGGCTCACCCTGCTCGTGGTCGCGTGCCCGTGCGCGTTCGTCATCTCGACGCCCGTCAGCGTCGTCTCCGGCGTGACCGCGGCCGCGCGCAACGGCGTCCTGATCAAGGGCGGCGAGCACCTGGAGGCCGCCGGCGACGTGGACGCCGTCGCGCTCGACAAGACCGGGACGCTCACGCGCGGGGAGCTGTCGGTGACCGACGTGGTGCCCCTCGGCGACCGCGGGGCCGACGACGTGCTGGCGTGCGCGACCGCCGTCGAGCGCCGGAGCGAACACCCGGTCGCGGCGGCGATCGTCGCGCGCGGCGAGGAGGCGGGCGTCGCGCCCGACGGCGAGGACGCGACCGCGGTCACCGGCTTCGAGGCGCTGACCGGCGAGGGCGTGCGCGCCGACCTCGACGGCGAGACCCACTACGCCGGCAAGCCCTCCCTGTTCGAGGAGCTCGGCTTCGACCTGAGCCACGCGCACGTCCGGCCCGACGGCGGAGTCGTCCGCGGACGCGACGCGGACGGCGACGCCCCCGACGGCGCGAGCGCGAGCGTCACCGAGCCCGAGTCCTGCGACCACGGCCAGTACCTCGACCTGGCGAGCGAGACGATCCCCCGGCTCCAGGCGGAGGGGAAGACCGTCGTCCTCGTCGGGACGGAGACGGAGCTGGAGGGGGTCATCGCGGTCGCCGACACCGTCCGCCCGGAGGCGGCGTGGGTCGTCGACCGGCTCCACGAGCTCGGGGTCGACCGCGTCGCGATGCTCACCGGCGACAACGACCGGACAGCGCGTGCCATCGGCGAGCGCGTCGGCGTCGACGAGGTCCGCGCGGAGCTGCTCCCGGACGAGAAGGTCGACGCGGTCCGCGAGCTCGCGGCCGATGCGGAGGGCGGCGCCGCGATGGTCGGCGACGGGATCAACGACGCGCCGGCGCTGGCGGCCGCGGACGTGGGGATCGCGATGGGCGCCGCCGGCACCGACACCGCCATCGAGACCGCCGACGTGGCGCTGATGGCCGACGACCTGACGCGGCTGCCGTACGTCGTCGACCTCTCCTCGCGCGCGAGCTCGACGATCCGGACGAACATCGGCGCCTCCCTCGCCGTGAAGGCGCTCCTGGCGGCCGGCGCCCCGCTCGGCTACGTGAGCGTCGCCATGGCCGTGGTCGTCGGCGACATGGGGATGAGCCTCGGCGTCACCGGCAACGCGCTCCGCCTCGGCAACGTCGAGCCCGCGGAGCCGCCGGCGGCGGACGCGCCCGCCGACGAGTCCGGCGCGTAGCGGAGCGCGCGCCGCCGGTCGGCGGGATCCGGCGAGATCGGCCTCACGATTTTTATCGGCTCGACGGCAATTCGAGCGCATGCCCTCCGAGAGCGGACCCGCGACCGCGGCCGACGCGGTCGACGCCGTCGAGCCCTCCGAGTCCGTCGGGGACGCCGAGCGCGACGAGGCCGCCGGCCGCGACGACTCGGCCGCGACCGACGGCGCCGACGCGACCGGGGGTCTCGGGCGCGAGGCGATCGAGTGGGGACCGGTCCGGTACGACCGGCTGAGGTCGCTCGCGGCCGGCGCAACGGGCGGGATCGCCGGCGCCGTCCTCGTCGGGATCGGGGCCGTCGTCGCCGCCGTGCTCACCGGGATCGGCGAGTTCGCGCTGCCGAGCGTCGGCCTCGCCGAGGCCGCCGTCGGCGTCGGGTTCCTGTTCGCGCTCGCGGTCGCCACCGTCCCCTCGCTGTACGTCTGGTACCGCGAGACCGCGGTCAGCGAGCTGACCGTCTCCCGGCTGCGCGCGGCCGCGGGCGCGCTGCGGCCCGGCTGGACGCTCGCCGGGCTCGGCGCGGTCGCCGCGGCGGCGGTGGCGCTCCCGTCTGACCTCCTTCCGGCCTTCTGGCCGCTGTTCTGGCTCGTCTGGTTCGTGCCGGCCGTCGTCCAGTCGTCGGGCAAGACCGTCCGGCTCGACCCGGCGGCGGCGACGGTCGAGCGGACGTACCCCAGCTACGACCGGACCCGGAGCGACGACCTCGGCTCGGTCGTGCGGACGCGGCGGGTCGACCTCCGGTCGACGACGCTGTTCCTGCTCGCGTACCGCGGGAACGCGTGGTTCCGGTCGACGCCGTGGCTGTTCGTCCCGACCCACCGCGCCGACGAGGTCGAGGCGGCGCTCGACGCGGTGCTGGCGGAGAGCGACGGCCCGGACCGCGCGAGCGTCCCGGAGCGGCTCACCCTCGCGGTCCTGGGATCGTTCTCGCTCGTCGTCGGGCTCCTGATGGCCGTCGCGGCCGGCGAGGGCGCGGGCGGCGTGGCGCTGGCGCTGCTCACGGCCCCGTTCTCCCTGCTGTTTCTCGCGCTGGCCGCGCGCCTGTGAGACGCTCCCGACACCGGACGTGACACCCCCTACCACGCGACTCATATACTCGCGGACCGTAGCACGGACATGGACAGACAGCGTCTGGAACGCGCGCTCGAAGACGAGTTCGGGGGGACCGAGGCGGAGCGGCGCGCCGTCTCGCGGGCGGCCCGCGACCTCGTCGACTCCGGGCGGCCCTCCGAGGACCGCGGTCACGGGCTGACCGTGCCGGGGGTGGTCGGGCACATGGAGGACGCCCCGGACGGCTCCTCGCTCGTCGAGCGCTGGAACTGGTGGGTGGGCGCGCTCGACGCCGCATACGGCGGCTACGACTACTTCACGGTGCGGTTCGTCGAGGACGACGAGGCGACCGACCTCCGTCGGTAGGGGGAGGCGGACCCCGGAACCGCCGTGCCCGAATCGCCGGCCAGCGGTTCGGAGCGGTCCACTTTCACTTTCACTCCGGGGATGGCTCGGTTATAGGGTCGTTCCGGCCCGAGGGTGATGTATGAGCGCAGTAACCGCCGACCGACCGCGGTACGCGACGCCGACGCGCGTGGACGTCACCGACTGTCGAACCGACCGGCTCCCGGACCGCGTCCGGGCGAACCGCGTCGACGGCAGCGAGGTCCACCTCGAACGCCGGGGCGGGCGGACGTTCCTCGTCACGCGGCCGACCGAGTGACAGTCGCTTTCGGGCGGCATTGACATCCTCCCCGCGCTAAAGCGCGAGGATTCCTCCGTTGGGGATTCGGCTATCGACCCACGGAGGCAACTTGCGGGTTTGTGCGCACTTCTTTGGGACTTTCGTGAGGGTGTGGTTGCCCCGACCAGTCGTGGTCGTCCCACTCGAATCGCACGGGCCGTGCCATCGGCCTGACTTCCGTATCGCTGTTTTCTCGAAGGAACGTCTCTGACGCTGTGAGGTCGACGTGTCCCTCGAAGCCACACGAACACGTCAACGTATCTCCGTGGCGAACCGTCTCCTCGTGGTCGTCACACTCAGGACACGTCTGACTCGTCCACGCTTCCGACTCGGCTTCAACACTAATGCCGTACTCCTCACAGACGCACGCGAGGCGGTGAATGAACTTCTTGAACGCCCAGAAGTTGTGCGTCTTCTCGTTCACCCTGACCGACCAGTGCGTTTCCAGTACGTCGGTCAAGTCGCCCACGTACACCGTCGCCACGCCCTCGTCGTACAGCTGTTCAACGAGGTCGCGCACCAGCGCGTTCTGTGCGTGATCACGGCGTTTCGTCTGCTGTCGGTACAGCCGTCGAATGCGCTTCGAGGAGGAGCGATCCTCATGCAGATTCGACTGGAGGCGGGCGATTTCGTTTGTTGTCTCGCGGAACCGCCCGAACAACTCACGACCGTCGTAGAGGTACTGGTTCCCAGTGGTCGTGGAACAGGCGACGAGATTGTTCGCGCCAACGTCAAGGGCGGCTTCGTGAGAAGCCAGTGGTGAATCCAGTCGAGAATCAG
>NZ_QPLS01000010.1:0-123838 GCF_003665955.1 Halorubrum sp. Atlit-28R
ACTGATAATCTGTTCCAATGAAATTGGCTTGTAATTGGAAGGCCTTCGTATTCCCAGAGCCTCCCTAAAGAACGGTTCAGTCTCACTATTTACACCTGTGCGGAACGCTTGAGGGCAAATTCGGCATCCTATGCTCATATTTCGATTCTCGATAATTATAATTGCTTGGGAGTCCATAGAAGTTCAAGAAAAAATATATTTATGGAATAGAGTATGAATCGTCTCAAGCTCAGGCCCTGGACACTCGGCCTGCTCAATCTGCCGATGTCTGACATAGATTTATTATGCCAGCGTTTCGATCGTTTCACAGAATGCCGCAAACGACTGAAACGGGTGAAACGATCGAAACGTCGCCGGCGATCGTGGCGATGCTCAACCAGAAAGGCGGGGTGGGGAAGACAACTCTCACCATCCACGTCGCCGGCGCGCTCGCCGATCGTGAACTCGATGTCCTCGTGGTCGACCTCGCACCGGAGGGGGCGCTCACGTCGATCCTTGGCTACGACGAAGCCTACAGCGATCTTGATCGCGAGGTGTCGCTCCACGAACTCCTCCTAGACCCGAGTCGCGCCGCCGGCGTCGAGAACCTCGTGCTCGAAGGCGAGGAGTTTGATCTGCTCCCGTCAAACGAGCGCATGGTCGACCGGACTGGTGGGGAGTTGAACGGCGAGCCGCGAGCCCGAGAGCGATTGAAGATGGCCCTCGACGAGCTTGGCGCAGGCTACGATGTCGTTCTTGTGGATAACATGCCGAGTATCAACGTTCTCACGGACAACGCCTTGGTAGCGAGTGACGGCGTTCTCATCCCGGCGTACGCCGAGGCACTCTCTGTACAGGGGCTCGATCGGCTGCAGAAGCAGATCGATAGCGTTCGGGAGTACTTTGGTACAGTCAGGATCCTCGGAATCGTCGCAAACCGCGTCGAGCACAACAAGCAGGCCGACGCGATGCTTGAGCAGCTCCACGCCGAGTTCGAGGACGGACTCGGCATCCCAGTGTTTGACGTGTACAAGCGAGTCGACCTCCAGCGAGCGATCGCTGCGCAGGAGCGCTCTATCTTTGCTGCCGAGGAGCTCGACACTGACATGGCCGAGGTGATCGCCGAGATTGCGGCGCTCGTCGACGACGAACTCGTGGGGCAGGCTAATGACTGACGACGAGGACGACGCCAGCGAGGAGCTGGGGAAGACCGGGGAGAAGATGGGCGGCATTGCCGACCGTTTCGGCGCATCAACTGACACGACTGACACGAGCAAAACGTCCGAAACGTCTGAAACGGGCGACACGACCAGAACGTCTGAAACGCCTGAAACGCCTGAAACGATCAATACGGGCGACGACGACTCCGCGGCCTCCCCCGATATGACTGAAACGATGGACACGACTGAAGCGCCTGAAACGCCTGAAACGATCAAAACGTCCGAAACAGGCGACACGACTGACACGCTCGTCCCCGGCGATGAGGGGTTCGTGCTGCGGGAGGACTGGAACGGGCGGACAATCTACCTCTCGGACGACGACGTCGACGAACTTGACATCCGCTACTCCGAGGTCAACGTCGAGTGGCAGCGTGAACACGGCGAGCAGCTACCGAAGAACGAGAAGTTCTACCCAGCAGTGATCCGGGCGGGGCTCTCCGGGACATCGATTGAAGAAGAGCTCGGCCTCAAGGACTAGCTGTTATAATCTATAACCCAAGTTGGTCTGCCATCCATTTTTCTCCAGCCTTCCCGAGCATCGATTCCCAAGTAGCGAACATCGTCGTGTCTTCGACGTACGCATCGAACTCATCTTCTGGTATCTCTTCGAAGTCTTTCTCCTCCTCGACTGTCCATGGGCTTTCCTCGAAGAGCTCCTCGATGTCGCCGAAGTCAGAGAATGAAGGTTTGCCATGGCAATGAGGTCGACTTAACGGCAAGCGTGTACTCGACGGACAGCCCGTCTGAAACCCTGTAAGGTCGTACATCTCACAAATTTGCGTATCCGTGTTTTGAAAGACTACTGCTCTGACTCGGTTGGAAAACTCAGAATCTGTTGATTTTCCCTACTATCGGTCTACAGATGAGCAAGGCGAGTGCTTCGGGGCTTGACCCCGGAGGGTGAAGCCGGCAGTGGCGAAGCTTCTGGCGGGTTGTCTCTCCCAAACGGTCTTTCTGAACATGCTCGGAGGAGCAATCTGCTACCATCCACAAAATCTCCTCTACGATAGCGTGCTCTGCCGGCTGAACGTATCCACGTCTTGGACGATCCCATCAAATTCTTCGACGTGTTCGAATCCTTCCAGCAATGAATCGAGGTTCACGCGTAGTTCCGAGAGATAATAATCTCCGCCCTGTACGCCACCTTTCCGCTTGTGGGTCATCGCCAGATTGTACGTATCGAGGTTCGTGAGCTTATCGCGGATACTCCGCGACGTGAGTTGGTTCGTCCCGATCGCGTCAGCGACCCGTTTGTACTCCGAATAGACCTCTTTCGTCCGCACTGGCGTGTCTCCGCGGGATTCGAGTATCGCCAGCGCCATCAAGAGCGCCTGATCGTTGATCGTTAAATCCTTGAGCTTGTTGACGATGTTCACCTCCTCCAACTCGTCTCGGGCATCGTCGAGGTGCGCCTCAGTAACGATATCGCTCCCCTCAACGCAGGCAATATCTCCGGCTTCATGGAGGAGGCGGATCGCCTGTCTCGCAGAGCCGGTGTCCTTTGCTGTCCACGCAGCAGCCAGCTCAACAACCCCGTCATCGACTGCGTCGGGTTTGAACGCGGTGTCGACACGGTCATACAGAATAGAGCGAAGCTCGTCGGCGTTGTATGGGTCAAAGTGGACCTCGTTCTCATAGAGGCTGTCCTTCGTTTTTGCGGATAGGTCCTGCTTGAACTGGAGGTCATTCGAGATGCCAATAATCGAAAGGTGCGCGTTCGTGATTTTCCCGTTCGATCGCGCCCGTGGGAGTTGGTAAAACAGGTCGTCGTCAGATCCGAGATTATCGATTTCGTCGAGGAAGAACACGACGTAGCCGCCGATTTCATCAAGGCGGCGGAACATTCGCTCGTTAAGATCGGTGAGCGAAAGCCCCTTCGGCCGCTCCGTCGTTTCGGGCTCGATCGCGGTGAGGATCTTCCCCACGGACTGATAAGCGGTGTTCACGTCTTTCAACGACACCTCGAACGTCCGGAGGTCGATATCTTCCTCCTGACAGTAGTTGTGAAGCTCCTCCAACACGACACGGGCGGTGACGGTCTTCCCCTGCCCGGTCTTCCCGGAGATGAGGACGTTCTTCGGCTCGATCCCGGATCGGATGGTCGTCCGAAAACTCTTCGCGATTTCTTCTAATTCGGGCTCGCGCTTGGGGAGGCGATCAGGAACCCACTCTTCCATCAACGCCCGCTCGTTCTCGAAGACGTTAGTGTCGGTTTCAAACAGCGACATGGGGGCTCTACCTTGCGAGTATCATACACGGTCTTACTGATAAAACCACCCTTTCCGCATTTTCCCGAACTTCTTCATAATGCCGGATTTATATACCACTCCCACACCCCATTTCCGCATAATCCACGTCAGCAGGGGTAGAGGGACTAGAGCGTCTTCCACGACAGGTTTCGGTGTCCTTCCCGATATTTCCATCTCTGTGCTAACGCGTTATTATATATCTTTTGTTAATTGTATTGTTGTTGTTGTGTTGTGGGCTGGAAATACCGATTGACAGCAGTATCAGACAATTCGACACCTCGGTATAGAAGGCTTTTAAGTAGAATATTCGAAGAAGGACGTGATACGGCCCTCCAAATCACCGGGTGAATAATGCGGAAACGAGGGGTGTGTCTCCGATAGTGCTTCCCCGTGGCATGAGGTGCCTTCGATTATGCGGAAACGGGGGGTCTGTTGCGTATCGATTGGAAGGGTGCTAGTTGTCGCTACCGGGCTTTTTAGCGACTGACTCCGACGATTAGGTATGCGAGCACAACCCCCTTGCCCGACTACGTCCAGCGTCGCCGCCGAGCGCGCCGGACTGCTGGCTGATTGTGGGTCGTGTTAGTCGTGCTGGCCTACTACGGGCGCGTCTGTTGATAGGTACGATTGCTACCTAAAAGCCCGGAGCGCCAACTATACGGGAAGTTCTCAGGACTACCTATCCACGAAGCCGGCTAACGTCTCGTCGCTCGTCCCACTGAGGTACTGCCGGATCTCTCCCTCCCGCCACTCGACAGGAGCCAGCACGCTTTCAACCGCTCGCACGGCGGCGTCCTCGTACCACTCGACATCATACCGGTTGAGGTCCTCGTACTCAAGGCGAACGCGTGCGGCGCCGCGAGCGTCCGCGTCGACGACGACGTACCGAACGGTCTGTCCCGGCGCCAACCCGGCGCCCTCGATCCGGGCGCGTTTCAACGCGGCCACGGTGAGCGTCTCCATCGAGTAATCGTCTACGTCCTTCGAGACGCGATTGTCGACGACCAGCGCCGCGGGATCGACCTCGCGGTCTCGGAGGTCGCGAAGCCGGCGCCGAAGCACGTCACAGACAGCTTCGGGTGACCGCGACTCGTCGAACACGCGGAGTGCCTCGCTCTGGACGTCTTCGACCCACGCCGTCGTCGACCGCTGGCGGCCCTCGATGCCCCGCGTCTTGATCGCGTCGCCGAGCCCGGTCTCGGGATACGCCTCACCGCGTCGCTTCCCGAAGTAGCGGGTTAACGCTCCGGATTCGGAGTTTCGCATCGGACAGAACGCCACCCAGTCGAACGCACACTCGTACTCCAACTCGATGCCGACCTCCGCGCTCACCTCGCTGGCGACCTCCTCCAGCGGGCGCTGCTCGCGACCGTCGGCGGGCGTCACCCAGATCGAGTCGACGATCCCGTGAACGACC
Source organism: Halorubrum sp. Atlit-28R (assembly GCF_003665955.1). Taxonomy (NCBI): domain Archaea; kingdom Methanobacteriati; phylum Methanobacteriota; class Halobacteria; order Halobacteriales; family Haloferacaceae; genus Halorubrum; species Halorubrum sp. Atlit-28R. Next base: position 4,866 of record NZ_QPLS01000010.1, read on the forward strand.
CGCCACCCCGCGTCCTCCAGCGCGGCCTTCGCGTCGAGGAGAATCTCACGGGCAAAGGCGTTGATCGCCTCGTGGCACTCGATCCGCCCGAACTTCGCGTTCGAGAACCCCTGATACCCGAAGCAGGACACGAGGATCCACTTGATTGCCGACGAGGCGGCCTCCAGCCGCTCGCGTTCCTCACCGCTGGCCTCGGGAATCTCCGCCTTAATCTCACTCCGGGCGTCGATCAGCGGGCCGAGTACCTCGGGCAGATACCCGTCGCGATCGCAGATCGAGTAGCCGAGGCCCGGCACGTCGTCGGTCTCACAACACCCACACCGGACGGTCTCGGGCGAGATGTTCCGCGTCCGGATGATGTTCGGATACAGCGACGCGAAGTCGAGTTCGTATACGTCCTCGTGGACGCCCACGTCGGGGGCGAACGTGGTCCCGCCGCGGTCGGCGGCATCCAACGTCGACGCCGATTTGAACAGCTCCGGGCGCCACGCTCGCCACGGGATTAGGACGCCACGTGACCGGGCCTCGCGAATCTGCATGGCGGTCAACACCCGACCGATAGACGCCCAGCCGAGTTCTTGCAGCGGCAGCCCGGAGCGTTCCACGAGGTCGAGACAGCCCGCCAGCCCGGACTCGTGATAGAAAAACGAGTTGGACTCGTCGATGATGACGCGTCCGGGGACCGCGTACCGGGCCGGTGAGTGACCTACGTTGCCGTAGGAGGTGTACGTCGACTCGCCAGCCAGTTTCGTGTAGCCCGCCTCTCGACCGAGCGCAAATTCGACGCCGTACGCGTCGGCCGCCTCGAACAGCAACGGTATCAGATCGGCGGTCGACACGACGAGAACGTCGGGATTCTGGCCGTCGATCGCAGCTTGAACGCCGTCGAGGACCGCACGCGGTGACGACCCGACCCGGTTGCCGTCGACGGTGAGCTGCGGGAGCGACTCGATCCCAGATTCATGGCTGGGAAACGAGAGGTGGAGGGTTCGGAGGTCACGCACCGACCGGTCGGGCGCGGCCGGGGTTCCTGTTTCGAGGCAGAACCGCAGTTGCCGCGTGAAATCTACGTTGTAGCAGGTGAACGTATCCGGCTGGTCGAACTGACGCACCCGCTTTGCGATCGTCCGAACGGCCTCGATCGAGGCGGCGTCAACCCGGAGGAGCGGGCGAGCATCCGTCCGGAAGGTCTGCCGGTGCGGCTCGACGTCGAGACCGGCGACCGCCTGTTGCCCGTCGAGAAACGAGTGGAGTTCGTCGAGCGGGTCCGAGAGGCCGTCCCGGCTCGATGGTGACGGGTCAGGGCCACCCGTTCGCCCGTAGAGGTTGTCCGGCGCATCGCCGACGAACAGCGTCGGGCTGTACTCTTCCCGAACCTCGCGTTGGACGCCGCCCGGGGTGAGCGTCCACCGGGCGACGCGACCATCGTCGAGGAAGTCCAGCGTGAGGGTCACGGCTACTCGTCGGTGAGGTCGTCGATCCGCGCTTCCAGTTCCGTAATCCGGCGGTCCTGTTCGAGCGCAATCGCCATCCAGATCGGCGCCAGCGGGTCGGCGTGGTTGAGGTTCCCAGCGGCGTCGGCGTGGTCGCGAGCGTACACGAACAGGTGGTCGAAGATGTCCTGATCCTGTCGCCGGAGCGCTCGGCGGTACGGTCCCCACTCGTCTTCGATAGCGCTCAACTGGTCGCGGTACGTCGGGTTTGTCCGACCCATTACTGGACTCCAATAGGGCCAGCAGCGCGTTCGAGTGTCGACGCTTCGTGCATCCGAGCGCGGTGTTCGAGAACCTCCTGCCAGTACGCCAGCGTCGTCTGCATCCAGCCGTCATCCGTGTGATAGACGAGCGTCTCCATGTCGCCCGCTGCGTCCTCGAAGCGCGGGCCGAAGGGCGTCGCCCGGCATTGGAGATGCGTCCCCGCAGCGCGCCGCAGCGGGCGCGAGAAGTTGTCTTCCCGACACCGCGTGGCGATCACCGGCACGTCGTGAACCCGAGCGACTCGTGCGAGCGATGCGATCGCCCGGATGAACAGCTGTTCGGCCAGCTCGTCGTCGACGTCGGCGGCACGGTACATCCCGTCGAGTCCGGTCGCGACGACTACCGACGGGGACTCCCGAGCGTCGAGCCGGCCAGCGAGCCGATCGAGGAGCGAGGTGTGCTGGTGGGCCGTGAAGCCGCGGGCGACCTCGACCCGGTCAAGGACGCGGTCGTCCGGGGCCAGTTCGCGAAGGCGCGTCGTGTTCGCTCGGTTCGCGCCGTCGACCCAGAACGCCGGGCCGTCGCCGCCGAGGACGTGATCGAGTAGGAGTGCCTGGACCGGGGTGACGCCGAGGTCATCGTCAACGTCGACGAGCGTGATGCCCGGCGAGAGCTCCGGGAGGTCAGCTGTCGGTCGTTGTGAGGTTCGCATGGTCATGTAGATAGAGAGTCGGGTAAAAGGGGTGAGCCATAGGTGGGTAGTGAAAGTGAACGTAAAAACAATACTAACATTCATACTACATATTGTTCGATATAACACAGGATTATACTGACATTATTGGGTGCGTAGCCTCAGGCATCTCTCAGTAAAATCTAGGAAAATCAGCCATATCCGTGCTGTGCTTAGCAGAACCACGATTGAATATCGGCTCTGCATCCTTCCGAATTCTGTTGTACTGGCTGGTCGCCCAGTTGAGTGCGTCATTCGTATTATTGATCAGAATTCCCTGAACACCTTGGTCAGCGTATACAATAATTCCCGCATGGTCGTCATCGGTGATCCAGAGAGAGAATGTAAATGGGATGTCCGCATGGTACAATGTGATATTTTCATCTTCAAGCACTCTGTTAGTTGAGTCCGGGTCTAGTGCCTGAAGACGTTCAAATGTCTCAAGCGGGAGAATAATATCTGATCGGGCGTTACTACCCTGTGTAGCAGCGTGATAGAATGAGTCGGCATGGCCTGCCATCGCGAGTGGTGTTACACCACGAACATAGGAAGCAGATCTAACGGCATCAAGGAAGACCTGCATAACCTCGTCAGGAACTGGAGTGGTTGCGACGTGAACATCTACATCAACAAGGAAGCGACGATCAACTGGTGTGTCTTGGGGGAGTTCATTGATTACTGAGGATGCGTCAGTAAGGACCTCAAGCTGCTCAACATAGCGGGTGTGTTCATTGAGTAATATTTGTCCGAGAAGTGTGAGTTGCCACTTGCCATTGTGGTATTTAGCGAGGTCAGACTGTTCGAGGTCACGGATGATATTATCGAGTGTTGAACGGGGGATATTCAGCGATTCAACAATTTCCGGTTTTGTCTGTGGGTATTCACTAAGTGCTTGAAGGCACTCATACCTTTTCAGGAGGACATCGGCAACCTCAAACGGGACTGATTCGGACATACTATACAATATACTCAGGTGACATTAATACATTTTTCAAGTGAGTAATTATAGCCGCGTAGTCACAATTAATACAGACTTCAAGTATTAAATAGAATTCAGTTAGCCCCTCACAATCCTGTTCGGATACGTCCAGACGTCACGATCGGTGTGTTCCTTGGGGCTTAATCAAAGTGGAACAATAACAGAACTCCCAGTAACATCACCCCCATACCAATACCTGCAAGTATATTTGAATTGATTACCCCATCATAACCTGTTTTTGGGAGTAAGTACGAAGCAAACACATTAATTACCAGTCCTGACACGATCACGAGCCTCGGGATGTACTGATCTTTAACCATGGGGGCACTCTAAATTTATCCTAGAAATAAATACTGCTTCGACGCGCTCAGGTTGTTCTATGGTTCTAGGTAGGCCTGCCAGTCAAAGTTACAATCAACACCGAACCCATCGATACTACACGAGGAGTTCAGGCAGACACCCACAGTAGCTCCCAGATTTATCTCTGTCTCGTCTTCGATAGTATATGCAACTGTACAGCCACCGCTGGCAGTAGTAATCGCGATTGTTGCAATTCCTGCGGCAGAGGTGGTCGGTTCAGGGTAAACCGTTAGCACCACGCCACCTAGATATGCTACAGCCTCACACACCCAATTAGGTGGGGAACCATCCGTTCCAAATTCGTATTCCCAGGTGAAATCACAGTCATTCTGAGTTGTGATCGGACCTGACTCAGAAGTTGTCTCCAACTGACTAGTCCATTCCGCACCCGTAATTATGTCGTATCCGTTGAGTTCGGATGACTGACTTTGGATTCCATCATCGGCAGTGACCTCCGGTTCGCTCTTGAAGACATCCGTACCGATTGTGGCGGAAGTGTACGTACCGTCCTCAAGCTCACGAATAACGAAATCGGCATCAAGTTCGTGTTCTTGATTGAACGGAGTTCGGAATAAGTGGAAGCTATCACTCCCTTCTGAGGACCTCACTACGAATCCTTCGAGATCACTCGGAGTGACGGTGATGTCGTGTTCTTCCTTTAGGAATGATCGCATCTCCTTTACTGGGGCGGCAGACCAGAATTCATCGATATGTCGCTTCTTTTCGTCGTCATCTAGCTTGGCCCTCTGTAGGCCAAGACCGGAATTCCCGCCACTACTTGCCGCAGAGGTGCCGCTAGCGAATGCTGTAGCGGCAAGGCCTGATCCTCCGATACTTTTCAACAACTTCCTTCGCATCACTTCATCCATGGGTTTTCACCACATAATATTAACATCCACTAATGTATTCATTCCATCGATGTGTAATCTCACACAATACTCGTAAACTATGGATGATACAATGCTCGGCCAAAATCTGGCTTCTAATAGTAATTGTTTGTCCTGAATTACTCTCCGGATATGAGCCAACTACGTGAAGGGGAAAATGGCTAACGAGTACGTAAACTGTTTGTCCCACAGGATTCTAATGAATTACTATCGTATAGCATCTCTACTTTATTATAGCCGCTTATTGCTGTGGACTCATTGGACGATTTTCTGAAGTCTACCGCATCAAACTCACCACGCGCCTGAGCATGCGCTTGACAGATCTGGGAAAGCGATTACAATAGTATGTAACTCAACCTCATGAGAATAATCAAAAGAAATATACTCGATTAATCAAACTTTATCGCAATGAAAATTGAACCCATCAAAGGACTTCATCAGCCAGAGTATACTGGCGAGAACCGGTGTGAACCATGTACCGTCTTTAACGTGATATTAGCGGGGCTGTTTAGCTCTACAATTGCTCGCAAATCGCGTGTTGGGGGGTATGTAGCTTTCTTACTCTCACTTGGATTAATCTACCTTCGGGGGTACCTCGTTCCCGGGACTCCAGATTTGACAAAGCGGTATCTTCCCCCCAAGGTACTTCGGTGGTTTGGCAAGGAACCGCAATTAGAGACCCGAAGCGGCCTTGGTAGGCAGTCTGAATCAGGCCGTAACGCAGACGAATCCTCGTCAGAGACATCGACTGCTGATCCCCTAGAGGAGACTGAGGATATCGATCTTCATGATTATCTCTTAGCTGAGGGCATTCTTGAGCCGTGTGAGGATCGAGATGACCTCTGTCTCGTTTCCGAGTTCAGAACAGAGTGGCATGATAAAATCGCGGAATTAGCCGATAAAGATCTGGAAGCGGCTGAGGCAGGTTCTGTCCTTGGGGTTGAGAGAGATGCTGAGGAGTTCGAGATCGAACAATACGGCGATGCATGGACATTAGTAGCGGACTCAAGAACTCTTGGTCAGTGGCCGTCACAAGGGGCACTTCTTGCTGACGTTGGAGCTGCACGCGTACTAGACACATGGTCAACTCAATGGGGTACCATAGCTCCGGCACAACGAGGGCAAATTCTCAACGGGCTTCGGCTGTTCCTTGAGGAGTGCCCCGGTGGAACTGGATCAGTAAGTATGGGGAAAGAAACGGTAGAGTCGTGCTGTTCGTCTCATGAGGTCATCACAATATCTTGTGACGAGACAGGAGATCGGCTTTTTGAGGTACCTCTTAGTGAGGTTTAAGCAATAAATCCGTTTTGTAACCCCTAATTGAGGTACAAATCTTCTGATATCTTGTACACAATCTCCGAGAATGGATTTGATACGTGTCTACTATTCTGGCCCTTTGACCTGAACCAAAATGGAGGCAGATCTCTCCTGTTGCTATCTCTCTACTGCGAATGCCCCTCGACTATCCCCTATTACGGTGATGTTGAAGGAACGCTAATGGTTAGCGGAACGGAAAACAGAGACAGCCGAGAGCTCAAGTTTTCGACGCTTTCTGCCGGTGAAAAGGGACTCGCTGTAGATCGCCACTCGCACCAGCGTTCCGGGTGCGTCGCTGGCGCCGTTAACGGCGAGTTTTCCCTCGACGTTGCTCCGGTCGCCTCGGTCGCGCATCACTAACGCCACGGTACCAAGCTGCGGTGTCTCGTCACGACGAAGGATTTTCGAGCCTACTGGAAGGTTCGCCTTCGGCACTCTCCACGGTCGATGTAACCGCCGCGCACACAGGACTGCTGGCTGATTGTGGGTCGTGTTAGGCGCGTGGCCTACTACGGGCGCATCTGTTGAGAGGTCCAAATGCTATCTAAAATGACACCATACAACTTTACCCCGATTTTCGCGGGTCTCTCAGTCCAACAAGTCTGTGACGCCCGAGGGCGTCGCGAAGTAGCACTCACCGTCGATTTCTTCGCCGAGCTGCTGTTCAAACTCGTCGACGTGGACGGCGTCGAAGTCGGCATCTGGAACCACCAGTACCCGGCGATACCCAGGTATCGAGAAGTCTTCAATCTGCGATTTTGCCTCGGCGCTGTTCCCGTCGATTGCGTTGCCCGTCTCGACCTCGATGATCAAGTTGTTCTTGATCCCGGACGTGACCACCACGTCCGGGATGTGGTCCTCGGGTGCGTTCTGGACCCCGTTGAACGCACCTCGTGGATTCGGATAGTCGCCGTCGAGGTGATCGGCGTACAAGCTCGCGTGTTCCGGGAGTTTTGGTTCGAGGTTGTCCGCCGTCTTCTGGACTATGTCGTCGTGGTCTTCGTCCGTGTCAAGGATGAACGCTACTCCGGCTAATGCTGTTGCCGCACCGAGTAGTCCTACCATACCGAATCGAGGGACGCGACCGACTTCAAACGTACGTGACCGGGGTGAAACTGGTCTAAGCCGAGCTTAATTGGCCGACGCCGTAGACGCTCCATGGGAACAAACGGGGTGTCTGCGGGTTTTGAGCACAACCTCGGAGGATGAATTTTGATGCGTGACTATTATACAGAAGAGTAGACACGAATAAAGGAGATTGTTGATACCGTCTCAGTATTCTCACGAGTAGTAATACCAACCGATCTGAACGTTTCTCTAAGCCAAATAGAATTCACCCGGAACAGAGGCTTTTTTCCGCATAGAAATTATTCAACTACCACTCTACACCAAAATTATAAGTTATTTCGCTAATAGTTTGAATTGCGATGCGACGTAGAAAATTCGCAAGATCGGTTGGTGGAATCGGCACGTTAGGTGTTCTTGGGGTATCCTCAGTTAATGCGGATGAAACTAGTCCTACTGTGAAAGAGTTAGGACTTACCGATAAAATTCGAGAACTTCATTTAGAGGGAGAACCAGAGAAAGCAAGTAAACTTCTTGAAAAGAATAACGTTAAACAAAGTACTCAGAGTCGGTCAGGAAGTGCTCTCACCGATGATTCGTCTGAAGGTGATGTCAGCCCTGATGGTCATTATTCTTCCCCTGATGGTGACACAGAATTTAATCTTAACATTGCAGAATTCTCAGGAGAAGACAGGTATGTTGTAACCGGATCCGGAACTTTAGCTGACAGGGTGCTTAGCGTCCGGGACGCGGCGCTTGTTCCTGACGCTCTTGGTCTTCTTTTCGATACTAATGAATGGACTGTTGATCCGGATTTTGATATCGAAAATGCGACAGCTGCCAGTAGTGATGCAGGTGGGGCATCAGCCAGTGTGGCTACTATTGAACTTAACAGAGGGACCGGCATCGAAGTAGAACTTCCGGATCTACTGAACGAGCCAACAACTGTAACGAGCCAGATCGTACTTGAAAAAACTGGGACCAGTGAATCTGCTCCCGTTGCCCTTGAATACGAACACACGTGGACCGGAATTGACACTCCCCAACCAATCAGTATTGGCTTAGGGGTTAGTGCCAGTATTTCAACCTTAGAGGTAGATCTGACGAATTCCAGTGTCAATTGGGCTCTTTCGCCACCGTTAACTACTGGACCGAATTAGCAATATTAAATACCAGCACAGATATGCGGAATATATTTTTATTCCCTGCCAGCAGGTGCCTAGTATATATTATTTTGTTAATTATCTCTAGAAATCTGCTGCCTGTCGGCTCCTATGGATCAAAACACCATGTTGAACTCGCTTGAACGAGAACTAATTCTTAAGACTGCGTAGAATGTGGATCTTACACATTTAAACACATACACAAAATAACCAACCTTGGTTATTCACTTATGCTGCTTGTGAGATTTTTCTGAGAACCTGTTCCGCAATTTTACCAGCAACAAAAATACCAATGACGAAGGCTATCCCCGCCAACAGAGCTTGCCATAAAAAGGTGGCACCTAAATTAAGATTTAAAAGTACAGCGGTCTCCGTGAAAAAGTAGTAAATGGCATACATTAGAGGTAAACCTGCTATAAGTACTGATCCGAAGTAAATTGTACCAGCTACTGCCAACTGACGGCGGTTCTGGACCGATATATTCATACGCCAATTATTCAAATCCCATGTATAAAATTTTTATGGTGGATCGAACGCAAATCCACAGAGTACAGATGGAAAGTAAAAGACATTCACTACTATTGTTCGCTGTTATTTAATACGGTTAGTATTCAGATAAACTGTCTATGGGCAACGACTCGTGTAGCTTCACAAAGCTTATTGATTCTTTGATAATTACTAGTGGATACAAAGCTATATGTACTAATTCTAGAACAGTTCTTTGTAATACTCTAATAACGAGAACAAATTAGCTCATCACGTCTACATGTACTCCGATACCTGTGTTTGAAGAATTAACCTTGCTATTGCTTTTATTTATGGTATGAACAGATCTGATGATTCAGATCATAGTGAGAATCACCGACTACGCTTGCTGTGTGAAGCGTATCAACTAGGAATTTATGTCCGAAACAATCTCAAGGAATCCGATCTTGTAACCGCATTTGAGAACCTAGATCACGCGATAGACGCGATCGAAGACGGGTATCCAGCATGGCACCCCGCACTCTCCTTTCGCGCGATGATTCTCTCATTCGTGTTCATGGAGATTACTGGGGATTCGTACGCTGACTTCACTCGACGACTCACCTGGCAACCGGAAGTGGCGACTATCCTCGGTTTCAGCCGAGTGCCCGACGAATCGGCGTTCTCCCGGGCATGGCGGAACCGGTTCGACGACGCGACCCACGAATACGTCCATGCTGCCGCCGGCTTTGTTGTCAAAGAGGTCCACGATCGCAACATCTCAGCGCCCGAGGTTCGGCCAAAAGCAGAGATCGTCGAGGATACTGAGAAAGCCGCAGACGCAACAGAGGACGACTCTTTCTCACAGAACGAGATCATTCAGACGACGCGCCTCGCGCGTGATCACGCCTTTGGACACTTCGACTCTGATCGGGCGTCGAACGCCTCGTACGAGGACACGCAATTTTTCGAGTTACAGACGTTCATGGGGATGGTCCACTGTGGAACTGCGCAGGGAGCGACTCGCTTCCAGTACCGGCGTGGTGAAGAGTACGGTCCTCACGGCGACACGCACCTCCGCGCTGTCAAGCAGTTCGATCCCGAAGAGCTCGTGAACGGCTTCAATGAGAGTACAGACCGCTTGCTCTCCGTGATCGCCTCGGAGACATCCTTTCGAAGGCCGGTTACTGCGGCAATCGATATCACGACCATTCCCTACTACGGGGATGTCGAAGAGATGCCGATGGTCAGTGGAACCAAGGATAGAGACGGTCGAGCGTTCAAATTTGCGACGCTTTCGATTATCGGGCAGAACATCCCGCTGATCTTAGCTGTTGAACCGGTTCAAGAGAGCTCTGAGTGGGATGAGAACCCGTCGAATCAGATCCATCGTACTGTGCGACGGCTCGTTCGACGAGCGAAAGAGCACGTTCCAATCGAGACAGTGCTGTGTGATCGGGAGTTCGACTCGATACAAGTGTTCCAGACACTCTCAAACCTCAATGTGAACTACCTCATACCCAAGCGAGTCTCCACCTCCGAACGGGATGTACTTGAACAAATGGAGGAAGACGACCAAGAGGTGGCTGTTGAGTCGGCTTCTGTCCATGTGGAATCTGGATCGCATCCAATGCGGCTCCTGTACGTGCCGTCGACGAGTGGAGAGGGAACGGCCGTCTTCGCGACGAATCTCCGAGTCGGTCCCGAGGAGGCAAAAGCGTTCTGTAAACGGTATAGTCGCCGGTGGCAAATCGAGAGCGAGTACAAATCGATCAAGGGCGACTTTCTCGCGAAGATCTCCTCGAAAGACTACCGTGTTCGTCTGTTCTACTTCGTGTTCGCGGTCCTCTTGTACAATATCTGGCGGCTCACCGATTTCCTGCTGAAAGCAGGTGTCGACGGAGAGATGGACTACGCACCCGTGTTGACTGCGGGTGAGTGTGTTGAGCTCGTTGCCTCGGCGTTGATCCCGCACGACTAATCGGCTGAGCTCTCGCTGGGTTCGCCGCTCAAGAGTGACAACCGTATTCAGCAGCGCCAAAATCCGCGCAATTTCGTACGCTCGTCCGGTAGTCCGAGAGCAAGGATTCAAAATCGATCTCCGACTGCTGAGAATCACCACGACTTGATGGCGATTCGATCCAAAACTGGCCTATCCTCCGAAACTGTGTTTGAGGTGGGGACCGTTAAGTTACGAACGACACGAAACGTTCACGACTTCTTTTATTCACAACTAGGATCTAACAGAAGGACTGAAAGGGCATGTCAAAACCTACAGTAGCATAATTGAATTCTACTTGAGAATATTTTAAAATAAATAAACTCTTATCCTGTGAGGAGTGTACCTTCTTCCTCAAGTTCGGAGACAGATCTTTTCGCCCATTGAATTGCCTGCTTGTTTGTGTTTCGAATAACAGTTGAAAGATGGTTCGTGTCTGAATAGATACCTATATACAGAATTTCGGCGTCAATCAAGAAGAGACTGTAGCGTGAAACCTCGATTCCCCTGTAGACAGTGTCACCAGATTCGATATGGGGGATGATACTACCGGGCTGATTGTCGAGAAGAACCTCCAAAACGTCATTGCTCACGAACAGGGTGATATCGACTTCCCCGTTTGTGCCCTGTTTTAGAACCTCGTCGATGTGAGGGATCAGTATTTCTGTGGCTGCTATAATTTTCTCTCCGTTTCTGAGATCGTTGTCTAGCAGCTGTATCTTCTCGTATGGAGCGTAGTCGGGAGGTTGAAATACAGATCCGTCGAGAAAAATTGACTTGTCGAGACCTGCCTCAAGCGGGAGAGGTGACAGTTCAGTACTTAGTTCTTGTAACATCTGAAATGAACTTCTGAACTCTTCACAGAGTTCATATGCAGTCTGGCCAGCGTAGGTTGGCTTACAGACTCCGTTCACACGTTCCACAAGATCAAGGTCTTCTAATTCTCGAACTGACCGGTCAATCGTGGGACGTGATTGGGAGAGATTCTCAACGAGTGTGCGTTTATCTGGCTTACATTGACAGATATATTTGAGGACGACTCGCCGTTTGAGGACCACCTCAATAATTTCACTAGTGGAGGACACCATAAATCAGCTTAGTGTACTAACCAAAATTAATGTTATGGATCTATCAAATAATGATTTGATATTCACGAGAAGAACTACTAATAAGTGGGCAAAATACGAAAATCGGGGCCGAGAACCTCTGAATAGCCATTCAAAAGCACAGAGACTAGACGGCTGATCAAAATAGTTCTCAACAACTCTTGCTCACCGTACCCGTCTCTTCCTACCTACTATGACTGGGAAACAGGTCGAAGGGTGTACGGCAGACTCTACGATCAAACTGAAACAGGTTACAGCGCCGAGTAAGCCAAGAGTACCCAATGCCAGAATATCAATAAGATTTTAGAAATAAAATGGTGGGCGCAAGAGGGATCATCTTATACTGGCTAGGGCGCCGCGAGCCTCTTCTTCAGATATATCCTTCCCCTGGACACCCGGTCGATGAGAGTTTCGAATACGACATAGACACCTGTATTGGGAGTGGCCAGACCTTGACTGACCGGATCAGTCTCCTCGTGAGGTCTCAGTCTGACTCAAACAGCACCCGGTTAGTGTACCACCGTAGGCAATCCGCGAACCGATCTACAGTACACCGAGCGTGACTAATATTGATCAAGGATTGTACGTTTCTTCAGCCTTTGAATATTTGTAACTACATTAATGTAAAATATTTACGCAGACCAGATTGTAATGGATGTCAAATCCAAACACAGGAGACGGCGAAAATGAATCGAAAACAAACATCAACCGCCGTGCGTTCTCTATGGGAGCTAGTGCTATCGGCTTGTCTACAGCTGGTGTTCCGGTTGTAACGGGTTCTGTCTCAGCTGGAGGTCCATCTGAGTACACCGAACAGCAGCAAGAGATCTACGAGACCAACAAAGAGCACTACGGTGCCGAAGAAGCCAAAATACTCACAGACAAATTTGTTGAGCTTGAGAATGAGGGCCGAGTCGAAGGGGTCAGCAGCGATGAAAAGGAGGAGGCATACTCTGAATTCACTAAGTACTTGATTGACAACACCGAAAAAATTGCTGAGGCAATCAAGCGAGCCGAGCGAGAGGCAGATACGAAGGGACAATCCACTCGTAGTGACATCCCAATTCCTCAGAGTACAGATCTAAGCCCTACGATTACAGACGAGAACGCTTCTGGAACCGGTCTCACGCAAACGCGCTTCTTGACTGGGAATATAATGGAAGCCAGTTGTATCTCGGCAGGATATGGGAATGCAGTGGCTTGGGTGGAACGTGCCGGCTTCTACTATCCAGATAGTTCTGGGGATTTCGAGGTCACCTGTGACTACCAGCGGAATGGGAACGTTAGTAGTAACGGAAGTGCGACAATTACGCTCTTTGTAGAGGAACTAGAAGGCAACCGCCGGACTGAGATTGTTGATAGGGGAGGAAATGAGGGTTCCGTCAGCCGATCTGCTGGATTCGCTTTGAGTGGTCAAACTGATTATCTTGTCGGGCTTCGACTCAATACCGAAATTCAAGGAATTGGGTACGATGTGTTCTCCGACTACTACGCAGCCCTCAATCAGGTACAAATAGATTCGTTGTCTATCGACGAGATCTGAATCCTAATCAGCCAAAAGTATTTATATCACGGAGAAAAAATACAGACAAATGGTAGATAAAAAATCTTTAAAAAAGTACGTCTTCAACAAAGAGGTGGCAGCAGTTTGGGCATTAGCTTGGCTGTACCCATGGTACAGTCCCATCTTCACTCAAACTAGCAACCAGAACATCAACCTCGTATTTGGCAATCTGCTTTCACCACTAGAGTTCATTTTATACAATCTGCCAATAATGCTTGGTGGGGGTATCGTGACTATTACAGTTCATATCGCTTTTGCCGTTACCGTCGTATTCCTGTTCAAACTTGTCGTTACTAAGATGACAAATAGCTCTCATTCAGAAAATAGAGCCCATTAGGCCACAGGCTTTGAAATCCTCTTTTTCGGATAGATTCTCATCTGAAGCACCCGGTCGATGAGAGATACTAATTCAGCACTGGGAATCATCATTTCACCGTGTCATTTCCGCCGAATCCAATATTAATATCAATTTCCCCGTCTATCTGCTGTTCATCGCGGCCTACACAGTCCATAGTCGCCGTGAGCGTCTGTACCTCGGTTCCATCGAGAAACAGGGAAACACACCTCCAAGCCTTGGTTCAAGTAGACGTCCTCGAATTGCTGCTCGTTGAGTCCCCGCTGCTCGGCCATCGCGTCGAAGAGGTCTATCAACGCCTCGCGGGCTTCGTCTTCGAGTTCGGCCAGTTTGTCGTCCTCGATTTATTCCCGACGATACACAGATTTGTGTGGCCATCGTTCACGAGCCTGAACGCGTGTCTCGTCGGGTACTCCGTCAGGTGAAGTTGCTGAATACCTTCTGCCATCACATTCTACCCACATGATCAAGAACTGTGGTTCTTCGCCGCATGGACAACGATAAGATGGCCGAGACAGCAATTATCGAACGTGCTGCGCCCCCGAGACCTACCCGAACCAGATGAAGTCCTCGATGGGATAGTCGTCAACCGCTGCTAGGTCGTCGCCGATCTCGTTGTGGAGTTCGAGGACGACTACGACCCGTCGCGCGGGACCACAAGTTCAGAAGGTACAGGCCTACAAACCAATGTTTAGTTGACATTTATATGCCGATTAACCGGGAAAAGACGATCTCGGCGGCCAAATTATCTAAACTAACTCATGTATGTCGCTACCCTGTGCCAGACTTCCGACGCCATCAACCCTCAAACGTAAGAGTATACTTCCAGCAATACTCGGATTAAAACTGACTCGTTGAACTTTTTAATTGGTTGTTGTAGACGCTCCGCGAAGAAAGAGAGGCTCTGCATCCTGTTTCACACGCTTGTACTGTTCCTCAGCCCAAGCGAGTGCGTCGTCGGTATCGTTGACTAGCAGACCAGCTATCCCATGTTCAGTGAAGATAGTGATTCCTGCGTGGTTGTGGTCGAAAATTGAAAGCCCGAACGAGAATTGAATAGAAGCCTGTAAGATATTCATATCCGGATCGTCCAGTATATTTTTCGCGACTGACGGATGTGTTGATTGGAACCAGCTATGGATCTCTGGAGGAATGATCATCTCAAACGTGGTATCTTGTCCTGAAATCCCGCTTTGGTAGAACTTGTCAGCATACCCAGCAACGATATTCGGTGTTACAACACGAATTTCAGTAGCTACTTCGGCAAAGTCTAGGAGTTTAGTCATCACGGCGTTCTGAACATTTGAATGATTTTCGTAGGTATCCGCACCGTCGATGAACGCCCAACTGACCTCCTCACCAGTGCCAACGGAATCAAGCATTGATGAAACATCTCTGAGGCTATTGAGTCGGTTGAGGTAGTCGCGGTGTGCGCAGCAGGCTAACCGGCCTGACTGTGTTAGATACCAGTCTCCATCTCCGTACTCAACAGGGTCAGCCTGTTCAAGTTCACGAACGACATCATCAAGGGTTGAACGAGGCATGTTAAGTGTATCAACGAGTTCGGGCTTGGCTTGGGGTTGGTTGACAAGCGCGTTGAGACACTCATAACGCTTGAGGAGGACAGATGCGAGTTCATCGGTAGCGGGACCCGACATAATTTCATTTATAGTTAGGAATTACTTAACTTAATACTTACTCATAACTAATAAGTACGTAAGATATGGTGGGGCAGATCATACCATTCTTGATAACAGCCACTTTGAGCGGCTGTGTTGAATCACCATACAGCAGCGGGGTAGGCCACTAAATCAAAGGAGTTGAAGCGGGAAGATTCGGTTGCCTATGACACAAATCTCCCGCTTCATCGGGGAGGTTGTGCCGGTTGCTCAAAGAGTTACTGGCGATGGAGGCGAATCCGCCGCCCCGGACGGTGGCGGCGGATTTGCCGACTATGCACTCGTTTCCCTTCACTGTCTGGGTATTTACCTCGATTCATCGTACCGCATGACTATCGACCTGCTCAAAGAGATGCCACAAATAATTGGGGAGATCGGCCTCAACGCGGCCGATATCTCCGCACCGTCCACGTTGTGTAAGGCGTTCGACCGGATCAGCATGAGCGTCTGTCGAGTGCTGCTGCGCCAGTCGGCGCAGCTGCACGAACTCTCTGAACACGCCGCGATTGACGCCACGTTCTACGACCGCTCACCAGCCAGCCGCCACTACTGCCAGCGAATCAGCTACCGCGTTCAGAAGCTAAAAGTCACAAAACTCGTCGATACAGCGTCTCAAGCCGTCCTTGACGTTCACTGCTCAACGAATCGGGAAGAAAGCGACGTAGACCTTGCTGAGCAGATCGCCCGCCGGAATGCGGGCGATCTGCGGTCTCTCGCCGCGGATAAAGGCTATGACAAGCAATCGCTTCGTGAAGGATTACGCGAGCTCGGGATCAGACCGCTGATCAAGCACCGCATCTTCGCGCCGTACGACCACGCGCACAACGCCAGAATCGACGATAACCGCTACAATCAGCGCTCTATGACGGAAACCGTGAACTCGGCTGTGAAGCGCTCGCTCGGCTTCGCCGTGCGAGCGCGGTCATGGTTCCGTGAGTTCCGCAAAATCGCGCTGATGTGTGTCGTCTATAACATCAAACGCTTCGTCAAACAGTGAATCTCTCCGCCTTACAGCGATTCAACACAGCCATTCCAACCCTAACGCATTGAGCGGAATCATTCGTGTCGGACACCGCTAACGCGGTGTCCTTGTCCTCTTCGACTCGACGGCGACAGCTTGCCAGCATCAACAATCTCCTACAAAAGAGCGTTTGTATTTATTTCAACGAAGGCCGATGCGCCTGTAGCGTGTGTATATGTACCAAATACCTGCGGGTACCGTCAGCAACTGGGCCGTTGGGACGCCAATCGAAACCAGATGTAAGAGCGCAACGCCACCGTAAACAATACGATTAGGAGACCAGCTACAATCACTCCGTCGAACTGCCCTGATATCAAGCCAAAGGCTCACCGAGAACAACGGAATCAACAGTACCACTGCGGTTATGAATGCGACTGTTACAACCAACGAGGCAAGAAACGGACCTGTGAGTAGCTGATTTGCCGGGACCAGCGCAGATGGTGTGCCACGGACCTCGCTCACTAGGTGTAGCGTCGCCCACGCCATCCACGTCAGGCCCAAGGCCACTACTGGGACAGCGACACTGTACCACCACCGAGATATCCGGGCTTGACGATCATCCGGCATGGGTCTGTTTCCAGTAAACAAAAAGATAAGCAGTCGCAACGACAGTCCCCATAATGCTAAACGAAACGACACTACGCCTGAATCCGCCGGTCGCATAACTGGCTGCTGCCGTTCCAAACACCGTGACTGATAGAGCCCCAAGTAAATGATACTGTGGGAACGGTAGATCAACCGCAGTCAAAGCACCGACGGCACCGAGTGCTAGTAGCGCCACCCGCATCGGCCACGACTCCGTACCAAGTAACAAAACCACTAAGATGACTGCTACGATGGTAAGCCCCCCGAGTTTCAATGGATGTGGCGTTTTGATCATATTGACACGCTATAAATTGAGGTCGAAGTGATATAGTTGATGTGATTAGGCCGGGAATGGGAAACCGTCGAAGACGATGATAAGGGCAATGATGACGAGCAAGAAGGCGTAGAGAACCTGCCCAGTCCCTCTGTTAGGATCTTGACCTAGATCTCTGACCACATCTTTAGCGACATCATCCACTGTGTTAATAACAGTGTCGACTGCGGCAGTCGGATCCACGTCTGGGAGGCCAAACCGTGCGCAACCCTCAGCCGTCTCCTCACCGACCCATACTGCGTCGAGATCTTCTTCAACGCCGATCCAGACACTATTCTCAATGAGGACCTCTCCGTCGTCAAGTACCTCGATTGTTTCTTCTTGGTACGTTACATCAACTGATACGAGCGGCGGCGTTGACCCGTTCTGACAATCACGCGGTTCACCGATGTTTCCTTCGATACTACCTGTCTGGACGCAAAGTTTTGTTCCTTCTGGTGTCGGCGCACAAAGGTCGAACGGTAAGCTGCCTGGGATGGGGAAAGGTAGCGAGCTCATGTCGAATCACCCCCGTTCTCTTCGAGCACGTTTTCAGTGACGGTTTTGTGGTCGAGTTTTTTATACGACGGAGGTATCTTCAACTTATACCGTACGAAATCTTTTACATATTCAATACGGTTGCCTTCTTTCCAGCGTGGCTCGAAAACTCCACCATTAGCGTCATCGGTAATCCTGTAAACGGATTCCGGAACGTCATTAACCGTTTCGGCTCCATCAGCGATATATAACTGGATTCCATCACCAAACGCAGCAGTTACGACTGCAATCCGATTCTGATTCGGATGGGGCTGCGCGCCGGCAGCAAAGACTTCGACTGGGTGATCCTCATACATCCCGAGATCACTCACCTCAGGATATGTGGCCTGTTTTGCAGTTCCAACTCCAGGTACTACGCCAGCCAGTACACCTGAACCAACCAACTGTAACAACCGTCTTCGGCGTGGTTTTGTCATGATTGCGTCACCTCATGTTGATGTTGACTGTTCTAGTATTCATTCTGTTTATTCGGAAAATAACGAATTACTCGGCTTTTAACGAGGAGTAACTACCCCTTACTACAGTCTCGCCTTTTATCTATACTGAACAAAACTCCCACCGCCAACTTGGCGCTTCGATTGATTACGAGAAGTTTCTCGGTGACCTAACAACTGAGGTTATTACGTCCGCTCTGGGAGCTATTCTCGGAGGACTGGCTGCTTCTATTCCGGGTGCCGCACTCGGTTCAGTCCTTGGAGGACTCGTGGGGTTCGCAATTGATGAGTTCAAAGACATGACGAATATTAGATCGGCTTACCGTGATATCGACAAATGTGCCTTTGGGATCTGTGAAGCTGCGATCCAGCCGCTGGCGAGTGGCATCTGGATGGATGAAGATACAGACATGCTCACCTACGGTTCGGACCCGCCGCTTCTCCATCTTGAAGATGCGTTCCCACCACCGGTCGGATATGAAGAGGTTGTAACGATCAGCTCGTAGAGCGGCGCCAGAAAACTTATAATATTTTGTAAAAAAACTCAATCTAATGATTGGACAATTAGTCGAAGACTACAAAAGAGAGTATCGCGAGTCAAGTGGTGATTTCGACAACCGTATCGTAGGATACGGCCTGATCGGACTCACTATTCTTGCTGTGAATGCGATAGTTGTGACACTCGGTCAAGATGCTCTTGGACTCTCTGACTCGGTAGTGTTTCTCTTAATCCTCATTGTCGGCGTGTCACTCCCGTTTATATTGTGGTATCCGCTCCGAAAGGTTGGGCTGTAACGAGAGAGTGTTAATAGACATCGATCAAGCACTCCGGATCTCACCAAAGTTCCTCTGTTGAACCCCTCTATATGACGCAGTATGAAACAGTCGGTCGCTGAATAGTGCGTATCGACCAGCCGTTCCGCTCATTATTCTAAAGAAACTGTGTTGCCTGCGGTTAAGCCGTCTGTGTGCCAGTGAGTCGTTCGATGGCGGCGTCAGAAAGGACGGCGAGGGCCAGGAGAGCTGTGCCGAGGGCGACGAAGAGCGGTCCCCAGACGACGCCGGGGGTGAGGGCGAGGTGTTCGTAGAAGGCGTAGGCGACGGCGAGGATACAGGGCGCGGTGACGGTGGCGAGGATGATGTCGACGGGGTCGCGGGTGACACCGGCGCGCACGAGGACGGCGGCGACGAGAACGAGGGGGCTGAGAAGGATGGCAGTCGCGGGTGGAGGTTCGATGCTGGAGAGAACAGCGGCGAACGGGACGAGCAGGGCGATGGCGGCGAGAACGCGTGGGAGGGCACGGACGGTGCGTTCGCGGTTCATACGCGGAGGTCTTTCGGGCGGGGAGTTAGGTGTTACTCCGCATAGCGTTCGTCCGCTTCGATGCGCCCGTCAAGGTGGTTCTCGAAGGAGACGACCGGGAATTCGTCGGCGTCGGAGTACGCGCAGAAGAGATTGTACGCATAGTTGAAGTCAAGGAGTCAGATGCTGTCGCGCTCGCCCATCGGAATCAGCGAACGGGGGTTGTCGGCGAAGTCTCGTCCTTTATCGAACAATAGGAAGGCCGTCTGTACTTAGCGTTCAGGAGTTTGTTTTCATTCACTATTCTCTTCGGATTGGTCGTCTGTAATGGGCTCGAGGGATTCTTCCATCCGTTCGAAATGAGCTTCACGGAGTGCTTCCTCTGACGGCTCTTTCTGCACGACAGACGTACCCTCAGGCAGCTCTACGTCCTCATCCACCATTGGATCTACGTCGACTACCATTTTGCGAATCTCCAGATCCCGATTGATTTTCCCAACCAGCTGTTCGAACGCCGTCTCACGTTCCTGCCGAATCCGTCGGAGCTCTCGGGCCTTCCGCTCGAACTCCGTCTGTACTGCCCAATCATACACGCGACGCCCGAGGATCGTGAGCTCATACCGCTTCTCTGTCCCATGCTCGGTCGGCCTGTGACTCACCGTGAACACGTCGCGCTCAACACCTTCCGAGAGCCGCGAGGACACTGTCGATCCACTTACCGAAACCGCGTCGACGAGTGCGTTGAACGTCGCTGTTCCCGTCCCGATCTCCGTGATAAATTCCGCCGCTCCCTTCTTGCGAAGAAACGATTCGAGTTCGTCCAAGCCCATTATGTCTCCCTGTTCTTGGCCCACTACTATAAATCCAAGCGATATTCTATTCATACTGATTCTTGACTCACATCGAATTGTAGCCACAATCAATTCTCCAAGTACAGCACGCATACCTCTTCATATGTCTCCCACTACAAGCCAAGAGCAGACACTCGGAATTAATGCACAATCAAGTTTTCACTCTATTCTATACTGATATTCGCTCCTTCACAGCAGACGCTTCTACACCCTATCACTCCAGTATCTGGCCGACCGCAGCCCAGAAACAGAGCAGGTTGTCCCGGAGGTGGCTCAATGTCGACTGACCCGTCGGCTGTCGCTGAGTCAATCATTGTTCACGCGGAGACGCTCTGTGAGCGGGAAGACCATCTCTGGGACGTCATCCGGAAACTCTCAATTCCCGTCGCCAATCTCGAGGATGCCCGCGATCAGAATCGCGTTGACTTCGGGACTGACGAGATGTTCCGTACGCTCTTGTTCAAGGGGATTCGAGGTGTCTCACAGAACGAATTAGCGCAGCGACTTGGCCGGGAGCCAAGCTTGGTCAAGAGCTTCCACCTCGATATTACCGATCTCTCGAATACGCCCACTCAACAAGAGCTTTCGTACGCGCACGCGCAGTTCAGCGAGGACACTCAAAAAAGCCTGAATCGGACGGTTGCTGGTATCCGGGAAGTTGCTCTCGACAACGATGTCCTCACGGAAGGCCTCGTTCCATCAGTCCCAGACACTGAGGAGGAGTCACAAAGTGCGAACGAGTACAAGAAGGAGAAGGCCCAGAAGACCCTGACACTCGCTCGAAAACACGTCCTTCCGGAGTTCGACACCCGTCGAGCGGCCCACAAAAAATACTCCGACGAGGTAATGCTGGACATGTTCGCGAGCATCTGTGCGAACAACGGCAGTGCTCATTCAGAAGCCGAGTACGGCTGGCTCACCGACGACGACCTTATCTGCGACGACTCGACCTTCTTACGGGCAATTAAGAAGATCGCGACACCCGAAGACTCGGACGACCAGCTCACGTTCGCGGATTTCGAGGATGATGATTCGATGCCCGGAATCGATCGAATTCGAGATTCCGTTATGACAGCATTCAATGCTGCCACAGAGAACGTCGTCAACTCGATTCGCGGAGACGATCCGTTTGACTCTCGGGAGACCGTTGCAGCGATCGACATCACGCACGAGCAGTTCCACGTCTGGCCGTGGGAGGACAAAGAAGCGGGTATCGCGAAGCCGGACTACCCGAAGATGGTGAGCGGGTACAAGAAGGACGGCGAGTACAAACGCGGCTACAAGTACGCGACAATCACCTTAGTCGGGGATCACGCACCGATTGTCCTCGGCATTGAACCGGTTAAAGAGAACTCTGCGTGGGAGCCCGACGACTCGCCATCGTATTCGAAGGCTGACCTGGTGAGTCGGTTACTTGACCGCGCAGAGCAGTTCGTCGATTTGGACACGGTAATGTTCGATCGTGGATTCTACGCCAATCGCGTGTACGCAGATGTTCACGAACGCGGGCTTACGTATCTCTCTCCAGTGCCGACGTACGAGGATGACTTGGCGGCGATTCAGAATATACAGGAGCATCCGACTGCAGACGCAGCTGTCAAGCACGGCGTTCCGTTTAGAACCGACGGCGAGGTACATCACGAGGGTGAGTACCTGTACGCGCCGAGCACGAGTGACGATGCTGACGGGAAGTACGCGGTATTCGTGACGAATGAAGACCGCGTTGAACCAGCGGAGATTAGGAGTATCGTGAACGGATACAGTCAGCGCTGGGATATCGAGAACCAGTACAAGTCGATCAAGAGTTTCATGCCGAAGACCTCGTCGACGGACTACCGACTTCGGTTGTGTAACTTTGCGCTGTCGACGCTGATTTACAATCTGTGGCGACTCACAGACTATCTGATCAAGGTCGCGCTCGACGAGCCGATCCGGTCGCCACCAGAGATCACGGCGAAGACGTTTGTTCGAGCATTGGGTGACTTCCTACGGGAAGTCGGGTAACACTTTTTCCACTCAGAGTTCATCAACTCAATAGCGGCTGCTTTATCGGTTTTTGCGGATTTTCGCACTTTCTATCATCTAAGATACTAATTTTTAGTTATTAATCAGATCTCGGTCAGTTTTCGCACCGAATTTGGAGTCACCAGCACGGGAATTTCCCAGTTTCATTTGTAGGTTTATAAGCACGCTAAGAATGTGCGGGACGGTGCGGAATCTGTTAGAATGCTTCGTTGAAGAGCAGTCGGTCGAACGCGTGAAGCACGCGACCGGTACAGTGACGTATCGGTGAGTAGAGTAGTTCTCTCGATCAACAGCTCGTCCGAGGTTGCAGTAATACCGTATTAATTCTGCTACTGCGAGTCACCAAGAATCATCGTTTGAGGTACTATTGTTTCACGTTCTCTAGGAATAGCAGCGTTCCATCGAGTCAACAAAGCCAGAAATCTATGTATCGTTGTTATACGGTAGTGTCGGATGATCTTCGTGGTCGGGTTCTGGAGGGTAGTGTATAATACGCCATAACCAGACATCCTTGTGATCGATATTTTTGAGTGGCTCAACTGACTGCTGCTGGAGGGCTTCTTTAACCGGTTCTGGATAGGATGAAAAGGGGGGTATCATATCTTCTCCTCGCGCCTCGAACTTCGTTAGTAAGCTATCCACGCGAACATCACTCTCAAGTACCCAATCTAACCACTCTGTTTCGTCACCGACCTGTTGAGCGTATTTGTCTGACAAATCGTTGTAGTTCTTAATCGCGTTAACATATTCTGAATATGCGTCATCTAGTCCTAATTCTACCATTCCCCAGTAACAGATCTCTCCAGCTGGTGTGAGTTTGTTAGTGAAGCTCGTTCCTATATCTGAAACAGCTTCTGCCTTGATCAATCCCATATTGCGAGCCTCTTCGACCCGGTTAGACACCGTATCATGGCTTACTGCTACTTGAGATACTATTTTTTTGAATCGGGCGTTCTCAGGACCAATTGCGAGAATCAACCCAATTGCGCCATCTCTCTTAAAAAATTCCGCGATTTGATTAGTCATCAGGTAGGTCGTAGAGGGACATCAACTAAGATTTTGATTCTGCTCAGAATCTGAGTGATATCTGGTTTAGAATTGGCTCACCAGCCGAGCGGTATCAGAGGTGGAGTCTACTCAGCGAATTCTACTTATTTGGCAGCCAGACCTCGCGTCATACGTGTATTTGTTTCCGGAAACGACACCCATACACTTTACTCAGATTCTGAGCTACTATTCAACAAAATAATATTTTACTATGACTCTCCCAGATACCCCCTCCTCCCCGGTCACAGGCCTTGGAAAGCAAGCAGATGAGATCATCGACGAAGAGACAGAATGGATAGATTTCGTTGATGAGTTTGACACCGACCGATTTGAACGACGAGACAGATATCCAGATTGGCACACTGCCACACCGTTTCCACAAATGTTTCTCGCATACGTGTGGGCGAAAGCCGAAGATGTCTCCTTGACGACGATCCCGGACCAACTTGAAGCAAATCCAGAGTTGGCCACTGCTATGGGTTTTGACCTCGACGATCTTCCCTCAGAAAGCACGTTCAAGCCAACGCGATTAGATGGAGGACGATTCGAAGAACTTCAGTCACCCGTGGAACGGGGAGTGAAAGAGATTCGAACACTTGCTGCTGAACGAGGCGCACCAATCGGGAATGATCTTCTCAAAACAGCGGACGACGAAGACAAACAGTCGCTATCAAATCGAACCGTCCAACGCTTGCTGCGAAAGAAGGGACAAGAGGTGCTTAATGAGCTGAAATCAGTAGCCATCCCCTCAATCTCACTCTCCCGATCAGATGATGCGATCTACGACGACGATGAATTACTCGTCTTAGAAGCAATCGCGTCGATCAAGCAGCAGGCGGCGCACGGTTCAGGGCAGAAGCTGGGTGACATGAAAAATCCAGATCCCGCTGTTGATGACCCGTTCTACGAGGACGGCCCATCTGGAGAGACGCTGTTGGAAGCCCTCAAACAGATGTCCGTCGATGAGATTGCGACCGTGCTGAATTTCGCCTTGCGAAAGACCTACACGCGCGCAAAGCCCCGGCTCAGGGAACTCGAACACGATAACGGCTCACGGTTTGGAACTCGGGCGAAAGTCGCGCTGGACATCACGTATGTTGCCTACTATGGCGATCGCGACGAGATGAAATGGGTCCAGGGCGCGCCAGAGGGAAAGGGATACACCTGGTGTCACAAGTTTGCGACGGTCGTGATCGTCGGCGAGAACACTCACTATGTCGTCGGGGTGTGTCCGCTTGGGAGTACAGACTACGCCGCGACAGACGCCTATCCCGGCAAGGGTAATTCCTACTATATCGGGGATGTTGCACGGCGACTTCTCTCGATCGCCGAAGACTATGTCGACATCAGGATGGTGTATGCCGATCGGGAATTCCACGCTGTGGACGTCATTCAGACGCTTACCGACAAGGGATTGGACTACGTGATCCCTGCTCAGAAAGATCAGCATCGAATTGGACCGATGTGTGACCGGTTTGACCAAGTGAAGCAGGGGTATCACGAACCGAACGACACCCCGCTGTATGTCGAGGAGGATTTCGTCATGCACGGTGTAGTGAAGGGTGGCGTCTCAAACCACACGGTACATACGACCGTTGCCGTGTTACCCCCAGCGGAAGATGATGATGTCCATGAAGAGGGATCGCCACAGCCGTTTATCACCAGTCTCGATGTGAGTGACGAGGTCGCACTCGATCGGCGCTGGGCGAAAAAGCAGATTGAACAGTACAGTGACCGCGGAGCGATCGAGAACTCGTACTCGTCGATCAAGAACGCAGCAGCGTGGACTACCTCGAAGGAGTTCGGAGTGCGGTGGTTCCATTTCGCCTTCGGGTGTGTAGTCTACAATATGTGGTTGTTAGTCGATTTCCTCACACAGGAGCGCATTGGAGTCATTAAAACCCGGAAGAAGCCACGGATAACGCTCAGCCGGTTTCTTGATTGGCTGGACAAAGAGCTGATCACACTCATTTAGAACTCGGTCTGGGCTAGCCCTTCGCGAGAGGCATCACTCTTTGCTGAGGTAGATTTCGACCGATAAGTTTGTTTAGTATAATAATTCTGTCTCTATGATAGCTATTAGAGCGTAATCGCGGCTATTTCTATCGGGTACTGGTACGAATAGAGTCGATCCCGTGAACGTTTTGACCGGCATTCGCAACTCCACAATCTCGGAGGATGTGTTTGATGCGTGCCTTCTATTCGAGAGAACATATCCTGAATAGATACTTGATAGCTGATCTCTCGCTTATTTAGCCGCGACCTCAGAGGAAGACTGGTTCTGCGTCCTGTTTTAAGCGCTCATACTGTTCTACCGCCCAATCAAGTGCATCTGTGGTGTCATTCAACAGAATCCCACGCAGACCCCGGTCCGTGAAGATGATAATACCTGCCTCAGTCGAATCGACGACCCAGAGTCCAAAATTGAATGGGATCGGCGCAGTGTGAAGACGTACGTTCTCGTCGTTCGGTATTTCATCTGTAGGAGTTGGAAACGTAGTACGGCTGCGCTCGAACACGTCAGGTGGGATGAGTACTTCAAGTGAGTAATCTTCATCACTGCTCACACGTCCGTAGAATTCATCGGAGAAGCCAGTAACGATGACAGGTGTCGCCATGAGTATCACATGCCCGCCTTCAACGCTGTCAAGCAGTGTTTGCATGACTGCATCTGGCATCGACGGGTCGGTCTCGTAGACATCTGCTCCGATAATAAATTCGCAACCGACTGGACTTCCAGAAGGTAGTTCGGTGAGCAATGGTGCTGCCTCGGCGAGGCTGTCTATCTGGTCGAGATACGCTTCTCGTGCCTCGAAACTACATCGTCCGAGATGCGTAGGCTTCCACACTCCATCTTCGTACGTCGCGAGGTTAGCGTCAGCGAGTTCGCGGAGCGCGCGGTCGAGCGTAGATCGAGAACCATCCAACTCGTCTTCAAGATCACACTTTGGACGGGGCTGGTCGATAAGAGCACGGAGGTACGAGCTCCGCTTGTCGAGTAGAGTGTCATGGGCGTCACCACAATGGAGGGTCATGTAAAATACGATCTATTGGATGGTCTTAATTTTTTATGCTGTCACACTATCCTAATTATATCATTACGTGAGGGAAGACTCGCAGTGTGGAAATAGAGCCACATCGTGGGGTAGGTGGGTATAGACTGAGGTAGGGTAGCAGCTAATGGGGGTGGCTCTAATTCCCTGAAAATTTTGTCAATCGATGAAATAAATACAAATGCTGACTCTATGGTAAATGTGGTGTACCCACATGCCAGACGATAACCAAGAAGACCACGACATCGACGAAGAAGGCCTTGACATCGATCAGTACGAAGACGATCTGAATGAACAGATGAATGATGGTGGTGGCTGTAATGAAGCCTGGTCATCACTCACAGAAATACGTAATAATACCGAGTCAAAAGTAAATAGACGCTCCACTATAAAAACAGTTCTTGCTACTCTCGGCATTGGGGTTGTTGGAACGCCCGGTTTGACTGAGCCCGCAGCAGCTACCTCCGAAAACTCTGATTCATTGAATGTCCAAAGAGTAGTCGAATCTAAAGAAGAAGACAAAATAATATTTGAAAAAGTTTCTAGTAACCCAGATTTCCAAAAAATACATCGTCATTTGATTGATCGTGGTTTTGATCGAACCTCTGTTAAATCATATGAAAGTATTTCAGAATCGGAGGATTTTAACACAATATGTGTAAAATATGAACAAAAGTCAAAAACAGCAAGTATTCTGTGGACTGATTGGGACGAGTTTGATACCAGAGGTCTAGTACAATCAGAGACAAATATACATACTATAACTGTTCCGGATGATTTGTCTGAGGATACAGAAAACGATGTAGAAGTGTCGCCTAGTGTTGATCTTCCAGATATACCTGGCTGCCCAGGCACAGATTATTCATGTCTTCAGACCACTATTATCGTTAATGGTATCCCTGCAACAGCATGTTCTACTTGTCTGGCAGATATAGCTACAGGAAACGATACAGGAGCATGTACCACATGCCTTAATTCACTGGGTCCCGGAATTGCTCAACCCTGTACAATTTGTACTGGTGAATAACTAAATACGATTCGTATACTAGAATAACAATACAATAATGGAAAAGAATGACGAAAACAGTCGTGAGAATTCGAGGCATCAGGTGGTTGGGCAGAAACGCGATATGCTCTTGGAAAGTGTCTACGATACCACAAAATTCGCAGATCTCGACAAGAAGATACGCGAACGAGGATACGAAGAGACAGAATCCATCGTTCAGCGTGGCATACGTCCGGAAGATCCATTTGACTTCTATCAACTTATACGCCACTATACTAACGAGGACAACCAAGCGATAGCCACGTGGATCGGCCTAGACCCAGAAAAAGTCGACAGCGGTGAGGTATCGTATGATATGATAGAGGAGTTGGATGAGATTCAGGACCTAGAAAGGGATACACAGGAACTATACCCGGTCATAGTTGCTTTTCTGAATGATGAGGGAATCGCGTTTCGAGCAACTAGTACTGGTATTGAAGAAGATGAGTTAGATAACAGCATTCTTCGAAATTCGCTCAAAGAATCATTCCAGACATCCAGAAAGGAAGAATAGGACCTGACCGGACGGTAGATGGTAGGCAAAACTGACCAATACGTATCATCTATCAAAGTGTCCACATCAATCTGATCTTCTTAGGTGACCACCTAGTGTCCGTGTAGAGTGGTAACGCGGCAGCCACATCTGGAAGTAGGTGACGATCAGTTAACTGATCTTCGAGAGAACTATTCCATGCTCTGTTGAATTATAATCTACATCTAAACAGGACTCGACATTCACACTTAAAGATTTGATTTCATCAGCTTTCTCAACTAATGTGTGACCACTTCTAACGATGACTCTCCTATTGAGAATCCTCAAATGCGCGATGTGTGTGAAGCGTACCGACTAGGTGTCGACATCCGAAACCAGCTTGATGAATCTGATCTCGTCACTGCGTTCGAGAATCTTGAGTACTCGATAGACGCGATTGAAGACGGATATCCAGCGTGGCATCCCGCGCCACTTTCCTTTCGCGCGATGGTCTTCTCGTTCGTGTTCATGGAGATAACGGGTGACTCGTACGCCGACTTCAGTCGACGACTTTCCCGACAACCAGAGGTGGCCACGATTCTCGGCTTCAGCCGAGTGCCCGACGAATCGGCGTTCTCGCGGGCATGGCGGAACCGATTCGACGACGCGATCCACGAATACGTCCACGCTGCCGCCCACTTCGTTGTCAAAGAGGTCCACGATCGTAACATCTCAGCGCCGGAGGTGCGACCTAAGACAGAGATAGTCGACGATACGCAAGAAGATACAGGCCCAATAGAAGACGAATCCTTCTCACAGGAGGAGATTGTCCAGACCACGCGCCTCGCGCGTGATCACGCCTACGGACACTTCGACTCTGGTCGGGCGTCGAACGCCTCATACGAGGACACACAATTCTTTGAACTACAGACGTTCATGGGGATGGTTCGGTGCGGAACCGCGCAGGGAGCGACTCGCTTCCAATACCGGCGCGGAAAGGACTATGGACCCCACGGCGACACACACCTCCGCGCTGTCAAACAGTTCGATCCCGAAGAGCTCGTGAACGGATTCAATGAGACAACGGATCGCTTGCTCTCCGTGATCGCCTCGGAGACATCCTTTCGGAGACCAGTTACCGCTGCGATCGATATCACGACCATTCCCTACTACGGGGATGTCGAAGAGATGCCGATGGTCAGTGGAACCAAGGATAGAGACGGTCGAGCGTTCAAATTTGCGACGCTTTCGATCATCGGACAGAACATTCCGCTGATCTTAGCTGTCGAGCCGGTCCGAGAGAGCTCTGAGTGGGATGAGAACCCGTCGAATCAGATCCATCGTACTGTGCGACGGATCGTTCGACGAGCGAAAGAGCATGTTCCAATCGAGACAGTGCTGTGTGATCGAGAGTTTGACTCGATACAAGTTTTCCAGACACTCTCAAACCTCGATGTGAACTACCTCATTCCGAAGCGGGTCTCCAGCTCCGAACGGGAGGTACTCGAACAAATGGAGGAAGACGACCAAGAGGTGGCTGTTGAGTCGGCTTCTGTCCACGTGGAATCTGGATCGCATCCAATGCGACTCCTGTACGTGCCGTCGACGAGTGGGGAGGGAACGGCCGTCTTCGCGACGAATCTCCGAGTCGGTCCCGAGGAAGCCGAGACGTTCTGTCAGCGTTACAGCCGCCGGTGGCAGATCGAAAGTGAGTACAAATCGATCAAAGGTGACTTTCTCGCGAAAACTTCCTCGAAAGACTACCGTGTTCGCCTATTCTACTTCGTGTTCGCGGTCCTCTTGTACAATATCTGGCGGCTGACCGACTTCCTGCTGAAAGCAGGTGTCGACGGCGAGATGGACTACTCACCTGTGATTACTGCGGGCGAGTGTGTTGAGCTCGTTGCCTCGGCGTTGATCCCGCACGACTAATCGGCTGAGCTCTCGCTGGGTCCGCCGCTCAAGAGTGACAACCGTATTCAGCAGCGCCAAAATCCACGCAATTTCGTACGCTCGTCCGGTAGTTCGAGAGTAAAGATTCAAAATCGATCCCCGACCGCTGAGAATCACCACGACTTGATGGCGATTCGATCCAAAACTAGCCTATCCTCCGAAACTGTGGCAACTCCCACAATCTCGGAGGATGGATCTGATGCGTGCCTTCTGTTCGATCCATCTGTTCTGAATTAAAATAGAGGCCAATATCTCTTGTCGCTATGTTCTTGGTAGTGTTCAGATAAGCTGATTCCATGCGAAAGCGAACGATCTCAGCCACTCGTCAGCAGTTTCTGCTTTGGTATTGCTGAAACAGTTTGAGAAACAGATAGTTCGACGTTTTATTTCACGAAAGACACGTTCGACACTGTTCCGATTTCCATGTCGTTCGTATCTGAAATCGAGGTCATGTTTGCGACAGGCTCGCTGAAGTGAAGCTGATCCATCTACGAGAACAGTTGCGTCATCCATGTCGTGTTTGTCACAGAGATCAGCGAAAAACCGATCTGCGAGAGCGTTATTCGTCGTCGGTTCAAGCTGTGTATGAAGCAGATCGTTCGTTTTCGGATCGACAGCAGCGTACAGCCAATATTGTTCACCATCAAGCCGAATCACAGTCTCATCAACCGCAACGTGATTCGGGCTCCGACCAGATTCCGGCTGTAGATCGGCCTTATGAACCCAGTTATGAACGGTGGATCGAACTCTTTCAACACCGAATACCTCAAGAAACGAAACAGTATTCGAAAGCGATAGTCCTGCTAAATGAAGCTGAATACTGAGCTTCATCAACAGCCGCGGTGTTGCTTCTCGCTCCACAAATTCTAAGTTGATATCGTCCAAACTGACGCCGAGGCGGTCGTTTTCGGGCATAGATCACTTTGAAAACGCACCGCCTCACCTTTCAATCCTTATCTGAACACCGCCATGTTCTTACTGCGGATACTGACTGATCATACTCGCGAACAAACGAGGTGTGAATCGCTCACACTTCGGGTAATCCTTCTGTCAGATCTGGCTACCGTCGAACATAAATTCTGTCAGGAACTCCAGAACGGCTCTTGAGTTGACCTCAGACCTCACTAAGAGGCTGCTCAAAGAGCCGCTCTCCTGTTTCATCACAGAAAATCGTGATGACCTCATGAGACGAACAACAGGATTCGACTGTCTCTTGATTCATGCTTACTGGTCCACTCCCACCAGGACACTGCTCAAGGAAAAGCCGAAGCCCGTTGAGAATTTGCCCTCGTTGTGCCGGAGCTAGGGTACCCCATTGAGTGGACCAAGTGTCGAGGACGCTTGCAGCTCCAACGTCAGCAAGAAGTGCCCCTTGTGACGGCCACTGACCAAGAGTTCCCGAGGCCGATACTAATGTCCATGCGTCGCCGTACTGTTCGATCCCGAACTCCTCAGCATCTCTCTCAACCCCAAGGACAGAACCTGCCTCGGAAGCTTCCAGGTCTTTATCGGCCAATTCTGCGATTTTATCATCCCATTCTGTCCTGAACTCGGCAACGAGACAGAGATCATCTTGATCCTCACACGGCTCAAGAATGCCCTCAGCTAAGAGATAATCATGGAGATCGATATCCTCAGTCTCCTCTAGGGGATCAGCAGTCGGTGTCTTTGACGAGGTTCCGTCTACATTACGGCTGGATTCAGACTGCCTACCTATGCCACTTCGTGTCTCAAATTGTGGTTCCTTGCCAAACCACTGAAGTACCTCAGGGGGAAGGTAATGCTTTGTTAGCTCTGGAGTTTCAGGTATGAGATATCCTCGAAAATAGATTAATCCAATTGAGACAAGGAGAATTACATATCCTCCGATACGTGATTTGCGGGCGACGATAGAAGAAAATAAGCCTGCTAATACAAGATTGAGGACGGTACAAGGCGTACACCGGTTATCGCCAGTGTATTCTGGTTGGTGAAGCGTGTTTACGAAGTCGACTTTCATCAAATAAACATTAGATTAATACCATATATTATTTTTGTTCTCGGACTAGCAAGGTTAACATAAGTATATATCTTCGTTGATGCGCAACGCGTTAATGTTAGAATTTGTAGTAGTGACGCGCATTGATTTGTATCCTGTCAGTATAAACTGGCTGGCAGCCACTCAGAATGGGATAGGCGCCAATGTCTACTTTTTATCCTGCCAGTTGAGGTTCAATTGTCAAGTAACTGATGCGGCAGTTGGTGAATGTAATAACGTACAAACTGTTCAAGCTTTTCTCGATGCGTGCGCGAAGACTAGCGGTGAAGTCATAATAATTGGAGAATCAGTCGAATTTTTGCCAGAGGCATAGTGTTGTTATGGTTATTTATAACCAGTTAGTAAGAGTTTGTTTGAGCATCGGATTCGTTAACATAATAGGCAACTGTTCCTGATTAGTTCCAAATAAAATCCCGACACACAGTAGTATAGAATTAACTTAGAAGTCTGATAACTGTCCAAGCTGACCACAATAATAGCCAAGCAGTAGACACAATAATGAGATAAAATTGAACGTTCCTACTAAGTTGTTCAACCCCCACATTCTGCTCAGATTGGTATTGGCGTACCACATATATTACTAGTAGAGTAACCAATAACAGAATCCAAAAATCGACTGGCTGGAGAGATACCGAAAGGATAGCTAATACAATATGGATTAAGCCAAGTATAATCGCCCAAACAGAAAGTCCAAGTATGAGTGTCGGCCTCTTCATACGTACATTTTTTGTTTCCTCTACTAATATTTCTTTTGGATGTCTTGGATAATACCCCATAGTAAGCAGAGATTTTAGCTATATAGATACTTTCTAAACAGGTACTTGACCATAATTGGTATCAGTTATTATATTTCCAATAAAAAATAAAATAATAGCAGTACTTGTTTTCCAAAAGTACAGTTGGTGATAAAGACTTTATACTATAGTGCCATTAATTCCAATCGATGTCTGATAAAAATCAGACTAAACTTCCGAATCGGCGAAGCGTGCTTCGAAAAACCGCAGGAGCCACAGCTGGCCTAGCTTCCTTCACTGGTCCAGTAGCAGCTTGGACATCAGAAAAGACAGCTAGTACGGCTGATATCGAACGGATTCCAGAGGTTCAGTCGATCATCTCAGAGCTTAATCTTGAGATTAAAGAAGAGGAAGTTGCTAAGGTGAAAACCTACGAACCAGGCCAATTTAAACTCTCGATGACGACTGTTTCCTTCGAATCGGGTAAGCTTCGGGTTGGAAAGTTGAACAAGAACACAAGTGCAGTTTTCACATTCTCTGATAAAGACGAAGATCTACCCAAGGAGTACCAGGATATTCCAAGCACAAGTGAGGCGAGCCTGTTTGGGCGAGAAGATAGAGTTGTGTTCCGTAGAACAGCAACAGATGATGAGGCGAGGCAGGTTCGAAATGCTGTTGAACTTGATCCGGATGTGGATACAACTATCTATACTGAAGGTGAATCAGACGCGTTCTTTGTAGATGCCGTTGAACTCCCTGAAAAGTTTGATGACTACTCGGAATTCACGCGGGCAACAGATACGAATATAGAAAATATAGAATATACTCGATATAATGTTAAACCACAAGATATGACGGCCAAAGATATGAAATCGCAGGAGGTAAATTTCACTACTGCGAAAGTGTCTACGGAGTCTCTAAATCCGATTGATGCTGCACAAGATGCTATTGGTAATGTAAGTGATGCTGCCGACGATTGTGGAGCCGAAATTTCCGGTTGTGTTGGAGCAATGGCCGTTTCACGGGTAGTTTGTAACATTTGTCTTCCGGCGTGTATCGGTGGGCCAACTGGTTTCGGCGCTGTAGTCTGTGTTGGGTGCGCACTTGGTGCTTGTTCCAACTTTGCTGCCCCGATCCTTCCAGGGTCCTGTGTGGGACCAGGAGGCGCCCTTGATTGTCTCGATTCGAATGGATATATTTGATCCATAGGTTGTGGTGATTTATTAATAGCGCTGACTTGACCTGCCGGAATCCGTTGTTGGTGTATTATTATGAAACGTACACACATTCACCATTATATAATCTATACGTATATCATCTAAACCTAATTCTATCATCATCCAGTAGTAGATATCGCCAGATGGAGTCAATTCGTTGGTGAAGCTAGTTCCAATACCGGAGATATGCTCCGTTCTGATCAATCCGATATTACGAGCCTCGTCGACTCGATTGGATACTGTATCATGGCTTACTGGCACTTGAGGTGCCACTTTTTTGAACCGTGCGCTTTCAGGGGCAATTGCGAGAATCAATCCGATTACACCATCTCCGCTAAAGGTTTCCCCGATCTGGTTGACCATCAGCTGTATGATACAGAGATATTGACTAAGATTTGAGTCTACTCAGAATCTGAGTCGAGTCTATTTCGGATTCGGCTCATCCGCTGAGAGATATCAGAGATAGAGCGTACTCAGCGAATTCTGCTTATTTGGCAGCAATCCCTCGTGCCGTACTTCAACCCGTTTCCGGAAACATCCACACGTTTTATTCAGATCCGGGGTTATTATCCATGATAATAATGGATTTCTTGTATGCGCTTACTATGTGAGGCTTACAAACTTGGTATCACCATTCGAAATAACCTCAAGGAGACCGCTCTCGTCACCACGTTCGATAACCTCGATCACTCGATAGACGCGATTGAAGACGGGTATCCAGCGTGGCATCCTGCGCCACTTTCCTTTCGCGCGATGGTCCTCTCGTTCGTGTTCATGGAGATAACGGGTGACTCGTATGCCGAGTTCTCTCGACGACTTACCCGACAACCAGAGGTGGTCACGATTCTCGGCTTCAACCGAGTGCCCGACGAATCGGCGTTCTCGCGGGCATGGCGGAACCGATTCGACGATGCGATCCACGAATACGTCCACGCTGTCGCCCACTTCGTTGTTAAAGAGGTCCACGATCGCGGCATTTCAGCGCCCGAGGTTCGGCCAAAGGCAGAGATCCTCAACGATACTGAGGAAGCCGCAGACTCAGTAGAAGACGAATCCTTCTCACAGGAGGAGATTGTTCAGACGACGCGCCTCGCGCGTGATCACGCTTTCAGACACTTTGACTCTGATCGGGCGTCGAACGCCTTGTACGAAGACACGCAATTTTTCGAGTTACAGACATTCATGGGAATGGTTCGGTGCGGAGCCACGCAGGGAGCTACTCGCTTTCAGTACCGGCGTGGCGAGGACTATGGCCCGCATGGCGATACCCACCTTCGCACCGTCAAGCAGTTCGAGCCTGACGAGCTCGTCGACGGCTTCAACGAGACAACGGATCGCTTGGTTTCCGTGATCGCCTCTGAATCCTCCTTCCGCCGTCCAGTCACTGCGGCGATCGACATCACCACCATTCCCTATTATGGAGATGTCGAGGAGATGCCGATGGTCAGCGGGACCAAGGCCAGAGATGGTCGAGCGTTCAAATTTGCGACGCTTTCGATCATCGGGCAGAACATCCCGCTGATTTTGGCTGTCGAGCCGGTTCGAGAGAGTTCTGAGTGGGATGAGAACCCTTCGAATCAGATCCATCGTACTTTGCGACGGCTCGTTCGACGAGCGAAAGAACACGTTCCAATCGAGACAGTGCTGTGTGATCGAGAGTTTGATTCGATACAAGTGTTTCAGACGCTCTCAAACCTTGATGTGAACTACCTCATTCCGAAGCGAGTCTCCAGCTCCGAACGGGATGTACTCAAACAAATGGAGGAAGACGACCAAGAGGTGGCTGTTGAGTCGGCTTCTATCCATGTGCAATCTGGATCTCATCCAATGCGGCTCCTGTACGTGCCGTCGACGAGTGGGGAGGGAACGGCCGTCTTCGCGACGAATCTCCGAGTGGGACCCGATGAGGCCGAGGCGTTCTGTAAACGGTATAGTCGCCGGTGGCAAATCGAGAGCGAGTACAAATCGATCAAGGGCGACTTTCTCGCCAAGACCTCCTCGAAAGACTACCGCGTTCGCCTGTTCTACTTCGTGTTTGCCGTACTCTTGTACAATATCTGGCGGCTCACCGATTTCCTGCTGAAAGCGGACGTTGACGGTGAGATGAACTACGCACCTGTGATTACTGCGGGTGAGTGTGTTGAGCTCGTTGCCTCGTCGTTGATTCCACACGACTAACCGGCTGGTCCCCCACTAAGTCCGCCGTTTGGGAGTGACAACACTAATCAGGAGCGGTAGAATCCACGAAATTTCGCACGTTCGTCCGGTAGATGCGACCAGTAGGGATCCAAATCAGGACTGGTCGGTGAGAAAAATCACGAATTAATCCTAATTCGGCCTGAAACTGGCTTATCCTCCGAACCTGTGAACTCCACGGGACCAATTGTGTATAGCGACATGCGATTTAAGTTTGGCCTCGTTCGGAGTAGAATCTCTCTCGCGGCCGAAATCAGCCGATAATCTCACAGAACCATCAATATCCAGCCGAATACAGTACTTTGTCTTAGTTGAGTAAGACAGAGTAAACTCTTAGTGACCCCTACCCGTGGCCCCAAACGAGGCAGATTCAGAATCATGGCCGACGCTTCCACCGACGCACGCTCCAGCCCGATCGTCGCTGCTGGAGCGGCGTTCCGACGGCACAACCCCCACACTTTGGAGGTCCAATGACGGGCCGACGCTCCGTCGAGACCGCGATCGACGACACGTTCACGAAGTATCTCACTGACAAGGGCAAAGGCGACGCCGGCGGGCAGGGCGCGTACCGAACTGACGCCGAGCGCGAGCTCCAGCGATTCCGGCGCTGGTGTCTCGGTCGAACGGCGGACTCGGCGAACGCCTCGCCGCCCGAGTCGTGGTCGGGCGTCGTCGACGGCGACACCGTCCGGTTCGCTGACCTCGACACGACGGTGTTCTCGGACTACGCACGGTACCTCTCGACCGCTGGGTACGCCGCCGGGACCGTGCTCACCTACTACGCGCACGTCGCGTCGTGGTGCGGGTGGGCGCACGCACAGGGATACATCCCGCGCCACTACGCCCGGGAGTCGGACGCAGAGGACCCGCTCCCCGATAATGACGGCCGACGTCCAGGCGACCAGCAGGCGTGGGAGCCGATCCACCGTGACCTGATTACGCAGTTCGTCGACCGGCAGGTCTCCGAGGCGTTCGACGCGCTCGGCGCGATCGAGGTCTCCCACGCCGACCGGGGCGACCCGGAGAGCGAGGCGTGGCAGGCCAAACAGCGCGCCCGGTTAGAGGCGTACCAGCGGTGTCGCGAGCAGGCGCTCGTGTACGTCGTCGCCTACACGGGCCTGCGCGGGTCGGAGTTCCTTTCGGCGCCGAAGGAGGACCGCGAGGGTCGCAACGGGATCCGGTGGCGTGACGTGTCGTTCGCGGACAGCAGCGTCACCGTGTTCCGGAAGAGTCGCGAGTGGAAGGAGGCGTCACTCCCCGGGCCCGTCATCGGACCGTTGAAGCGGTACGCCGAGGTGCTAGATGTTCCGGATTCGTGGCCGGTGTTCACGACGCTCCACCGCCCGTCGCTCGCTCACCACGTCACCGACGGGCTGGCCGACGCCGGCCTCGACGAGGCCGCGATCGAGCGCGTCCGCAGCGGGTCGCCCGACCTGATCGTCGCCGCCGAACACGAGCTCGACGCGCCGAAGCCGCTCACCACCGACGGCGCTCGGTCGATCATGGAGCGTCTCTGGACGCACGAGAAGCTCGCCGAGCGTCGCGACGAACTCGACCTCTCACTCGACGGGGACTATCTCGAACTTCACGGCGGACGCCGGGGCGTCGGGGAGGTACTCGTCCGGCAGTTCGGCTATGCCGCAGCGGCGCGGTACCTCGACAACAGCGAGGAGCAGGTTCGGGAGGCGTACCAGCACATCGAGGCGGCCGAACGCGCCGACATGGCGACCGAAGCGTTCTCACAGACGGACAACCGCGTGAATGAGCGGTAAGACCCGGATCTCTTCGATAGTAGCC
Source organism: Halorubrum sp. Atlit-28R (assembly GCF_003665955.1). Taxonomy (NCBI): domain Archaea; kingdom Methanobacteriati; phylum Methanobacteriota; class Halobacteria; order Halobacteriales; family Haloferacaceae; genus Halorubrum; species Halorubrum sp. Atlit-28R. The sequence goes on from NZ_QPLS01000010.1 coordinate 42,874, forward strand.
AGTGGTCTTGTTCAAATTCATTTCTTCAGAGAGGTTCTCACTTGAACCAGTCGTTGATCGCTGTGAGTTTGTACTGACATGGATGACCTGTCACAACAGCTATTACCGTGGAAATAGAATACAAAGTAAGATGGCCACAAACAACGACAAAATCCAGTTCCGGGGAGAAACTGAAAAAGAGGCGACTCAGATTGTCGATCAGATGCGTCTTGGTGGGATCAACATTAGTGAGCTTGCTCGGCAGGGTCTTCAAGAGAAACTCCGAGAAGTCCTCTCAGACGAGGAGAAGATCACCCTCCACCAGCGATACAAGCAGGGAGAGCTTTCTGAGGAAGTTGCGGAGATTCTTCTTGGTGATGCTTTGGAAGAAATTGAGCGGGAGCGGGAATCCTTTGAGGAGGCTGCAGACCTTGATACGAGTGGCGTTTTCCAGCAGTGAAGATGGCGGAGGATAATGTACGCCATCCAGTTATCGTTGATACAGACGCACTAATTGCTGTCGCGAACACGGATCTCTGGTCTCGAATTACCGACAATATACAGCTGACGACGACTAACGTGTGTTATCACGAACTCAACCGCCACGTTCGGGAGATGTCTGAGTACGCACCCGAAGGGACGAGAGAGCGGTGGGTCCACGACGGGAGTAAGAGGGCACTTGAGCCGTTCGACGACAAGGATGTGCCGTTTACGACGGTTCCGTGTGTCCCTCGACCGCACGGAGAGGATGCGGGGGAGAAGTCCGTGAAGATGGAAATTGAGCAGAATACAGAGCTGTATCGGTTCGCTATTTTGATGGATGCGCACGGGCGTCAGGCTATCAATCGAGCGTTCGGTGACGCAGAAGAGACGACTGGGAAGGCAGTTGCTCCCACGTTTTTGCTGTATCTGTTGCTAGACGACGGAGGGTGTACTGTAGCGGAGTTTTGTCAGGCCTGTGGCGAGATGCTTCGAGGGGAAGGTTGGACAGGGTATCAAGCAATTCAGGCAGCGTGGGAGGCGATCCCGGTCGATTGCTCGCAGTATCTCCCGGACAGTCTATCCTGAGCGATCCGTGAGTTCTCTGTATTGAACGAACCGAGTCAAAAATATCATATTTTGAGAAGTTCAACAGGTCCTAAGTACTGGACCAGTAGACCGGTCCGGGAATACAATCCAATATCTTCGGGGGATTAGCTGAGTAGCGTATCAGCACTGCTGCTCGATCCACTGACACCACTTCTCGAAGTCCTCCGCCCCGGACTGCTCTGCGATGTTGCGCAACGTGCCAATTCGGATCCGGTCGTGTTGCGGTACGGAGACCACGCGGACATCATCGTCGTTTGTCGGGTGCTCGTACCGCAGCTTGACGTGGCTACCAGTTCGGTCAACAATGACGAAGCGGTTTTTCGTGAGTGCTTTGACGACATCGCGCCCGGAGAAATCGCGTGACGCCATCCAATTTACTGCATAAAGTCAGGGAGGCCATCGTGCTCATCACGAGCCTGCGCTACCTCATCCGGATCGATACCGAGTTCCTCGAGTACTTTCTCCTCTTCCTCCCGAGTATCGATCGACTCGCCGATCTCACCCTTGTGAAGTGCGACTGCCTCGTCGAGGTTGTCGAGGGCATCCTGCCTCGTCTCACCTTGGCTCGCAACACCTGTCTCCTCGTCACGGGCAACCCACCAGCCGTCGTCCGCCTGGGTAAGCGTGATGGTTCGCCCACCATGAGGATCGTCGTTCGTACTCGTTTCAGTGCTCATTATCAGCGTATTACCTGAGTAGTGTGATAAGCATTCGGCCGGTCAGTGACCCACGACTGAAGTCGTGGGCTTGTCAGTGGACTCCCCTTCTGCCGCCGAATCGACGGTGGCGGTAAATCCGCCGTTCAGGTTCAGCGTCCCTGACATCAGCGCACACTGACAGGGTGCGCCTCCACTCGAAGACGTCTGCCCCGAGTGGAGACGTTTGAGAAGTTTCCGAGCAATATTCTTGCTCGCGTTGTAGTCCGCGTTCAGTTCGTACTCGCACTTTTGACACACGAACTGGTGTTTCGATCGCCGGTTCGTCTCGTGCGTAAATCCGCACTTCGAACACCGCTGGCTCGTGTACGCGGGACTCACCTGCTCGACCTCGATACCGAGCATTTCGGCTTTGTATTCGACGTACTCGTACAAGCGGCGGAACGCCCACGCGTGAAATCGCTTCGCACCAGCCATTCGCTCGCGTATATCTGTCAAATTCTCGAACGCGACGTGGGTACAGCCGTGGTCGCGAGCTTCGTCGAGAATCTGGTTCGAGGCGCGATGGAGTTCGTCCTGTATCCAGCGGTGTTCTCGATCGTCCATCGACTGAATCGACAGGTGTGCCGACCGCGTGCCCGCCTGTTGCATCGACCCGCGGGTCTTCTCGAACTCTCGGCGTCGATGGTTCATCTCGTCGGCATTCCCGATGAACGCGCCTGTCGACGTCACGGCGAGCGAGCCGTCCACGTTCAGATCGACGCCAAGGACTGTTCTGTGCTTGGCGTCTTCAGAAGCAGTTGTGGACTGCTTGTGTTCGTCGTGTTCGGTGCGGCGCATTCGCGCGTGGAGGTAGAATGAGTCGGTCAAGCGGTCGTACTGGAGCGTTGACATCCGGAACTCGTAGTCCTCGTTCAGTAGGTACTCACCAATCGGTGTTCCCGTGGGATCGTCAGGAATCACGTACTCACACTCGACACGTCCGTTCACCGTTGAAAGGGACACGTGGTCGCGGTGGAACGTCGCGCTGCGCTTGTCGTAGACGACGCTCCACGCGTCGAACTGTGGTTGGCTAGTGGTCTCGCCTTTCTTGAATCGGGCGACACCGCTTTTCGTGGCCTCGATGGCGCGTCGAATCCCTTTCTGAACGAGATTCGCCGTCAACTCTGTCTCATCTCGGAGTTGTTCGTAGAGCGCGTTCTCGGCTTGTTGTTTCGAGGTGACACAGTACTCGTTCGGGTGTCTCCACGCCCATTCCGCGGTCGTGTTCGCACAGTGGAGAAACTGATCTTTCGTCTGATGGAGGTCGTCGCACCGCCCGCCGGGCACGTCGAGTTTGACTTTGACGGTCCGAATCACATCCCCCATCTGTATCTCACATTTTGATCTATTTATTTATAAATCCCACGGCTGGTGGTGAGGAGTCAGGTTGCTATCGCTCGTGGTTCGTGACGAGTATTGTCGGATTCCTCCCACGGCTGAAGCCGTGGGCTTCCTCCTTGTTCCTCTGTGAATCTCCAAAACGCAGGCCATCGATAGTGGCCGCCATGGAGTCGAGTTGAGTTGTTTTCGAGAACAAGACCGTCAGTCAGTGGATCACCTGTAGCTGCTTCTCAGTGGACCGAAACCGCGTCAAAGCAGTAGCACTACTCGTCGACGTCGACGACAGTCGCTTCCTCGGGGGGAGCGATCTCGATCTCGGCGGCACCGCGCTCAATCTCCTCGGGCGTTCTCCCCTCAGCCTCGGCGAGCAGCGCGGTGAGCTCCTCGTCCGAAATGATGTCGACGTCGGCAAGGGCTTCGAGGCTCATGTCTTACTCTACGCGTTGTGAAGGGTTAAACCAGGGTGATGGTTCACCACCGTCTGACCACGACGGCGGCCGGCCTGGTAACCCGAGCACGCTGTTCGACGCACAATCGAAGTCCCAGACACTACAACAATCGTGACCCGAACACTCCACGTCCAGATCAAGTCCGCGGATCGTAGCGGCCTCGAGGAGCGGCTCGAAGCAATCGACGCCGGCGACGATGTCGAACCCAGCGAGCCAACGCTGTCGACCGAAGACCTCGAGACGTTCGGTCGCGTCTTTCGGTCGACCAACCTCGAACTGCTCGAAGCCATCGTTGAGCACGAGCCAGAGAGCATCCGAGAACTCGCTCGCCTTGTCGGCCGGAACCCACCGGAAGTCCTCGACAACGTGAACGAGCTCGCCGACTACGGACTCCTCGAGTTCGAAGAGAACGGCAGCGCAAAGCGCCCCGTCGTGTGGTACGACGAGATCGACGCGGACCTCCCACTCACATCGGCGTCGGGACCCGAGCGCAAGGCGAACGACTGAGCGCTGAGATACCGATAGCTGGCGACGTCGATCTCGAGGATCCTCGATCCGACGAGCACTACCATGCGGAGCGAGATGCCGACTGGTTCTATGTCAATGACGAACTGGCGTCGACAATCGCCTTCAAACCTGTTACCGACGGGAAGCCAGGTGACAATTGGGTCCTCACTCTCTCGGTTGCGACGGTGGAAGGGAGCACGGAAGCTGCCGAGCGCGTCGGTGTGTGTACCGAACCGAAGAACTTCTCGCCGGATGCCCGTCAGGCGGGCTACAGTACTGAATGTGAGCTTCGTGGAGAGCAGGTTTCACTCGATCAGGCGTGGCCCGACAACGGGGAAAGTCCTGCTACCCGGACTGTTACAAGAGGTATTAGCGAACCAGCTCAACGGAGCTTCTCTGTCGAACCATCGGCCGTGACGTGCGGAACGATGTTTGACGAGGCCCTCTTTCCAGATACCCACGGCTACTGCCGCAAGTACGACGCTTGGCTGTGCTCAGCGACTACTGTCGGCGGTGATGCGATTGCGCTACACGGAGAGCAACAAGCGGCTCCCCTTTATTTAGGAGCTCTTCAACTTCCTCCCGTTTGTCTTCCGGGACTAGGTCTTCTGCGAGCAACTTAGTCACAATCTCTCGTGATTCGCGCTGATACCTCACCGTTAGTGTATCCTGAGGGCTGGGTTCGCTCATTACTCTGCTACAGGTTCCAATAAAAACATAAGAGAAATAAAGTTAATTTCACACACTCGAAATAACGCGAGATACTCCATACGCGTGCGTGACTGAGTGTTTAGCAACCTGAATCAAAAGCCCTGCTCACAGGAGCATATCCTGGTTGGGGTGCCTCTGACAACTGGGAGTGACCTCCCTAATGTGATGAGTGGTCAGACCAAGCAAATAAATTAGACAATCAGTAAATGCTGCCTTTTAAAACTCGGTGGTACAACCGCCAAGTTAATTCTCAATAACAACGGCGCCGGTCAGCAGGCTTTGTAACGCCAACGATATCCCAAAAAAGTATATTTACCTGAATTGAGGCGCTAAGGCCCCTCCCTCAACGAACGAGCGAAGCGAGTGAGTAGGGAGGGGATACAGCGCCGCACGGTTCTCAAACACGTTCGACGCTCGGCCCACAGGCCCACGCAATCGAAACAACTATGCGCACAGATACGCACAATGCGTATGTAGTGAGGCGGAAGAACATCACCATCCGCGAAGACCAAGCCGAGTGGGTCGAGGAGAACCATCTTAACCTCTCGTCGTTCGTTCGCGGACAACTTGACGAACTCATCGAAGAACGCTCGTGAACTACAACTACAGGTATCGACTCCGACCGTCCGACGCTCTCGAAGAACAGTTAGCGTGGACTGTCGATACCTGTAGACAGGTCTACAACCACTTCCTCCACCGCCTGAATCGGAACGACGACACCTCGGCATACTCCGAGCAGAAGCTCCTGCCGAGTCTCAAGAAGTGGTGGAGCGACCTGAAAGGCGTTCACTCGAAGGTACTACAGAAGGTCGTGCAACGGCTGTACGACAACCTCTCGACACTACGAGGGCGCAAAGAGAACGGCTACCGCGTCGGGACGCTCAAGTGGAAGGCACCGGGCGAGTACCGCAGTTTCACCTACAGTCAATCCGGCTTCAAGCTCAAGAACACGGGCGGTCGGACGCGACTGTGGCTCTCAAAACTCGGAGAAATCCCGCTCACCTTCCACCGCGACCTCCCCGACGACGCCGACATTAAGACCGTCACGGTCAAGCAAGAACCTACCGGGAAGTGGTACGCCATTCTCGGCATCGAGACGCCCGACGACCCGCCGGAGAAGCCAGAGAATCCCGAGAACTGCGTGGGCATCGACGTGGGGATTCTCAAGTACGCCCACGACACGGACGGAACCGCCGTCGAATCCCTTGACCTCTCCGACGAACGCGAACGTTTGGAACGCGCACAGCACGACCTCTCGCGGAAACAGCACGGGTCGGACAATTGGGAGAAACAGCGTCGGGTCGTGGCAGAACGCCACGCCGAGTTGAAGAACAAGCGCCGCGACTTCCTTCACAAGCTCTCGAACTACTACGCTCGGGAGTACGACTTCGTGGCGGTCGAGGACTTGGACGCAAAGGGGTTGGTCGAACTACCGGGCAACTCGCGGAACCGGGCAGGTGCGGCGTGGGGAACATTCCTGCGGATGCTCAAATACAAGTGCGAACGCGAAGGAACGTACTTCGTTGCTGTGAATCCGCGCGGAACGACGAAAGAGTGTGCGTCCTGCGGCGTTTCGACCGAGAAACCGTTGTGGGTGCGCGAACACTCCTGCCCAGCGTGTGGGTTCGAGGCTGACAGAGACGCGAACGCGGCGTTGAATATTCTTTCTCGTGGTGTGAAGAAGCGGTTAGGAGCGGGACGCTCCGAATTAACGCCTGTGGAGACTGCGCTCCCTGTGTCCTCGGTTGTGGATGCAAAGCGCGTCGTGAAAACAGGAAGCTCCACCCTCAAGCGCGAGGGCGTCAGCCCGAGCGGTAGGGTGGGGTAGTTCACGGTAACGACGGGCGCCGAGTAAATTAATGAGATGATTCGTAGCATCGATCGGACTATTTTTGGCGAATCTCAGGCAGTTTGCGGTCAGTGTTGGACTTCTATTCAACACTTACAGGTGAGAGATGGCCCAGGAAGCGCTGTTCCAGTACACATACGTCAAAGCCGGTATCGTCGAGAACGTTGTGCTTCGGCCGACCGACGACCTCGACGACGTCGAGTTCCCCGGAATGGAGGACCGGCTTGTCGAGTTCTGAGTGAGTGCGGCCGAGTACTGGGACGCCAGCGGCGGCGAGCCGCCCCGGCCGCACTGACTGAGTAACAACACACGATACCCCGACCATGACCACACTCCACATTACCGTCGGCGACCGAGAACAGCTCCGTGAGGACGCGCTCCAGTTTGTCCAAGACGTCGAGGCCGACGATTTCAGCGAACAGGAGGGAAAGGCAACGCTTCAGTTCGGCACCTACGACGACTTCGTCGACAGTCTCACGCCGCTGCGTCTTCAGCTCATCCGGGCGATCGCAGAAGAGGCGCCCGAGAGCATGCGCGAGGCAGCGCGTCTCGTCGAGCGTGACGTGTCCGACGTCCACTCCGACCTGAAGCAGCTGGAAGTACTGGGCATCCCCACGTTCGAAGCGGGCGGGCCCAGCGGTGCGATTCAACCCGTCGTTCCGTTCGACCGCATCGAGGTCCACATCGACTACCCGCTTATCGATAGCGGCGACGCCGATGGGACTCCCGCGAGCGCGTAGTCACCACGCACCGCTCTTGGAGTGTCCTCGTGTGATGGTTACTCACGATTCACAATCATACTGCTGTCCTCGGAGAGTACTTTCGCCCCGCTCGCCCGAAGTATAAGTCACAGCGCCTCAAATTTTGAGGAGAGGGAGCACTGCTGAGTCGGTTTTAACAACCGGATCAGCTCCAAAACAGTGTCACACGCTCCCTCTCCCCCTCAAAATAGCTCGCAAGCTCGTGAGAATGACCACTGATGACCCAAAGACAATCCGTGGCGACTGCTCGTTCTGCGGCGAGACAGTCACGGGTCGGGACGCAATCATCCACTACGAGACCGCTGGCGGTGATCCGGGCGTGTGGGCCGAATGTCCAAGCTGTGGCAAGATCGTTGACCCCACCAATGCTCAGTAAACAGTTCATCCAGCAGATTATGAGACTCAAGCCGCCATCGACAACGCACCACGAGTGCCGTCACTGTGGGTACAGCGTGAAGAAGGAAGTCGATGAGTGTCCACAGTGTGGCTCTCACGAAATTGCGGCCTACGATCTTGAGTAATCGCTGAAGTGTTCACGGTTGGTAGCGATGGTTCAATTTCTTATGTAGCACCCGAACGCTAATATGGCCCTAATTGTTACATAAGGCATGGAGCAGCCGTCACCACCCACCTCGCTCCCGAAGTATATCGCTGAGGGGCTCCCCAAACAGGACACGGAAACCCTCCATAAGATACGGAACTACGTTGAGGCGCTTATCGAGTATCGCGACCAGTCGGTTGACACCGACGAGCTTCCCGAGGCTGCCGAACCCGTTGAGGAGTCCGATAGCGAAGGAAGCGGGACCGTCGTCAAAGAGAAAGTCACCTGTGGCGACGATAGCTGTAAGTGCGCCAGCGGAGACCCCGCGGATATGCACGGTCCGTATCTCTATCGCTACTATCGTGAAAACGGGACGATGAAGTCCGAGTATATCGGGAAGCCAGAAAGTGAGTAGTGGTGTGGGAGGTTTGCCATAACCAGCTGTTCGTGCCAACCTGCGGTCCTAAACTTCCCCGCGAAGGGTGTTATCAACGACATCAGCGAACGCAACGTTCTCACGCACCTGTTGCATCTCAACGGTGACTCGGTCTCCAACACTCGTTTCGGGAACGATCACGACGTAACCGCGCTCGACTTTCGCGATCCCGTCACCTTGGTCACCGAGGTTCTCGATTTCAACGTCTCGCTGTTCACCTTCCTCGACAGGCGGGCCGTCGTATTCGTGTTGCTGACCAGCGTGGTCAGCTGACTGAGTGGGCTCAGTCGTGTCGGTGGCTTCGATATTCGACGTCGATGTCGATATGAGCGCAACACGGTATGTTTCACCCTCAGAGAGTGTCCCCGTGGCTATCTCACGGTCTGGCACAGTTATTTGATAGGTGCCATCGTCTTGCTCAACAGTCGCAGTATACAGTGTCTGGAGCGTCTCAGAAATGTCCATAAATGGCGTATTGTGTTGACTCGTGCCAGCTGACTTGTTTCTAGCGTTTCTAGTGCTCTCAACTGAATACCGTCGGTCTGATCAAGGTCCTCGAGTGACCATTTCAGGACTCATCGCCAGCATCAAACACGGCCGCAAAGTCTTCGAGAAGTTCCTGTAGCGATCGCTCATCACTACGAGACGGGAGTGGGGCTTCCCAGCATTCGATCTCGAGCGTTCGCGCATTTGACACTGACTCCGGTTCGGTTGTCACATTGAAAATCCCGGTATGATAGATCGCCAGCAGTCGCTGATCATGAACGGTGACGTAATCGATTCCAGCCCGGTCCAAGACTGTAGAAACGTTAATCGGCTCAGATAACGAGACAGAGACGCTTGGAGACGGCGAGTCGGTCATACCAAGTCATAGGTCAATTCTACAAATAAAACCCGACTTAAGCAGGGTCCAGATACACATCTGGTCAGTTGCCGTGGCCGGTCTGTCGTCTCCCAGCGAGTGCTGTGCGATAGCCCTCTCCCGGGCTTAGCTGTGATGGTCAACGTGATTAACCAACAGATACCAGTAGAAGCGCCAGTTAGTTGGTTAATTTTGAGCTACCCTCAGAGGATCTTTCCAAGATCCCCAGTATTGTCTAGGCGTGGGGTGAAAGTGGGTCTTTGGCGAGTTCCGTCTGCTGACTGAAATCAAAATACGTTCAGTACTTTCGGAGATTTCACGCGGGGCAGACAGCCCCACACCACACATGTTATCAGGAGAAATTCACGAAATGGGGGGGTGTCCTCGGAAGAGCAGGGGAGGTCGCTAGGTATCCTGAAATTGCTGAAACGCTGGTGGGGTATTTATAAATGAACGGAGGGTCGAAAATCACTCCAAGAACAAGACTACGCGTTCGGTCGATCAGCACTGATACGCTCGAAATCGATATCTGCGAACCGAGCCGTATCCTTGAGAACTTCGACAGCAATCTCAGTATCAACTTGGAGCTGGTACTCCCAAGCGGGACCACCGATTGAACCCGCGGTCACCTTTTCGCCTTCGGCGATACCTTGCATGTCGAGTTCACGGAGATGGTCTTTGAACCGTCGCTGACCGAGTTTGTCGGCATCAATTCGTGAGGCGACACTCTTGTACACGCCGTAGATTGGTTTGGCTCGGACGGGAGCATCCCCGGAAAGTTCCAAGGCAGTGAGTGCGGCAAGGGCAAGATGAGCTTGTGTTGTCATTTCACGCATAGCCTCGACAACAGCTTCTCGCTCAACGAGCGCTTGGGCTTCACGGGCGTGATCTGCACTAACTTGGTCGTCACCGTGTTTGTCCGCCAATTCGCCGGCTTTGCGGAGGTATTTGATCGCTTGACGGGCGTCGCCCGTATCTTGTGCCGAAAGTGCAGCGACGAGTGGGATCACGTCATCGGTCAGTACGCCACTCCGAAACAGGTACTCCTGCCCGGATTGGTCGATTTCGACGACAGTTCCCTCCGGAACTCCATCGGCGTCGACTTCGTCGATCGGAGTCAGTTCGGTATCGCGGAACGCCTTCGCTGCGCGCCGGCGGAGGATTTGCTGGAGCTGCGTCGCATCATACGGTGAGAATAGGACAGAGTCGTCGTAGAGCGAACTCTTCACTTTCGGACTGAGATTATCCCGCCACTGGAGGTCGTTACTGATGCCGATGATGCTAGGGAAGACGTGGTCCTCAACGTAATCCTGCGCTCGGGCTCGGGGGAGACTGTAGAGAATCCGGTCGTCGTCTCCGAGCGTATCGATTTCGTCGAGGACGATGATGATCGTGCCACCGATCTCGTTCATCGCCTCGAACATCATGTCCATCACGACGTCGGTTGCGTAACCAGTCGGCCGGCTGTTGCCGGTGAGTTCTTGGTAGATACGGGAAGCAGCCTTGTATGACGTTGAGAGATCATGCGATTCACAGGAGACATATGCTGTCGTGAGGTCCAAGTGTTCAGATTCTTCCTCGGCGTGGGCCTGTAGTTCGGAGAGTTTGGCTTTCGCAGCAGCGGTTTTCCCTTGACCGGCCTTCCCGTGGAGAAACACGTTGTTGGCACCAACTCCACGAGCCGCGGGAGATAGCGACATATGAAGATCCTCCATCTCGTCAGTTCGTTCGGGGAGATTGTCGGGATGATATTCTTCACGAAGGACCTCTTCCCGTTGGAAAATAGGCGAGGTATTCGAGAACTGGGTCATATGCGAAACCCTCTGAGCAAGAGATAATAAAACCCCGGTTACAGCAATGTCTTGAATGTCGTCAACCGGTGGTTCCAAACGAAATAGACAGACCACACCCCCACCACCGTTTCAGCAATTCTCGTGCCAAAGAGTGGGAACCATCAGTCTTGACGGAAACAAACGTCATACTACGAAGACACGGTTCTCAGCCACTTATACCTCTATTTTAGCTGGATTAAAGGCGCAGCGACTGTTTTATATTATATAAACTTTTTCTTTAATAGTAGTAAGTGTAGTAGTAGAAGAGTAGATAAAGCGGTTTAGACAAGTATAGTAACCTCTATCTGAAGGGTTTATAAATATGCGCCTCTGGCGGGACTCATCTGCGTATTCGACCCGACCTCTAATTCGGGTAAATTGCTGAAACAGTGGTGGGGGTCCCAACGGCATCCGTTACTTCGAGTTGACTGTTCATCCAAGAATGTGATGTTTACTTCCCTTGATGAGTTCTTAAGAGACGTGTCTGGTCTCTATTCTCCCGAGTTAGGGCTGCTTAGGTCTCCAAGTCGAGTGTTAACCGCTTTCCCGTTTCGAGTAACGTACTCACTCGAACTCTAGGGAATGGTGTTCGTCCAGCTGAATTAATTCATGAAACACTGGTGGGTGTCAGACGGATTTATCTGAGTTCGCGTCTCTCTTGCCCCCGAACCCAATTCGTGAATCCACTTTCTCCAGATAGGTTTATTGCCCTCATTCTCCGATGCTCTCGCTAAATTCGTGAAACAGTGGTGGGTGTGTCTCCGATAGCGGTTGCTCAGACTCTTACCAAACGCTGAGAGCAGTTTCGTTCGCGACCGCGTCGGTGGTTACACTCGAACGGATGGTGTGTAAGAGAGCGGCTGGATCTCAGCGCCGACCTACTGGTGTACTGTTTGAAGTGCTGTGTTGAATCCGATGACTGTACGAGGATCGCGATCTTTGAAGGGGTGACTATCTCGCTCCTCGCCGTCAAGGAGTTGGATCGATCTACCTAGAGATCTCGATTTTTCCCCTCTCTATCAAGAGTTCATCTCTATAGTCTCTCGGTAGCGGTTCCGAACAAAATATAGAGTGGCCCGATCCCAACGCGTTCTGCGGATTACACAGCAGAATGGACAGGCCACAGCCGAAGTCAACTACTACGCAAGGGCTCCAGAACCGTTGATTGCCGCTGGGTTATGGCCTTATGTAGCATTCGATCGCATTTTCCCACCAGTTTGATACATAAGGGATTGACCCCGCTGCGTGGATTAACTCGAAAACGCCCGTTGCGGGTTTGTCGTACTACCGAGTGGAAGAATTAACACAATAATCTCGGCCAATCTCATAACGAGTGTTAGTGACAGAAAGAACGATTATAATGGATACACGTTAGCTGTTGGAATATGAGTGTGTCACAGGGTGAGGCTGATCTCTCGGAGGACGAACGTGCGGGTCTTAAACTGGTCCGCGAGACGGGTGGGATTCACCAGAGCGACTTTTGGAAAGAGCTGGGTGTCTCTTCGCGAAAAGGAAGCCGACTAGTCGAAGCGCTTGAGAGTGCCGAGCTGATCCAGCGTGAGGAAACGGTGTACGAAGGTCAACGGACCTACTATCTCGAACCAACAGCATCTGATCGTGACTTTTCACTGCTGATGGCGGGTGACATGCTCTCGCCATTCATTGGTGAAGAAGAGGTCGATCCGCAGGCAGACGCCTTCTCGCAATGGCTGATGAACATCACGTACGAGGAAGAGTGACTCTGTTCTCGAGGGCTTCTGGCGGCCTTTAGTCGCCAAATCTCATACTTGTATTGAGGTAGGACTCAATATCCTCAATTGGGTGCCCATCTCGGATGAACTGTTTGTAGTCCTCGAAGGCGTCCTCGCGACCGGCGGGGAGGATCACCGTGGATAGCGTCCAAGCGAGCCAGCATTACGCGGAACGGACAGATTACACGTTTGACTCGGTGAAAACCACGCTGCTCATCGATTGTGAAACGAGTGCGATTCTCGATATACACTGTTCAATGAAACAACCGCACGATACACAGGTCGGTTGGCAGGTTTTGGTCCGGAATCTCGACAAGCTGACGGCTGTAGCGGCTGATAAAGGATACGACTGGGAAGCACTTTGGACGAGGTTGCGTACTGAAAGTATCACACCGCTGATTCCGCAACGTGGCCCAGGCTTCCGAGGACGGGCGGGAAACTTAGTCATCCACGACCGGGGGTATAACCAGCGTTCGAACGCTGAATCGGTTTTTTTCGGCTTACGGCAGAGATACGGTGAGACGCTGTGGGCGAGAACGTGGTTTGGTCAATTCCGCGAACTTGTCATGAAATCAGCGGTCCGAAACATCGAACGCGCGATTGAGGGGCAGACCGCTGAACGCTGGCGTCTAAACAAGGCCCACAGTCACCAGTTCAAGTGGTTTCGTACATCCGTCAACAACACTCTTAACCCGTCACTTGGAACACATTCGATAGTATCGATGGCCTCGGACAGTGTAACATTCAAAGATCTCGACCTTCCACGCGTACTCAATACCTCCCAAACAGACTTTGTCGACGAGTTCTACGAGCCTCTCCTCTCCCGCTCTATCGAATACAAACGCGGTGTCGGATACTTCACCTCCAATTGGCTACAATCAGCTGCACGAGGAGTTGCAGAACTAGCCGACAACGATGGAACCGCGAAATGGATTACCAGCCCGAAACTCACCGAAGAAGACTGGGAAGCCATCAAGAAAGGTGACGAAGCGCGCAGCGACCAAGTCCTACACGAAACCCTCGAAGAGACCATCAACGATCTCAGATACGACTTGGAATACGACACTCGGAACGCTGTCGCATGGATGATCGCCGACGGCCTGCTTGAAATCAAATTCGCCATCCCCACTGAATCTCTCTCAGGCGGAGACTTCCACGACAAATTCGGAATATTCTACGACGCAGACGGCAACCGCGTCGGATTCCACGGTAGCCAGAACGACAGTGAACAAGCCCTTCGCAACTACGAAGCCTACAGCGTTGATTGCGACTGGCTCGGTACACGCGACGCTGAAGGCGTAGACAGCCACGAACAACGCTTCGAAGACCTCTGGAAAGACCGAGACCCGAACGTCGACACGTACTCCATCCCAGATGGAATCGCAGAGGATATCGCTGAACTCCGTGACTACGACAATCGTCCATACACTCCGTTCGAAGACCCGGATGACCAGCCTACGATGGAAGAGAACGATGAAATCACACTCCGGGACTACCAGCGCGAAGCAGTCGATAACTGGTTCGAAAACAACTGTCACGGACTACTGCGTATGGCTACCGGCACAGGGAAGACGTTCACCGCACTCGCCGCTCTCGATGAATACCTCGAACAACAGCACTCGCCGACAATTTGCGTGATTGCGGTGCCGGTCACACATCTGGCTACCCAATGGGCCGAAGAGATGGATATATTCGGATTCCCGTCCCCTCGGTTCCTGTTCGGTACAGCGAATAGCGACTGGAAATCTGACCTCTCTCGTGTCGTTAGCAACATTAAACTGGACTTCCGGGATCGGGAATTCATCATCACTACTCACAAGACACTCAGTGAGGAGTATTTCCGGGAGAAAATCAGCAGTATTGACGGGAACAACGTTCTGATCGCGGATGAGGTTCATGGGCTCGGTTCCGAGGAGCAACGCAAGGGACTGCTGGACGAATATAATGCTCGACTCGGGCTGTCTGCCACACCCGAGCGACACTATGACGAGGAGGGTACTGAGTTCTTATTGGATTACTTCGGAGGGATCGTGTACGAGTATTCGCTGGCCGATGCAGTACCTGAGTATCTGACGCCGTACGACTATGAACCGATCATCGTCGAAATGACTGCAGAAGAGCTGGAAGAGTACCAACAGGAGTCGAAGAAACTGGCGAGTGCAGCGGCAAGCGACAAGATTGAGCAAGAGGTCGTTGAGCACCTTGCGATGAAACGGGCATCGATCGTCAAGAGCGCTGAGAACAAATACCGGCACTTACGACGCATCCTTCAGCAAATCGACAACCCCGATCATTTGCTGGTGTATACGAACCCAGACCAAATCGATGACGTACAGCGAATCCTGAATGAAGAGGGCATCGTCCATCACAAATTCACCTATCACGAAGACGAAGACCAACGCGATGAATTATTGGAAGGGTTCGATGCGGGCGGTTGGGATGCGCTAGTAGCGATGAAGTGTCTCGACGAGGGTGTTGACGTGCCGGCCACGCGTCAGGCGATTTTGATGTCTAATAGTGGTAACCCGATGCAATTCATTCAGCGTCGCGGGCGTGTACTCCGGCAAGCGAAGGGAAAAGACAAGGCAACGATCTACGATATGGTTGTCGTACCGTCGAAAAATCCTGGTGACGATGTAAGCGGCTCAGAGCGTAAGCTCCTGGAAAAGGAGCTTGATCGGTTTGCTGAGTTCGCCGAGAACGCGAACAACAAGCACACAGCACTGAACGTGATTGACGATATTCGTGTGAAGTACCGCATCTAGTTGTTTCAAACCAGACACCTTTTCTGCGAAGGAATGAATTATCTAACCCTAGTTATATGTGTGTAATAGTTACCCATGAAGGATTCTGAGGTGCACTCGCTGATCCTCGACAAGACCGACGAGATCGAGGAAGACGAATACCGGTCGTTCATTCGAGAGATTTTGAAGCACGAGCGAACCAAACTCGACCAAGAACGCCCGCAATACGCTGAGAAGTACCACCAACTCGTCGAGGACTACGCCAACAACGAATCGCTCGAAGACTACACAAACGAATGAACAACATCCAAATTTTCAAAATCGAGCTCAACAACTACAGGCAGTTTCAGGGTGTCGAAGAGATCTCGCTGGAGACATCGCCCGATAAGCATATCAACGTCATTGAAGGCCAGAATGGTTCCGGTAAATCAAACATCCTGAATGCGATCACGCTCTGTTTCTACAACGAAGAGCCCCATATTGACGACTCAAACGACAGAGGTCTTGGTGCAGACCCTGTCGCAAATCTAAAAGAACTCGAAGCAATTGACGTGGGCGAATCTGTCCGAGGTCATATCGAGATTACGCTGGGTAAGGATGAGCCGCAGTACATTTTCACGCGGAAATTCCGCACTGCAAAAGTCGATAACGACGAGTACAACAGCGTCATCGAGGATCTCCAGCTGCGACAGAAATTTGGTGCCGATTGGCAAAACGTAGAGAACCCGAATACGCGTCTTCGAGAAATACTCCCGACGCGTGTTCATCAGTACTTCCTGTTCGACGGAGAGCAGCTCGACAAATTCTTTGAGGAAGGATATACGCAGCGTGTGAAAGACGCTGTTCTCGACGTGTCACACATCCAGTTGCTCGAACGAGGTATCGATCATCTCGAAACAATGCAGAAGGACTTGGAACGAGAGGCTTCCGACGTTGAAGGCAAGCCCCAAGAACTGCACGAAGAGTACGAGGACGCGCAAGATGAGCTGGACGAGCTGAATGAAAAGGAAGAAGATCTGGAAGAGAATATCGAAGAGGCGAACGAGAGCATCGATGGGATCGATGAGGAACTAGCCGACAGTACAGACCCTGACGTTCGTGAAAAACAACAACGTCGTCGGTACTTGAACGAGCGTCTCGATGATCGAAAGGAGGAGCTACAGAACACGCGTGAGGACGCAGCTATCTCGCTTTCGCGTGCGGGCCCAGTTGCCTACGGCCAAGACGCACTCCAGTACACTGTCGAGTTGTTCCGTGAAAGAGAGGAGAGCGGCGAGGAACCACCTGACATCCCGGAGTGGTGGTTAGACCAACTGCTTGATGAAGGCGAGTGTATTTGCGGTACGAACATTGAAAATGAGGAGGAGAAGCGCGAACACATTGAGCACTTTAAGAAGAAAATCACTGAAGCAGCGTCAAAAAGCGTCAATGGCCGACGCAAAGTGCAGCGTGCACTAGATCGAGGCGATGACCTTGTTGATCAAGCCAAAGAGCGGAAACGACGCGTCGAGGACATCAAAGACGATATCGACGATATCAACGATGAGCTGCTGGAAATCTCTGCTGAGTTAGAAAGCAAAACGATTCCTGACGACGTTGACGTTGCTGAACTCGAGAAGCAGCGTAAGCGCATCGACGGTCGCATCAAGGACATGCGTGAAGACCTCGGTCAACTCCGAGGCAAGATCGAGCAGAAGAAGGAG
Source organism: Halorubrum sp. Atlit-28R (assembly GCF_003665955.1). NCBI lineage: Archaea > Methanobacteriati > Methanobacteriota > Halobacteria > Halobacteriales > Haloferacaceae > Halorubrum > Halorubrum sp. Atlit-28R. The sequence continues at coordinate 60,127 of NZ_QPLS01000010.1, forward strand.
GAAGTCGAGGAGCGCAAGAAGGCTTGGCAGAGAGAGGTAGAGCGTGAAAAGAAACACGAGACAATCCTTCGAAAAATCTCGTTTGTCGAGAACGCCAGCGAGAAAATCGAAGGGATCGAGAAAGAAATCCTGGAGCAAGTTCGGACGGAAACGGAGGACTCGCTGGAACAGTTCTTCAACGACCTGATTTGGAAAGACGAGCCGTACGATATCGAATTGACGGACGAATACGAGGTACACGTGTACGGGCCGAGTGGTGAGAAAAACCTCGGTTCGCTCTCGGCGGGCGAACGACAGGTGTTGGCGTTGTCGTTCATGAGTGCACTCGCACAAATCAGCGGGTTTAGTGCACCAATCCTTATCGACACGCCGCTCGGTCGCATATCCTCCAAACCCAAAAAACGCATCGCGCAAAACGTACCGAACTACCTCGAGGACACGCAGGTTACGTTCCTGATGACTGACGAAGAGTACACCGATGAGGTGCGTGTATTCCTGAAGGATAAGGTTGCGAACGAGTACCATTTGGACTACTCCGACGAAGTGACGGAGGTACCCTCCCCATGAGCGACCAACAACAGCAGAGCGAAAAGTACGAAGAAACAGAAGCACGTCGTGACGTTCACATTGAGAAGGAAAAACGGAGCCTATACACCGATCTTCGCACCAAGGAAACGTCTCCGTTCTATGAAGTGGATTTACACGATCTGTTCACGTTCGCTATGGCTTACGGGCGACGCAAAGCCGGGAGCGTCGAACTCGATGGAAAAGAACACGCACTGTTCGGTCGTTCATCGTTGCGAGAGGAACAAGAAGGTGTAATCGAAGCGATTGCTGTTCGAGAAGAACGCTCTCTGGATGTGCTTCGTGACGAACGGTTCGTCTACGAAATTGCCGAAGAGTACGCCAACGGCGGCATCGAAAAGCTACACGGGCGTGTGTTCGGACCTGAGGACGATGCGTTGAGTGAGCTCACAATGGAGGTTGTCGAAGAGTATGAAGGCTAGTGAACACGTGCGCGCGGGTTCGCAGGAAGCGAATCAATTACGAAGTACACTTATGAATAGAAAAGGGCGGTTTGTACAATGAGTAAGGATGGAGCAGAACCATCAGAAGAGGTGGAGATGGATCGCCTAGATCCCGGTGTTCGGGAAATCATCTCTATCGTCAGTGAATACCTCGATGATGTCGAGAACATCGCCAGTCTCGATAACTTCTCTGACGGCACGTACACCGAAAATGACGCCAGCGCACCCGAGGTATACAACTATCTCTGTGACAACACAGAACTGGCCAGAGACCTACACGGTGAACTGAAAGACCAGCTCAAGCACCACGGTGACGTTACAATCGAAGATGTCCGTGACGCCCAGGGCAACATCCCGGAGCGAGATGAACTGAAGGCAACTGTCGAACGGGCCAATGCCAGTAACGTCGTTCCGCAAGACGCTGACGAAGAGAGCGTTTCAGACAATACCGAGCAAATCAGTCTCGAATCGAATTCGGTTGATCTGATTGTTACCTCCCCACCTTACTGGCGGAAGCGAGACTACGAAATCGAGGATCAACTCGGCCAGGAGAAAGACCCAGACGATTACATCGATAACCTCGTTGACGCACTTGACCGGTGGCGCGAGTTCCTTCGCCCGCACGGCTCCGTCTTCATCAACATCGGCGACACCTACCACAACAAGAGTCTCGTCGGCATCCCAGGGCGGTTCGTTCGAGCAGCCCAGGAAGCCGATTGGATCGTCAGAAACGACATTCTCTGGGCGAAAGACAACGGAATGCCGTCACCCGCAAAAGACCGGCTAGTCCCGCGACACGAGCACATCATCCATCTTGTGCGGAACGACGACTACTACTACGACCTCCACGGCTACTCCAACGCCTTCGGGAACGGTTCAAACCCAGGTGACGTCTGGCACATGAACCACGACCGCAACACCGGCGGTCATCTCGCTCCATTCCCGGAAGAACTTGCACAGCGAGCAATCACACTCGCGTGCCCACCGTCAGTCTGTCAAAAATGCGGAAACCCACGCGAACGAATTCGAGAAAGAGGTCTCGATGACCTCGATACTAGCCGACCGCAGGCTGAACGCGCGATTGAATTGTACGAACAATCTGACCTGACTGAAGATCACCTTCGCGCGATTCAGGCCGTCGGTATCAGCGACGCGGGCAAAGCGAAGGAGATTCAGGACGGTGCAGGCTCGAACGCCGAGAAGGTACAAGAACTGGCTGACGAGGCGAAAGAAGTTCTTGGTGGGTATTTCCGCGAGTTCACCTTCCCCCAGTGGACGACAGCCGGGTGGACGGCATGCGAGTGCGAATCGCCCGAATACGAACCAGGACTCGTATACGATCCGTTCGCCGGGTCGGGAACCACCATCAAAGTCGCTAACGAACTGCGCTACCATTCCTGGGGAACCGATCTTGACACGTCGAACTTCGACCAGAACCAATCACTCGCTCGGTATCAAGAATAATGACTCAGTACGTCCTGAAACCCAGCGTTGTCAAAAATTGCTTCTGGAGACTCGTAGAGACACCAATACACAGACTATTCCCCGGGTATCTGTGTCTGCAACAACAAGCTGGGCTGGAAGGACGAACGACCAACCTCTCATTCCCCTACAACGAGTTCTTTGACTCGTACTTCCAAGTGATCGAGGGAGACAAGCCCTATCTCGTGCCGTTCACACAAGCCCAAAACCCCTCTGAGACCTCACTCTGGTTCAACGAGAACGTGGCCGGTACGTACGCGCCTTCGTCGCTCCGATCGACTTCTCCCTTGATGCAGGTGGCGACACTTGAGGAAGGCGGGCATAACGCAAAATGGGCACTGAACACCGATCACTGGAAGCTCGCTCGGTTAAATATCAGTGACGGCGAGCAAATCCCCATCGAATCGCTTTCTGCATTCCTATTCCGCGACTACGCGTTCGACACTGACGACCCATCAGCGTACACGTTAGTATCTGCGTTCGCAGAGGAATTCGGGTACGACATTGGTGGGACAGCGTTCGCGCACCTGTACGAAACAGGTGATTCCAACATTACTGAGGAGGCGTTCGAGAAGCATGAGTGAACAAAAACAGACGCGGCTCGGAATGCAAAATTCAATCCTGTCCCCGGCTAGTGTCCGACGCCTAACCCCGGACAATCTCGGGATTACAACACCGGAACAAGCAACCGACGACGGTGACGAAGAGGATGATACTGATCAGCAGGATGACATACATGAGGCTGCTGTCGAGGCGGTAACACAGATTGAAGGAGAGGTTTCTGTTGGTGCAGCAGTATCCACGGGTGATGGAGATCTCTACACGGGCATTCCTGTCGAAGGTGATGGCTGGGGTGCACACGCTATCGAACTAGCCGTGTCCAAGGCGGTGTCCGACGGCGCTGTCGGGATCACGAGTGTTGCTGTGTACTCTGAGGATGGAGAGTCTGGTTTGTGTGGCCGGTGTCTTCAGGCGATAGTAGATTACCGTGACGAAGACGTGACGGTGCAGCTGATCGACAGTGAAGGAGACGCGCGTGGGTTTGAGCTCGACGAACTGTACCCTGTACCTTGGCAGAAGTAGACGAGAAGCGAACGCTGCCGGTTATTTTGGATAGACTGGTTCGAGTTTGTCGGTGAGTTTCCTCTCGACAGTCCTTCGATGAATAGCCTCACTCCCCGGCATCTGTATAATCCGTACCTCTGTAACGTATTGAAGTTCCTTCGCCTCAACGGGAGAATTCTCATCTCGTTGTACATAGCCACGTAAATCGGACTTCTTGCTATTGTTGAAGTGGCCGTTAATGCGGCTTCTGAGGTTTCCCGATTCTCCGACGTACAAGCAGTTGTCCGTTCCCTTGACGAAAATCGCGTATACACCCTGTATATTCCCTGGTTCAACAGCGTCCCATCGCATACCCCGACGTATCTTTCCACCCACAATATTTTGTTCGATTGACGGCTATGCCGATCATGGCTTCACATCTGGGTACGTGCATCCGTGCTCCAGCATCTGAGATTCGTACTCTTCGCGTCGGTTGAGGATATTGGTGACAGTGCCGGTACTGCCTGCGACATCGATTTCTGAAACAATTTCGCGGTGGGTGTACCCCTCGTCTTTCAGCGCCAAAATGCGCAGTACGGATTCGAAGTCGTCATCTGGAACCCATCCATGCCGATCATCGTCCCAGTCCAGACCAGTCGGTGGTGTCCCTTCGCGTCCACTGTTTTCACGGCGGCGCTTCCGTGCGGCTTTCGATTTACTGATTTCTGGCTCTGTTGAAATCCTCTTCTTCAGATAGGTTCTTGTCTGAAACAACTGGTCACTGAAAGGTGCGTGTACTCCGTGGCTACGCGCGGTCTGGATTGACCATATGATAGAGCAGTTCGTAGTTTCCGACTCCAAGATCCTTGGGATTTTCCAGAACATCGTCCATGACCTCTTTTTGTTCCTGATCGATATCATGCGTTGATTCGCTGAACGACTCGTAAACTTCGCGTAGGTCTTCGGCTTCCATGAAATAGACGAGGTACACACCGTCGTCCTCATGTTCAAGAAATGCCGCCTCGGTCTGCATTCCTTCCGACTGGAACGTTTCGACAACTTCGCTCTCCCGTTCCCGGACTTCGTCCATCCACTCCTTGAGCCGGTCGACCTTGTCAGGCTCAATCTTTTGTTTCGTTAGGACAGTTTCGGTCACGTAACATGGGTTGGATGCCATTCACATTAGTGTACGGCCTGTACTGATCAACCTACCAAATCCTAAATATATACTGCTGTTTCACTATCCCTCTGTACTGGACAGCTGATCTCAAGATTCGTCGAGAAGGTAGTGCTATACACAAAAGCGCAGTAACCCCCACCTGTTTAATACAATACCACGTCCTCGAAAACGTGAGCGAAAACGGACCCTCAGACGCAGCAATCTACGCCCGCGTCTCGACATCGGACCAAGACGTCTCTCGGCAGCTCGACGAAGCCCATGAACATCTGGAGCGTCTCGGTGTCAAAGACATCGAGGATTATCCCGAAATCGTCTCGGGCGCTGCCGACACCGACACCCGCGAGGTGTACAACCAACTCTTCGACGACATCGAGACGGGACAGTTCGATCTCGTGGTCGTTCACGAAATCAGTCGGCTCTCTCGCCTCGGCCCGACTGAGATTCACGAATTCATCCAGCACTGCTTGGAACACGACACCGGTGTCGAAGCCCTCGACTTCGGCCTGAAGACCCACGTTGACGACGGGGAGCCCCAGCAGACAATATACAGCATGGTCGCTTGGTTGATGGGCGACCTCGCCCAGATAGAATACCAACAAAAGCTCCAGCGGATACGGTCTGGCGTCCGGGCCGCACAGTCCGCCGGAAAGTGGACTGGGAGGCCGCCAGCAGGGTTCGTCGTTGAGGACGGCTACCTCCGCGTTGATCCGGCCGAGTTCCTACACGTTCGGGAGGCCCTCACCCGTGTCGACCGCGGTGAGTCGTTTGCGACTGTCGCCGGCGACACCGGCATCGCCGAGTCGACGCTCCGGAGTCTCCACCAAGATCGTCGCGACCTCTACCTCGGCGGCGAAGCTGAAGACGACCGCGTCGACGAGGCGCTCACCGACGTCCGCCCGCTGGAGGATGTGCGGGCCGAGGATCCCGCCCTCGAAGAGCTGCGCGAACGTGTTAAGCGGCTGGAGGAGGCCACAGACATCGACAACCGCTAGCGCTTCCACTCCTCCCTCTCGTCTCAGTTCCGACACACAAGCGAGCGTGAACCGCCTCGGAGTCAAACTCCGGGGCACTCGGACTGCTCCGCCTGTAGACCTGCTTGACGGTAGGCTCAACGGTTTGTGCTTCTATCGTATCGAGGTGCCTATCTCTCCACCTTCCCACTCCTCGGTCGCGTCGGAAAGTCATTCAGAATACAGTTCGCCCCGTTTCATTTGACAGGGTGTCTCTCTCGGATGTGCCTGTCAGTTATACGCCACTATGGAAACTCAAAACAGACGTTTGGCTGGTGGATTGCTGCCAATCATGTCGGCTTCATCACTCGCCTAAAGGCGAGTGTATTCGCCTTGCCGTCTCTATCATATCTCTCGGCGTACGTCTCGAAGCAGATAACGGAGGCCGACCGCAAGGCCGGGGCCGCGAACTGGACGCCAGCGGCTCCCGCGCTTCACGAGCGCGATACCCGGCGGAATAGGGCGAGCCCGATCACGGCGAGGAGGAGGGCGGCGAGCAGTCCGCCGAAGTCGACGAGGTCCACGCCGCCAGGCTCCTCCGTGGGAGCGTCTCTCCCGGCGTCGTCGCCGGGTTCAGTCGCCGGCGCGGAGCCGCCCGCTTGCGGGGAGCCGCTTCCCGCCGCGGATTCCCGCGCGTCGCCGTCCCCCGCGTCGCCGATGGTCAGGGTCCCGACCGGCGTCCCGTCGAGCGCGAGCTCGTACGTCCCGGCGGTCTCGACGGTCCCGCGGAGCGCAACGGTCGCCGTCTCGTTCGGCGCGAGCGCCACGGTCTTGTTCCCGATCGGGTCGCCGTCGGCGGTGAGCGTCACTGCTCGCTCGCCGGCCGCGCCGCCCCCGTTCCGAACGGTCGCCCGTACGGTCACCGCCTCGCCTGGCTCGGTCGCCCCCGGCGTGACTGTCGCGTCGGTCAAGTCGAACCGGGGCGCGTGCGCCGCGACCGCGAACGTCGAGAACTCCGTGGTCGTCGCGCGGAAGTGGACGCGGTCCGCCGAGACCCCCCGCGTCCGGGTCGGGTCGTCAACGACAGCGGTCGGTTTTTCCGCCCACTCGCCCGCGTCGGTCTGCCGGTAGAGGGTCACGGCCTCGGGTTCGGCGCCGATCGCGTCGAGGTAATTCCGGTCGGCGCTGAACCGGATCGTCATCTCGTCGACCTCGTCGGGCGCAAAGTCGTGGTCCACGGCGAGGTACGAGATCGGGCGCGGGCTCGTCGGCGCGGCAAGCGCGCTCCCGTTCGCGACTGGGTTGGGACTGCCGACCGCGTTCACCTCGACGCTCTCGGTCCGGACGCCACTCAAGCCGAGCCAGTCGAGAGTGACGTTCCCGCCCGCGAGGTACATCCCGTCGGCCTCGAACCGAACCGAGCCCCCGCGAGCGACATCGGTCGCGCGGAACCCGCGGCTGGTCTCGCTCGGAGACGTGACCGTCATGCTCGGGTCGCCGCCGTCGGTCCCCCCGGCAAACCCGTCCGTGGCGGGCGACGGGTCGGCCACATTCTCGGGCTCCGCGAGCTCCGCCTCGATCGAGAACTCGTCGGCGCCCAGTCGCGCCCCGACGGTCGCGCCGCGCGTGTCGAGTGCGAGGCCGACTGTGACCGTCTCGTTCGGCGCCAGCGTGACGCTGCTCTCGTTGCCCTCAATTGACTCCCCGTCGGCGACGAAGGTGACGGACTCGTTCGGGTACGCGATCCAGACGCGTGCGAACTGCTCGCCCGTGTACGTGATAGTGAACACCTCATCGATCGTCCCGATCGTCCCAATGTTGACACCCTCGAAGGAAGGATCCTGGATATTCGGGTTCGACGCCGACACGTCGATCGCAATCTCGTCGTCGTCGTTCAGGTAGGCGTATTGTCCATTCGGGCCGTCGGCGGGCTGGACCGCGAGGTCGCCGTCGGCGACGGTGTCGGCCGGGCCGTCAACCACCGCCGCGCCCGTAGTGAAAATCAGCGAACCCGCCGCTACGAGCAGCAGGGTGAGAGTCAGGGTGCGGCGGGCGGTGGGCATCGCTGTGTTACGGGCCGTTATAGCTCAGATGTCTTGATAACGTGGTGCCTGAAACAATTGAAGGCGTTGCTTGAAAACTGGATGCAGTCGAACAAACGATATTATTCACATTTACAGAGCGAACTGAGACAAATAAAACACATCGAAGCCGAGTATTAATTAACACGATCGGCGCGTCTTAGCTAATTTGCGGACCGTCGCGACCGCGAGCGGTTCCGTAATAGTTTCTTTTCCGACATATTGGCGGCCGATCCCCCCGTCAGACACGTTTCTCGGACGTTACGTATTGAATCAAACACGCGGGACCGTATCGGGGCCGACATCCACCGGTGAGGGTGTACTGGGGCCATTATTCGTGACCAGAGGGCACATTCGAATTAATAGGAACATACAACCAGATGATTATTTATTAGATCATCAAGTACTATTCTTCCCCATCGTCTCCATCTTCTTTTTCTGACGCACACACGATCATGAACCTCCGAGTTGTTGTGTCGCCAGCAAGTTGTGTGGTAACATCGCTTCCGCTCACTGTTACCGACAACTCGATCGCTTGGCTTTCACTCGGTGTACATACTACTGTGCCCTGAATCGTCCCGCTTTTACCAGGTGAGATGTCGGTCGGTGTTTTTAACTCACTAATCGTGAAATCACCATCTTTGATGGTAATGTCTGTTACATCGATACTGTCCGGGAGTCGATTCGTTATATATACCAAATCAATCGTTGTGCCATTTTTGACGGTCAAGTCGCTAGACTCGTAGCCAATATACGCGCTCTCGTCATTTTCGACACCGATAGACACACCACGGTCCGCGGATAGAGCCGTGAATCCGCCCGACCCAACCATGATCCCTGTAATTGAGACAAGTAGTAGGAGCAGGCTAAGTGTTTTCAGTTTGCTCATGATTCAATAATAACGGGACTCATAGGACTCAACACTTCGCGTTCAAGACGTACGCTGGTGAACGCGCCAATCCCCAATACGAATGTACACCCCCAAGAACACCCGCCAGTCCAAAGAGATTGGTTCGATGTCTCATTTGGGAGGTGTAAGTTCTAATCCCAGTCAATTCTCGAATGGGCTACCTGCTGGAGGATCAGCCTTCGCCTGAATGGTGATGTCTCCATCGAGAAGTGTGTCGGGCGTGCTATCGCCGGTCGTGTCAATGTACATGTGTATCATCACTTCAAGACCGGGATCAATCAAGATCGCATTCTCGCTCCCTTCAACGTCCACTACTTCATTAGGCGTTAGAGTTGAGACAGGCGAGTCATTGATCCACCTTTCCGAAGTTGCTCTACTTAGTTTGAACGTCACCTGACCTGATGTGTCTTCGATGTACACGTAGACTCGTTGCGTCCCCTGATTCCGCATCCGGAAGACATCCTTGATTATGGTCTCTGCGTTGTTGTTCACCCCGTTACCTTCTGGCGTATTGTCACTCCCATCCAGTTGGATGGCAAGCATTCCATCCTCCGTGGTAGCATAGTTACCGTTCGCACCAGGGGAAGGTTCCAGCGCGAGGAAGGCGTTTGCATCACTAGCAGTCTCAACACTAACACTTCGGTCGGCACTCACGCTTGTGAACGCGCTGGTGCCGACCGCTGCCGAGGTGCCTGCTGTCGCCGCGCCGAGTGTAGCGATGAATTTTCTTCGGTTCATATTTGATCGTCGCTCCGAAGACCCACCGGCGGAATCGAACCGCCGAAATGCCGGACATGGGCGATGACTCGAGCGTTGGTCGACTACGGCGTCGGGTCGGTCACGTCAACGAATGCGCCGGTCGGAGAAGTGTCAACGGTCGCCTCAGTGTTGGAGACAGCAACGGCTTTGAGCGTGATGTTGCCATCCACGTCCTGGAGATTACTGCCAAAGAAGAACGTCCCAACCTCCCGCAGCGCCTCGCCGGCCTCCAGGTAGATCCGCGCAGGGATGCTCGCTCCGATGTTGCCGCCACCGTCGATCGAAATGGCGTCCTGCCCGGTCTCGCCCTCACCGAGTCCGGTCGTCGGCTCGCTTGGACCGCTCGACGGCTGTGCCGGCGCACCGGGTTCAGCGTGCGCCGGGAAGTCGGCGAATAGTCCGAAGTTATCCGGGCTGTCTTCAACGTACGCGAACACCGGCTGCGTACCCTGGTTCCGGATGTCGAACATATCCCGGATAATGGTGGTGGCGTTCTGGTTGATACCTTCACCACCACCCGCGATGTTGTCGTTGCTCCCGGAGATGTCGATGCTCAGCGTGCCGCCGGTCGTCTCCGTGTACTGGCTGTTTGGGCCGGAATTAGCAGTTTCGAACGCTAACAGCGCGTCACTATCGTCGGCCACGCTAACTGACACGCCCCGGTCAGCGCTCACGCTCGTGAATGCACCGGTGCCTACTGCTGCCGAGGTGCCTGTCGCCGCCGCGCCGAGTGCGGCAATGAATTTCCGTCGGTTCATTGTCAAGTATTGTTGTTACAGGTCGTCGAAGCTAGCAGCAGCCTTGAACGTGATCGGGTCAGCACTGATCGCACTGGCGTCTGGGCTACCAAAGAAGAACAACCCGATGTGCTCCAGCTTATCACCTGGACCAAGGAAGACGAGGTCCGGATTTCCGTCCCCATCAGCGTCAGGAGCAGTGTTGATGTTCAACTGGCCGTCATTGTTGTAGTTTCCGGCGCTAGCATCGTAATTGCTCCCGCCACCAGGCCCGCGGAAGTCTTGATCCTCGTGATAGAGCGCGAAGTTCCCTGTCGGGCTCGCTGGGTGAGTGTAGCCGACGTAAACACCCTGCGTTCCTTGGTTCTCGATGGTGAGTATGTCGTCAATGATTGTCGTTGCCTCATCGTTGATCCCCGTTGCACCGGAGTCGGTACCGGTGAAGTCGAGGCTAACCGTTCCACCGGTGGTGTCGACGTATTCTTCTGCGTTCGCAGTTGGTGAGCCACTGCGCTCATCGGGAATAATACTAAGCAACGCGTCCGCGTCGTCTGCCACTTCAACATCAACCGAGCGGTCAGCAGTTACACTCGTGAACGCACCAGTACCAACCGCAGCTGCCGATCCACTTGCGAGCGCTCCGAGTCCAGCGAGGAACTTACGACGTTTTGTCATTATTGTAGGTCTCTGTGCGCCTGTTGTGACGCACTTGATTCACTACATGGTCGCACCCCATATCGTATTGAGTTGCGTGAATGTCTTCAGATGTGAAATGAAAACTGTTCAGGCAGATGTTGACCGGTTCAAGCGGAGTCTGTAGTTGTTCTGGAGCACCTAGATTAGTTCAATCAAAGCCTGAAGATGGGTCTAATAGCTCAGACAGAGTTCAGGCTATTCCTGAACGGGTTCAATGGCGCAGATGAACGTGCTTATGCGAATGTCTGGGACCACCAGTATGCCAAATGGTTCTTATTCGGTACTAACAAGCACATCTCGGTCTACTCCTGTTCGGCTCCTCGGGTTCCAAACCCTTTTCGAACCCCATTTTACACCCCCTTCTACACCCCATTTATACTGTATATGTTACAGATATGGACATCCATAGAGGACCAATAAAAGTGAGATTCAGACCCCTTTATTGGAGTTCTCTACAGAGAGTCCGTTGTTGTCAGGGACGTTTGACTCGTTAGAATCTGCGATGATTCTTGACATCCTAGCCCGATCATTTGGAGTACCGACCGTATTGATTGTCAGACCAACATTGAATCCTTCACCCACCTCAACGTACTGAATAACTTCCCGATCGCCGTATCCAGCATTTTTTGGGTGGCCTTGGTCAATACTGATAACCTGGTCATCATCAGAATTGTAGTAGTTCACACCTTGTATGTTTGACTGCATCCAAATCCAAACAGGGTTTGTTCCTTGGTTGCTGATAGAAAACAGATCGTCTATGAATGTAACAGCTTGCTCATTCACTCCTTGGCCTCCAACATCGGTTTCACCGATTGAAATTGAAATAGTGTCTGACCTCCCACCTGTATCGTTAACAAAACTCTCTGACTGCGCCGTTTCTAATTCTTCCAGTTGTAGGTAGGCATTGCTATCAGGCGCTACTGATATTGACACCTCACGGTCTGCTCTTACGCTCGTGAATGCCCCAGTTCCAACTGCGGCAGCCGATCCAGATGCGAGCGCTCCGAGCCCGGCGAGGAATTTACGTCGTTTCACCATTGTTGTAGTTCTCTGTGCGCCTGCTGTAGCGCACTTGCTTCATTACACGGCCGTACCCATATCGTATTGATCCATCTAATATCTTCAGATGTAAAATGAAAACACTTCAGGCGGATGTTGAATAGTTCGAGCAGTGTGTGTAGTCGTTCTGGAAGCACCTGAGTTAGTTCAACAAAGGGTGAAAACGGGTCTAATAGCTCAGACAGAGTTCAGGCTATTCCTGAATAGGTCAATGACCCCGATAATACGTGTTATTCGAATACGTGGGACCGGAAATGTACCGACCGGTTACCGGTCGGTGTTCTCGGAGTCAAAAGAGGAGTCCATATCCGTCTACCCATCCGTTTGTCTTCGAGGTCCGCCTCAACCCACAAGCAAAGTAAATTTTGACGACGTTCCGAACAGAGCGAGCCGTCATCTGGTTGGACTGCGCTGAGGGTGTCATAGAATAGTTCACATACCTGCTGTATAGCGATCTCTATCAAGAGTAGTTCTCGTTTTCGACACTATTGTTCGAACTCAACTAGGTGATCGTTCTCTCACGGTGCCCGTAACAACCATTCTATGCTACCCTCTAACGTACAAAAAACAGGGTTTATCTGAACAGAAATTTTTTCGCGGCTCCGATTCTTATGTAGTAGCTAGCGAGTGAACCGGTACACATGTACACTCAGTCTGACAGCTGACTCACCGCAGAACGGTTGAACCAATCACTGTATCTGAGACTGGCTCCCTCAATACATAGGCCGCAGGCACAATCTGTTCACTTATAATAAGTATTACTCGGACCGCTTGAACTCAAAGCGTGCCCCGCCATCGGTTCCGTCTGTCACCGAAACCGTCCAGCCGTGTGCCTTCGCAATATCGGCCACGATGGAGAGCCCGAACCCAGTTCCTCCGTCACTGGACGTGACGCCATGCTCGAACACTTCGTCCTGCTTCTCGTGGGGAATCCCGGTGCCGGTATCCTCAACGTAGAATCCATCGTCTCCGCTTAGCCCACCCACAGTTACCGTGACATCAGCCCCGCCGTGCTCGACTGCGTTCCGGAAGAGATTCTCGAAGAGTTGGGTCAACCGCCCTGCATCCCCGGTGACTGTCGGAATTCCATCTACAGGTGTAAGCGTTGCCTCCCCGGTGTCGACGTATCCCCACGCTTCTGTCGTGATACTCTCGAGGTCGATCTCTTCTGTATCCTCGATCGTCGTTTCCCCACGTGCCAGCGTCAGGAGGTCCTCGATGAGCCGTTCAATTCGGTCGTGTGTGGATTCTACTTTTTCAAAGTGCTCTGCCTTCCCGGTCTCCGCTGCGATATCGAGGAATCCCTTTGCGACGGAGAGGGGGTTCCGAAGGTCGTGGGCAACGACGCTCGCGAACTGGTCAAGTCGCTCATTCTGTCGATGTAATTCTTCCTCTCTGCTCGCTCGTGCGAGTGCTGCCTCGACAGTCGCACCAAGAATCCGGAACAGGTCGATGTCCGTCTCAGAAAAGACCTGCGTGGAAACTGACCCCGTCAATATGACCCCATACTCGCCCAGTGGAACGAGAACCTCGCTCCGAATCTCTGTGTTTGGATTGTAGGGTTGCCCCTCAGCCTGGACATCATCATATACTTGAGTTACTCCGGACTCAAACGCGTTCCACGCAAGGCTGTCTCCAGGAGTTAATCGGGGAGACTCGCTAAACAGGTCTCGTGCTGCGGCCGTTTCCGTGATCGGAACGAGCGCGTTCTCTCGCTCGTTGTATTCCCAGATTCCGGTGACATCGAGGTCGAGTATCTCGGCCGCGGCATCGACAGCAATTGCCCCGATCTCGTCGCTCGATTCAGCGCCGCTAAGCGATTGTGCAGTGTCCTGAAGCGAGCGGAGGCGAGCTTCCAGCCGCTTCTGTTCGGTGATGTCCTCCAAGACAGCGAGGATGCTCGTAGTCTTTCCGTCAGGGCTTGTAACCGGCGCGACCGACAAGAGAAGGTCCAGTTCGTCTCCGCCTTTCGTCTCTCGCCGTATCTCTTTCGCCCGAATTCGCTCGCCATTCAAGACGCGCTGCTTGTGTGAGGCAAACTCTTCTTGCTGCTCGTCCGGCACGATCGGGTTGAATTCACCAACTACTTCATCTCGCGACCAGCCGAACATATTCTCGGCCTCGTCGTTCCAGCGGATGACGCTGCCATCGGTGCTGATCTCCATGACTGTGAGTGGCGTGGCCTCAATGAGTGACTCCAGCCGCTGATTCGTCGCCTTGAGTTCACGCTCTCGCTTGACCTGCTCGGTGACGTTTCGAGCGATGCCCACGACTCGAACGGTCTTGCCATCGACGACGACCGGTGCGAGGCTGGTCTCCCAGAATCGAGCATCGTCGCCGGTGTCGAGTTCCTCGCGATACGAGATTGTGGTGCCTTGTTCGACGCAGCGAGTGTAATTGCTCTCGAGTTCAGCACCCTCCTCCTCGCCGAACACCTCTCGGGGTGTCTTGCCGCGGACTTCTTCAGTCGACAGTCCGGTCTGTGTCTCGTATCCGGGGCTAACTCGGGCAAACTCGAACGACGGGTTCTCACCAGAAGTATCCGCGTCGAGTAAAAATATTGCGTCCCCGGACGTTTTGAGCAACGCCTCGTATTCCTCCGCAAGTTCTCGGTGCTGTCGACGTTCCGCTTCTCGCTCCGTGATATCCTGAACAACGCCCCGAAGTGCTGCATCACCATGCTTTGTGTTCTCAACGTATTCCCCCCACGCCCGGACGTCACGCACATCGCCGTTAGGTCGAACGATGCGGAGGTCGAGATCGTACGGTTCTCCGTCTTCGATTGCCTGGTCGACCGCTGCTGTAACCGTTTCTCTGTCGTCGGGGTGGTAGAACTCGATCGCGTCGTCGAGAGTTGGCTCGTAGTCCTCGTCGACACCGTGGATCTGGCGGACCCCGTCAGACCAAGTCAGTTCGCCGCTCGAGGGGATGAATTCCCAGATACCGATATCTGCGATGTCCTGAACGCGATTGAAGAGGAACTCCTGACGTTCGAGTTCGGTACGGTCACGACGACGCGAGAGTTCGGTACTCACGAGTTGTGCTACTAGTTCGACAAACGTTTGTTCAAGTGCTCCGAACGGCGCGACTCGCGTCGTCGGACTCGAGAAATTGACCGTTCCGTAACGCGTGCCATCAACGACGAGCGGCACGCCAATGTACGATTCTAACTCGAAGTCACGGTAGGCAGGATGCGTCTCTTTCCCGTCGCTAACGGCGTCAGCGAACGAACAGACCGAATCCGTGCCGACGACTTCCGCACAGTACGTCGATTCGAGATTAAACTGATCGCCAGCTTCGATATCAGCTTCCGGTGCGTGAGTTGCTTCGACCGTGTAGTCGCTGTCCTGGATCCGCGAGACGATACCGATTTCGAGTCCGAGCGTCTTACAACCGACTTCAAGAAGATTCTGGAGGCGTGACTTGGCCGAGACATCGCTTTCTGCCATGACCGCTTGGAGCTCCTGGAGTGCGTCTCGCTCTCGCTCCAGTTGCCGATTTACCTCGCTTTGTTCGGTCACGTCTCGAGCGACAACGAGCACCTGTTTGCCATTTTGACTCTGGAACGGAGTTATCCGGACGTCGAATGTCCGCTCGCTGGTCCCGACCGCGACATCGAGTTGGAGGTCTGAATTGTACAACCCGGTGGACCCACCATCACTTTCGATCTCGTCGAGCGTCGATTCGACTACTTGGGCAAATCGCGTTACACCGGAATCACTAACGCGGTCACCAACAACCGTTTCGAACTGTTTTCCCGTGAGCTGAGCCGATTGATCTCCTGCTAGTAACCGCTTTGTAGCCGTATTCGCGAACTCGACGCGTTCCGTTTCGTCGAGCATAAACACGATATCATGGATGTTCTCCAGAATCGCATCACTGCGCTCTAGCTCCAGTTTCCGCTCTCGCTCGGCAGTAACCTCACGTGAAAAGACGGTCAAGCCGCCGTCATCTGGGAACGCTCGCACTTCGACCCAGTAGCCGAACGGCTCTCCCAGGTGCTGTTCGAACGATACTGGTCTACCAGTCTCCATCGCCGTTCGATATTTATTTTCAAGTTCCGTCCCAACAATTGACGGAAACTCCTCCCAGATGATTTTTCCGACGACCGCGTCCTGGTTACAGCCGACTCGATCAGCCATTTTCTCGTTCATATACTCGATGCGCCAGTCGCTATCGACGGCGTAAATCGCGTCAGTTGCGCGTTCAAGTGTCCGCCGAAAGCGGTCAAACATCTGTTCGGCGACTTCCTCTTTACGAGCCGCCTCGGTAAGGGTCTGTATGCGGCGGCCAAGCAACTTGAAATTGTTCTGCTCGGCATGGATCGGAATATAATCAGAGACGCCAACTTTCGTCGCTTCGCTTGCGATTTGCTCATTGCCTATACCAGTAAACAAGATGCTCGGCAGTTCGTCTCGTTCGGCTCGTAACCGCTCCAAGAGATCAATTCCAGTTCCATCTGGTAGTGAATAGGAGGTGACCACACAATCGATAGAAGAAATGGCTAGTTCTTTGAGAGCAGCCTCCGCAGTGTCGACAGCCGTAAACTCAAAAACTGGTGAAATATTCAGGAGTTTGGTTTGAACCAGCTCGGCAAAGTCAGCATCGTCATTTACATACAGCACGTGAATAGGTTCGGATACCTGACTATCCATATGACGCATTATCTAATATAAACAGAGTATTCTAATCAATTGTTTGGACCAATTCTCGTTCGCGATATCTGAGCAAAGACAGCCGTCTTGGAACTATCTTTTTTCAATCGAAGCCAACACATTAGCTATCACCCACAGATTGTACAACGAGAGTGCGAACAGAAAGTAGAACAGTCGCACTGAGAACGTCGGCGACGACGTTTTCGGGAGGAAATCACCGAGATGTCGATATAACGGTTCGATCCACCAGCGGTGGTGGAGCGCCGCCGCGCATTCGTCTTTAGCTAAGACTGATAGTAATATTCAAACCTCAGAATATAACAAGAGGCGTTGGGAAGAACAATTCCAGTCGGTGAGACGCTGTTCATCGTGAAATCAGGCGATCAGAAACGCTAAGATTGGTTTTTCGGCGTTTTGTCGAGGTGTACGAGCGAAATTTGACCGCAGATCACGGCTAGATAGTATTATTGCGAGTATTAGCTAAAGACGGATGCGCCGTGGCGTATGCTTTCGCCGTCGATGAGTCTACGTCGAAACTCGTTACGAACCAGACGTGCTCACGCGCTGTAGCGGTGATATCGACGTACTCGTCACAATCGAATTGGAGCGTTTTCTCACCTGTGTTTATGAATTCCTAATCAAAAACGATCTGAGAGAGGATCTCTTGGAAATCCTCTCCGGTATACTTTTTATACGGTTTCACGCCGAATTCGAGTTCTGGAAACAACCCCGTCGACGAAGCAAAGGAAACCTGTTTCGCCTCAGCTCTCTGGACCATCTGTCGACCAACATAGCACAGGATGAAGAGCCTCAGTCGGGTTCGGCAACTACCGTCTAGATTGGGCAGAATATCAATAGTGTCTATGTGTCCACGAAATTAACGTTCGTGATCTCAAACCGTGCCCCACCGTCCGTCCCGTCCGTAACGCGAATCTGCCAGTCGTGAGCATCGACAATCTGTTTGACAATATTCAGTCCGAACCCAGTTCCATTTGCCGACTGCGAGTAGCCCATCTCAAAGACAGCGTTGCGCTCGTTGGTCGAAATGCCTGCCCCATCGTCTTCAACATAGAACCCGTCGGCTAGTTCTCCGACCGTCACTGTCACCTCTGGCCCACCGTGTTCAACCGCGTTTCGAAACAGGTTCTCAAATACTTGCTTGAGACGACTGTTATCTGCCCACACGGTTTGATCGACGGTAGTAATTATACGTCCCTGCTCCGTCTGAACGTTCTCCCAACACCCGTCTGCTATCATCGCGAGATCAACCGGCTGAGTGTCACTCACCTCTTTATTATCCTGGGCCAAAATGAGAAGATCTTCAATCAGCGCCTCCATCCGCTCCAGTGCTCGGCGGACACTGTCAAGATGGTCGCTGTCACACTCGTTGGCCACCAAGTCAAGATGCCCGGTAGCAACGTTTAGCGGGTTCCGAAGATCGTGTGACACAACGCTGGCGAACTCCTCTAGTCTTTGTTGGCGTTTTATCCGCTGAGTAATATCCTGAAACGTGCCGCGCACACCAACGATTTTGCCATCCTCACGCCAAGGCTCGCCGCGGGTACGAACCCATCGCACCTCATCGTCAGCTGTGATGATGCGTAACTCCAAGTCGTATGGTTCCCCGTCAGAGTCGTATTGTTCCCCGTCAGTTAACACCCGCTCGACAGCATCCTGAATCGTCGTCTGATCTTCGGGATGATAGAACTCGACGGCGTTCTCAACTGTTGGTTCGAAGTCCATGTTGACGCCGAGAATCCGGTAGACTTCATCGGTCCACCGGAGTGACTCTGTTCGGCGGTCAAGCTCCCAGCCACCGACGTTTGCGACGGTTTGGGTCTGTGAAAGGAACTCGTTGGCCTGCTCAAGTTCCTGGCGTTGCTGCTTGCGTGCCGTGATATCACGATATAACCATATATTCGCTTCACCTTCGGGCAGGGTGTACGGTACGTAATCACGTTCTACCACGCGGCCATCTGTGAGCTGGAGTTCTTCGTTTTGAACCAGCTCCCGTTGTTCGAGTCGCTCAGAAATCGCCTCGATGAACGCCTCTGGGTCGGTGAATCGGGATTTGAATTCTTCAGCTGCTGTGGCGCAGTCGCGTCCAATTACTTCCTCACTGTCGATCGGGACGCCAAGTGTTTCGCCCAACTGGTCGTTTGCCATGAGTACGTCACGTTCAGCGTCTTCAACGAGTACGCCCATCGGCAGATTCTCGACGATTGTGCGGAGGACAGTATTTGTCTGCTTAAGCTCTTGTTTACGCTCTTTACGCTCGCTGATATCACGCAAAATCCCAACTGACCCCTCGAAAGACTCCCCTTCGTAGGGTAAGACGCCCATATGATCCTCACAGGGGATTGGCTCCCCTTCGGCGGGCTCGATCTCAATCTCGAACTGTACGCTATCGGGGCCGTTCGACGAAAGAAGCCTCCCGAGGTGACTTTTCGAGCGGTCGACCACCTCCGATGATTTGATTAGTGTTGGTGATGCTCCAATAATTCTCTCACGCTCGTACCCAACCATTTCGATGAACGCGTCGTTCACGTATTCGAACTGTCCTGTTTCATCAAGTACGTAGACCGGGTCGTTGAGAGTCTCGACGAGTGTTCGAAATTGAGTGAGTGCGATCTCCTGTTCCTGCTCCACAGAGCGATCCCGTACCGAACAGACTAGCTCACTAGTATCCGTCTGGGCAACGGTATGATCCTCGACAAAGGTCGTCCCATCGGCCCGGAGCCCAGTCGTCTCCCCGCTCCAGTAGCCGTCCTCGGCGACCGCTGGCAAAATGACGTCCTGTACAATCGCTGTGTCGCTGTCGGGATAAACCAGTTCCCAGTGTTCCCCCTCCATCTCGTCGGGATCATATCCATAGATGTCTGCGTAGGCCTGATTGACATAGATATACTCACCGTCCTCATTCAGGATGCTAATGCCTTCTTGCGCCGTTTCAATGGCTTTGCGCTGCCGTTTGCGCTCTTTTTCTGCACGATATCGGTCGACGGCGTTTCGCAGTCGGTTCGCCAATACAGTATACTGGTCAGATACACGCTTTTTCTGGAGATAGTCAGTCACGCCAGCGGAGATAGCTTCACCTGCAATCTCCTCAGAACCCTTGCCAGTAAACAGCACAAATGGGAGGTCAGGATAGTTCTCTCGGACAGATTTGAGAAACTCGATACCGTTCTGTGTAGGCATATCGTAGTCGGAGACGATACAGTCGAACTCGCCAGAAGAGAGATGTTCTAGCCCCTTACTGGCACTCGCCGCCGTCGTGACGGTGAAGCTATCATCCTCGCGTTTCAGAAACTCCGCAGTTAACTCAGCGAAGTCTGGTTCATCGTCGACATGAAGCACGTGGATGCTTGCTTCACTGTTCATGGACGAATACAATAATGGCTGGATAATAACACTATCCAAGCATTTCTAGAGACAGAAATTCAGAGGGTTGCTGACACGCGGCATTCCACCGGGATAACGGCGGAAACTCGACGGCACAGCCGACACTCGCTGACTCCGTTAGCTTTTGCGTAGCACATTGTTGATAGACTGCGGTCTTTCGGTTTGCGGTACATGAATCAAATTGGGAGTTCACGGTAGCGATGCTTAGAAGGTCGATTAGTTCCCCGCTCAACTAGCCACGACTGTACCAACGATCTCCTACAGAAGAGCGATCGTACAGGAAACGGGGGTTTTCTGAACAGTAAAATCAAATCTACAAGGCTCTTCCCGAACTCAGTGAAACACTACTATTCACAAATTGATAGAACATTCCGTGATGAATACAGGGCGCGAATCGGTCACCCGGCGCTTGTTACTTGTGAAGAGCTTGGAGCAGTGGAGCGGTGTCGTCTGTGTAATAATACCACCAATCGATGCAACAGACGGTTCTGTTGTACGCTATAGATCCGTGTCACCATCCAAGTTCGCGAGGTGAAGCTGGCTTCTGAAAATCCGTTCACAGAATGGTAATTCACATAACACTTTTGGACGGACGCGATACAGTTCTTGTGATGGCAAACACATCAGCAGTACCAGGTACGATCAAGAATAGTAAGACAGGTACAATCGCGAAGCGTATCGGGATTTCGGTAGGCCTCGTCACGAGTAGTATTGTTGTTGGATTCCTCTTCGCCATCGCCCTCGGGTTCGGCGTCGCGGCAGTCACTGGCGGCCTGCCAACCGACTTCGTCAGCGTGCTCGAAATAGTAACGACGCAGTCGGGATTCGCAGCTGTCACGATAGCATTCCTCGGCGGTGTCACCGGGTGGCGGTTCATCAATATCCGGAGACCGACGCGCAGTGAACTTCGACTCGTCGCTCCGGCGCTCGTTACAGTGCTAGCCATCGAAGCGCTCCGACAGTTTGCGGTCCATCTGGGATACGTCGGCGCCGCTGGCACGCTTTCGACGCCCGAGGAAATAAGTGCGATAGCAGCCGCCACTCTATTAGGGCTAACCGTCATTCTCGCTCCACTCGCGGAGGAACTTTTCTTCCGTGGCGTCGTGCAACAGTACGTCGCGGACGCTGCGAGTCCAGCGGTCGGCATCGCCGTCGCGACGATCCTCTTTGTCCCGGTCCACGGTCTCGGTATCCTTCTGACGGCTAGCAGTCTGCTGGCAGCGATCGCCGTCGTTTTCGTACTTGTGGTGCTCTCTACCGCCCTCGGTGTGGCGTACGCTCGAACGCAGAACCTCGCGGTCCCAATAGTAATTCACGCAGGATACAATCTCCTCACCATCTTCGTCGCTATCGCTGTACAACACATCCCACTCGCCGCGGGATTCTCCGTGTTCTGATTCCACCCTCGGAAGCTGATGCCCAAGCTATGGCTCAGGCTTCATGAAGCTAGATTCCTGGGCGAACATCACGTCGCGGTGGTCGAACAGCCGATTCACCTTCTGCTGGTCGTCGCAGACGTGAAAAAGTGACTGTGAATTTCTTCCAGACGGGTTATATGGGTATCGTCGAGATATCGTGTACGCTCTCCCCGCGACGAAGCTTACTCGTTCGCTTTCCAGAATCCGATCGTAATCCCACTCGCCATTCCAAGCATCATACCTGTGCTGGCTCCGAGGGCTGGCATGTCGATGGCCAGTCCGACCGTCAATCCGAGCGCCGCACCGAGCAACATCCCGACACCCATGGATACGGAGTCTAACTGGTTCTTCTTCTCAGTTTCAGCGGAGTCATCACCTAGAACATTACTGGACATATACATAGATACCGTGGGAGACCAGAAAAGTATTATCTGAATGATGGTTCTGTAAACGGATTTGCAGAAGCCAGCTTCATAAACACGAGATCGCAGTCCGGTACGAGTCGTTTCGGGATGGAGACGCCGCACGCACGAGGAAAAGAGGAATCACTCGACAGATCGAGTCGAACTGACGACTTGATGCTCACTATCGAACATAACGTCGATCGTCTCGTCTTCCACAGCAAACGTAATCTCGACTCGGAGGGGGTCTTCTTCGACTACCGTCACCGATTCGTCGGCTGCGACCGTCACGTCGTGCCATTCTCGAACGAGTGGGGGTTCGAGCCCACTATCGAGCAAAAACCGCCGTACCTCGTCCGTTGTCAGGGCAACAGAAGACAGATCCGAGTAGTAATAGTTATTGCAAAAACTACATTTCAGGCTACTGATTACGCCACCGACAGACAACGAATCGAGACCTTCGCTCAGGTCGTCGACGAGTTTGGTCTCCACATCCCCGTCACAGGCCGGGCAGATGCCCTGTCTCGCGAGTCGTAACTCGCTATAGAACGATCGAAAGGCGGCCTGGAGAGCCTCATCGTCGGTTCGATTGGTGAATCCACGTGGGGAGAACGGAATCACTGCGTATCCTGTGGTACAGTCTTTACAACTGAACATCAGGGCGTTGTCGTTTCGGTACGTTGCCCGTACCGTCCCGCCACACGAGGGGCAGTCATCGACGTCGATGTCCTCCCGTATCCCTCGCTCCGTGACCGTTCCCGAGACGATCAGTCGGTATAGCTTCATCCCGGGATTTGGAAGCCAGTAGCCGTCGTCAGACTTGGCAACGAACGAGCCGACCAGTTTGTCGAGGTGGTAATTGAACTGCCCGCTATCAGCCAAACCGACCGCCTCCATCAGCTCCGAGAAGCGTAGTTTCTGTTGTTGATGCTGGTCCTCGTCCCAAGCCTTTCCCAGTTCGACTATTATCTCCATCCGAGTCTGTTCGCCGAGAATCAAGATGGCCTCCTCCATAGAGACTGATTCGAATTCACCGATCTCCTTGAGCATTTCAGGGCTTTGTTCCTCGGCCATTGCTCGTCTCAAGGCGTGTCCGAAAAATAAACACCCTGTATCAGTAGGTTCAGACTGTCCCCTAGAGTATCTATTCGAGATAAGTGAACTTTTGATTATATTTTACCCGACAATTTCAGAGAACACACGGTGTTCAATTTTTCGGAGGTGCTCGCTCACGGTTGTGGTTGTGACACCGATCTGAGCCGCAATCTTCTCGTGAGTCGTTCCTCTCGGTGTTTCATAGTATCCCCCCTCAACTGCTACCGTGAGAACCTCTATCTGCCGCTCGGTCAGTAGCGATATAATCTCACACTCCCTTGGTTTACGCTCTCCCTTTCTGAGAAGAGTTAGCTCGATATCTGACGGAATTTCTGAGATGACACGATGAAGCGTTTGTTCGTCTCCGCTCATGGTGATTTTGAGTCCGTTATCGGTATGTGTTATAGGTGTCTCGAACACGATTCCGTGCGTCCGGGCAAGAGAGAAAAATTCACGAATCGGGTTGATTGGGCGACCATGGATGTACACAAGTCCCTCCTCGCTCTCTGGCACATCACAAGATATGACCTCGTCGTGGTTCGTGAGGTACGTTCTTACTTGATTGAGGTCGCCTCGAAGATGGTATAGAAGAACAATCGTCCCATTTTCGAGAATGGTAACGTAGTGAAGTGACTCACGGATTATCGAGGGGTCGGCTGCGAGCAACCGATTCGCTGGGTGGAACCCACCATCGACTGTGATTTCCAGCGTGATCGACTTCATGATGATACTCCTATTCTCTGGACCATATAAACAAGCCTGTCCATGTGAGGCAATGTCGGCTTGCAAACTCCATTCTAACTATAATCTGCTTCATGATAAATCAAAGGCTGAGTTGGCATCCGTTGCGCATTGAATGGTTGCTGAAAGCAGTGCTCTCTCGCTCTGTGAATGACCATACGACTGGAGGAATTTGAGATGGGTGTTCGAATCAACGAGTCTGAAAGCTGGTCCACGGGGTTGCGTACTCGAGACGCTATTCTTCCGGGGATAATGACGCTGATTTTGGTTGCAATCTTCGCGTATCTTTCTCCGGGCCTGTCACTAATTGTCACGTTTGTCCCCACGATTATTCTCGCATATGTCTGTTATCTACTAACGAGCTTTCAGCAAATGCCCGACCCAAGTCGTGTGCTCCCAGTCTACCTGGTGGCCTTTGGTGTCCAGTTTCTACACTTTGCTGAGGAGTTTACGACTGAGTTCTACACCCGCTGGCCGGTCGAGGTTTTCAACGCAACCCCGTTCGAGCTCACGACGTTCGTTCAGATCAATATGGTCTCGTATGCTGCGTTCGCTCTCGGTGCAGTCGCCATCTACCGTGGTATCAAGGGACCGATGCTCATCGTCTGGTTTTTCACACTCATGGGGGTCATCGGAAACGGCGTTCTCCATCCCGTGTATCCAATCCTCGCGACCGGAGAGTTTGGCTACTTCCCTGGGCTCTATACCTCCGTTATCTATCTTATTCTCGGTCCAATCCTGTTTTACCGTCTATGGGAGGTCCGAAGCGATAGTGGCAGTGGTGTGAACCATGACGTTGAGACGAACAGCAAAGGGGAGAGCAGTCGATGAGGTACAACAGGTGGGTGACGGCTGGCATTGCAGGAAGTATTGGTATCTTCGTTGCAAATCTCGTCAGTCAGGTCCTGTTCTTCCAGTTAGGAGAGGAGATCTTATTCCACTCGGATCAGCAGAGCGACAAACTGATTGCCGTCATGACTCAGATGGAACCGCTGCCAGTGATGGAAACAGATCCGGGGGTATACATGACGATCTCGTTATTCATCGGTGCACTCCATGGCGGAGTTTTTGCGTACATTCGCGATTCGCTACCGGAAAACACCATTAAGAGTGGATTGGCATATGGTGGAATCCTCTGGGTGTTGATGGCCCTCTATTTTGAGTTTCATGCACCGTTCAATATGTTCGGTGAACCCCTCCCACTTCTGGGACTGGAACTGTTCTTCTGGGTCATTGTCGTTAACGTTGAGGGTGTGCTTATCAGCACACTCTATGATCGATTTGGCAATTCGAGGGGTGAATATTGACTCACCTGGTGTCTTTCAGCGACCGAGATCTGGTCGCGACAATGAAACGTGATACGATGACACATCAAGCAGGATTAATATCAAATGTCGAATAATGGTGATTGTATGAAGTTCGTCGATCTAAGTCACACGTTCGAGGACGGGATGCCCGGATTTCGTCACGAGAACGATGACGGGACACACACGGAGTATACTGCGGAAGTGTCTCCGTTCTTTTCCCACGAGGAGTCACGGGAGAAGTACGACGGCAAAGCCGCGTTCGAAGTCACCGAAATGCGGTTCCAGACCTCTATGGGGACGTACCTCGATTCACCGTACCATCGTCATCCGGAAGGGCGGGACATCAGTGAACTTGACATCGGCGAACTGATACTCCCTGGGACAGTCGTCGATGCCCGAGGACTTGGTGGTGACGAGGAATTGACCCCCGACGCACTTCCTCGAGAGGCTAACCTCGAAGGTTCCGCCGTCCTATTCAATTTTGGATGGGACAACAACTGGGGTTCAGAGCAGTACCACTCCTACCCATATATCTCTGAGGCCGTCATTGAAAGACTAATCGACGCAGACGTTTCTCTGGTCGGGGTAGACACGTTAAACGCCGACAACCACGAGAAACCTGCCCGCCCGGCTCACACTCGACTCCTCGACGAGGAAATTTTCATCGTCGAGAATCTCTGCAACCTCGATTCGCTCGTTGGTAAGTCATTCCGATTCTATGCTGTGCCGATCAAAGCCAAAGACACTGCTGCAATGCCCATTCGTGCATTTGCGGAGGTTGACCAGTGAGGCAAGAAAACGGTATTTACACTGCGTGACAAGATATACTGACCGGATTAAGCGACTCAAACAGCAGGTTCCTCCACTAGTTGTTTGTTCCCCACACCCTTTTCTCGGCTTGTGACTATTGCGCTGCATAGATTCTCTGTATCTCGCACGCCGTTTTTATCAGATTCAGATGATTTTAGCAAGTCAATCGCAGTGTAACCAACATCTGCCGCAGCTACAATAGACTATGATGAACTTGATATCTGGTGATCGAGGATTGGTTTCTCGAATGAATTCTGTAGAGAATGTATAGCTTGTCAACCCTATAGATTTTTTATCAAGCAGAGATTAGTTGAGCTAATGAGTGAGGATGACCGCGCTGTTACTCCTGTCATCGCAACAATTCTCATGGTCGCGGTTGTGGTCGTTTTAGCAACAACCATTTCTGTATACTTCTACGATCTTAGCAACACTATAGAACCAGCCCCAAACGCCGCATTTGAGCAACAACTGCTTGACAAAAGTGGTCCTAATGAGCGTCTTGAGGTTACCCTCACACATGGAGGTGGAATCCGTGCAAACCGGGTGCTGATCGTCGCAACAGAGCCAGTCGATATTGGTGGCCCAGATACGGACCCAAATGGTGGTTACGCAACGGTCGGTGAGAAATTGACAGAGGGGAATGATCAATCCGGTGTTGGCGAATACTGGACAGCAGGAGAGACGATAAAAATCGGTGGCGTTGGGGACCTGTCTGGGATCACAATTCGCATAGTCTGGAACCCAACAGAGGTGAAAAAAGATGGCGCAGGTGGAAGAGAACCAAGCGAAGTAATCGGCGAAAACGCTGCAGTAATTTGGGAACACACTGTTGAATAGGTGACTTATTGGCACCTGCGGATCCTGACGACGACCAATCGCACAATACAGGTGAAGGGCTCATCGGCCGGTGCGGACCTACCAAAGAGTAAGTAACCAGCCGACAGAGAATACGACATATGAGCGACGGCGACTCGAAACCGGATGATCTCTCCTCCGAGTTTTTCCAGCAGATGGTCGAGGCAGTCGGCGTCGGCGTCGGGATATACGGACAAGACGGTCGGTATATCTACGTGAACGACTCTTACGCTGAGCTGTTCTCAGTCACGCCGGCCGATCTGGTCGGAGTAGCGATTTGGGAGGTCGCACCCGAAGTCGACCCTGATACGTTCGACGCGTACTGGGACTCATTCGCTGACGGTGACACACGGCAGGCGGAGACTGTCCATGAGTACAGTGAGAACCGCGTGTCCGTGGCGACGGTCACGACGCAGCGAACGATTGGCGGGGTGCCGTACCACTTTGGGACGATCAAAGACATTACTGAACGCAAGGCGCAGGAGCGTGAAATTCAACAGCAGAACGAACGTCTGGAGAATTTCGCCGGGCTCGTCTCACACGACCTTCGGAATCCGCTCAACGTCGCGCAGGGCTATGTCGATATGCTACAGGCAGACATCGACCGCGATGAGCTAACTCTTGTTGACAACGCTCTTGGGCGGATGGATTCGCTGGTGTCTGAGCTGTTACAACTCGCACGGACGAACACACCAGTCGGGGAGACAGACTCAGTGTCGTTGTTCGACACCGTCACGAAAGCTTGGGACTCAGTCGCAACGATCGACGCCGACCTGCGGTTGGCAGGCTCCGATACGCAGATACTTGCGGATGAGTCCCGATTACGGGAATTGTTCGAGAACTTATTCCGAAATGCTATCGAACACGCCGGGGCAGATGTAGAGGTAACCGTCAAAGCACAGTCAGACGGCTTCTCAGTCGCCGATGATGGGCCTGGAATTCCACCCGAAGAGCGTGATCGAGTTTTTGAGACCGGGTTCACGACGAATCCGGACGGGACGGGATTTGGGTTGAATATCGTCCAGCAGATTGTTACCGGCCACGATTGGGAGATACAGGTTACGGAGAGTATCTCGGGGGGCGCACGATTTGTGATTACCGGCCTCAAGACGGTGGATTAGTACGTAGTGCTACATGCGCGACTCGTCTCTTTCACGGTGTTCGGAACGGAATCCGAATCGCCAGAGTTCAGTCCGATCAATTCGCAAGCGCATCCTCTCAGCTAATTCAGGAATTAGATAGAGGAAATAACGCAGTCTCCGTGCTGACTACATCCTCTGTATCTTGCACGCCGTTTCTATCAGATTTGGAGAATTTCATCAAATCTAGCACGGTGTAGCTAATGTTCGCCGCGGCTACAACAGATTATGAAGAACTCCGTATTTGGTAACTGAGAATCGGCTTCTCAAACGAATATTGTAGTCGAATACCGGATTCTACTACCCCAGATCGAGGGTCACTACTGCGACCAACAATCTGCTTCCTGTGAGCGTACTCGAAACGGATAGTCAGTTCTATCCCGCAACCGACACAGTAGTCCAATCCTCAGATATCGCATCTGTTAAGTACATATCGATAAAATTACACAATATGACCAAACAACACATTTCCACTCAGATGATTCCCGAACGAGACGAGCCAGCATTGTATATCAATCCTCGCTCTGAACAAATCGCAGCCTTCGCAGAGGAAGCAGTAACGGTTGAGGACCAGCCCAAGATCCGGCTGCTCGCAGACTCAGATGAAATCAAAGACGCCCTCTACAACTTCCTCACGGCCTCAAAGATCGCCGAACTCATCTACCGGGAGCAACTCGGCCTCCGAACACTCACGGAGCCAGTCCAGAATACCATCTTCACAACCGAGTCTGAGGCTGTAGTTCCTGTGATGGACAAGCACAGTATTTCGAGCTCGGACCCCGAGCTGGTCTCATCAGTCTATGGTGAGTTCGACTCCAGATTCGAGGCTGCCGAGCAGTATCACCTCCGGACACCTGCCCTCTCAGTAGTGAAACAGACGCTCCGAGAAGAGATCGGCGACGATATCGCAGCCGAGCTCGACGAAGTCCTCGCACACGCTGAAGAAATTTCCAACAGCAGCGAATACCTCAGTATCGTCGAGATTATGCTTATTCTCGCAGCCCGCAACGAGGTCCTCCTCTACGACATCTCGAAGTGGGGAGAGGATACGGGTATCGCTTCGAAAGCAACCTTTTCACGGGCCAAATCAGCACTCGAAGATGCTGGCCTCATCGAGACTGAAAAAGTCCCACTAGACATCGGTCGCCCCCGACTTCGCCTTATCGCAACCGACGAGCTCGCGACAGCAGATCTGAAGACACTCTCCACCGAGATCCAGTCTTCGCTGTAGCATCCGCCCCACGATAGCCCGACTATCGAGACGGGTATACGGTACTTCTCCAACTCAAGCGTGAGATGAAGCAGTCAAGATCACTGCGTAGAGGGTGTAAAACGCATTCTATAATACGCAGTCACCAGATCAATAGTATTTGGCTCTGTTGAAATCCTATTATTCAAATATTTTCGTGAAAGAAAATATTTGTCGCTAACGGCTGTGTCCCGAGCAGGGGTATGACTCCACCGTTGTACCCAACATTCTTTTCAATTTGTCTCAAGTGTAGAGTATGCGGACAAAAGAATTCGCCAGAGATACCCACGTCGTGTTTGACGCTTGTAGGGAAGTGGTCGGATACGTTGGATGGAAGACAGCCGACGTTGACAGTGATGAATTGACTCTGAAGGCTCTCACACCGCTTTCTTGGAAGTCTTTTGGCGATGAAATTGAAATCCAAGTGTCTACCAAGGGTGGTAACACCGTCGTGACCGTGTCATCGAAACCAAGATTCTCGCTCATGAATTGAGGGAAAGATCTCGCAAATGAGGGCGTTTTCTTAGAGAAATTGGCACAAGAAATACACAGGTACGGCCCTGTTTAGACGCTCCTGAACGGGTGGTCAGTGACTCTGTTGAGTGAACAGAATCTATCTATGAGTGTCACTCAATCCGATTTCACTGTCCGGACAAAGACCGGAGACGCCGATCTCCGCCGCGTCTAAACAAGGCCCACAGGTACAATTCCCGCCAACGAGCAGTGACAACTCATGCTGTACTGAGTGATCGAGGGGGGAAGAAATATCAATTTCTGAGGGTTTCAACAGAGCCTAGTATTTCAAAACTATGTATTCCGAGAGCCTCAGCAGTTGCTACTGTCGCATTTCAGTTTAGTACGATTCCGCAGGAACTATTGACAAGGGAGGAGGCAGAAGAATCGCTGAGATCCCTTGTGCGTCTTTAGCTACGCCAGTCGTAGGTTGGCGTTGAGCCGACTCCAGACCGTTGCGGGGGAGAAGTGAATGTTCGGTTACTACCACTCTCCCACGTGACCGTTCCATCGTCGGCGATCTTGACGAATTTGAACTCCAGCTGGGTGTCTGTCGGAACAGCAACTGGCAGGAACCATTCGGGATAGTTGGGATTATGCATGGCCTCTGGCGCCTCTGACGGATCCCAGCCCCCCAGTTCAGGTACGTTGCCAACCACATGGACGTTCTCGCCGGGGGCCGTTTCAGCGTTGACGTGGAATACGACCTGCGTCTGTGCGCCAGAGAGAAGTGTGAATACTAAATCATTACTCGACTGGCCATTTCGCGACGCCGTTACACTGACTTCACCTGGAGCCGCATTGGGAACGACGACCTCGACATGGTTTTCTGACCCCGCGTTGACGGTCGCTTCAACACCACCGAACTCAACTGTAACGTCGGTGCCGAGCCCCTCACCGTAGAGGTATACTGTTTGGCCGGCAGACCCCATCGTGCTTACAAGAGTTCCCAGCCGCGGCGTCGTGGGAGAAGTCGAGGGTGTTGAAGCCCAAACGTTGACTTCACCACCTCCGAGCGTGAACGAGTCGAGCGTCCCGCCGGAGGCATCGATTGAGCCGCCACCGAGCAGATTGTCTAACTCATCAGTATAGGTTCCATCGGGGAGTTCGGTACTGACCGAAGGGACTGACTCTGATTGATCCGGCTGGCGGTTGATGGCTACAACAACGTCATGATCGTAAAACGACCGCTCGAACACGATGACATCATCAGAGTCATGTCGAATGAACGTTTGACCGTATGCGAGCCCGAGGTTTTCTTTCCGAAGCGATGCGAGTTTGGAGATGACATTGTATGCAGTGGTGGATTTGTCGAACTGGTAGTCTGCCTCCATATAGACTCGTCCTTCGTTCGGACTGTCGCCGTCCGGGTCAACGTACTGTTCGGTTCCGTAGTATATTTTGGGCGTCCCACGCACCGTCATCACTGCAGCGAGCGCAGCGTTATACACTGCATCGTTCTGCTGGGTGAGTCGGAAACGCCCGACGTCGTGGTTATCAACGAAGTTGATCGCCTGGTGTTCGTGGGTGTAATCGTCTGTCGTGTAAATCAGCATCTGCCCGAAATCTGTCATCGTCTCGGAGAAATCCCCAAAGACACTGGTCTGGGCACGCATGTACTCGAAGTCTAGATTGTTGATCCCTGTTCGATCTGGGAACGATTCGTACTCTCCGTATTTTGGATCTGGACGAGAAATGAAGAACTCCCCAAAGTGCGTTATAGGTCCGCCGGCATCATCGTCAATCGCGTCTTTAAGAACACGAGAGAAGGCAGGATTCGTGTGTAGCGTGGCGTCATGACGGAACCCGTCGACACCTTTGCCTTTCCAGAATTGCGCAGCATCGATTAAATGTGAGACTGGTTCGGAGTATTCATGATTGAAGTCAGCAAGCGATGCGAGGTCGTTATACCGATAAGCAAACCTCGAGGTATCGCCGCTTTCCGGGT
The DNA here is from genome assembly GCF_003665955.1 of Halorubrum sp. Atlit-28R. Classification (NCBI taxonomy): domain Archaea; kingdom Methanobacteriati; phylum Methanobacteriota; class Halobacteria; order Halobacteriales; family Haloferacaceae; genus Halorubrum; species Halorubrum sp. Atlit-28R. The sequence continues at coordinate 91,586 of NZ_QPLS01000010.1, forward strand.
CACCGAGATTGTGGAACCAATCAGCATTCTGACCATGAGGATCCGCAAGCAGGTTTGAGCCAACTGCATTCCCGTCCGAGTCGAAAACGTAGTTACCATTAGTGTCTTTGTCCGGTTCGTACAACCGACCGTGCTCTGCTTTGTAGTCTCGGGTAGGGTTCTGCCAACGGCTGGTATGATTCGAAACAAAGTCGACAACTAATTTGATATCATTGTTGTGGAGAGCATCTCGCATGGCCTCGAAGTCACCCATATCGCCGAAGAACCGGTGGGGCGAGAAGTAGTTCTTTGCGTGATAGCCGTGGTAACTGGTCCACACATCGACCGACCCATCGTCTTGCTCGTCTTCGATCCGTTCCTCTCGGTTTTGATTCGGGGCAGAAATCCACACCGCGGAGATTCCCATATCGACCAGATACGGGATTCGGTCGATGATGCCCTGCCAGTCACCACCTTGGTAGAGCTTTAGATCTTCACCTGTTCCGTCAACCAAACTGCTATCAAAATCACTGAAATCGTTGTTGTTCGGATCTCCATCACTGAATCGGTCAACGAGAATCTGGTAAATTGTGTCGTGAGGCGTAACTGGGCCCAATCGCTCGCTATCTGAGACAACCGTATTGACGCTGGCTGTCGCCGATCCTGCCATACCAGCCCCAAGAGTGGCAGCACCGATTCCTTTGAGAACTGTTCGTCTAGTTCCAGTGTATGGACTGTCTTCTGACATTGCCTCTCTAGAATAAACACGCACATATGTAAATATAATCATATTTGTAGGAAATGTAGAAATATTACATTACAAATGCCAGAAGGAAGAGACATGAATGAAGTAAAATTTTCTCACACTTATTATATTTTGAATTATTGTATGCGAAAAATACTAATAATCAGTATATGTCCTACACTCTGCCTCGGGCTACCACAGCTTCCAAACAGAGTAATGATTTCAGCTACGGATCGTTCACCTAAAGTCTCATATTATACATGAGTTTGCTGACTATATGATCGGTGGTCTAGGCAGAAATTAAAACTATATTCTTGGTAGGTGTACCACATTTGTTACATAATGGTTGAGAAAGAGCTATGATACGAGCAACCTATCACATGGTGAGTCTCTGTACAAAATATTGCCTGAATGCTTCGCTTATAACAAAATTGTCACATGCGTTCAAAAAGCCTACTCCCAAACTGCTCCAGCCAATCCAGCGATATCGATTGATTCCGTACTATCGGTCGAAGCCACATCGGAGGAAGTGGTGAAACAGAGCGCTCCTGTCTCGTCCTCCTTCACAGAAATGCTGACAGGAGTTTTGCCCCGGTTGACCGCTACCGTAACTGCATCCTCACCTCCTTCATCTACACGACGATACACCACAATATCGTCGCCAGACCGCTCACGACAGAACGTCAACGAACCGCGCCGAAGCGATCGATGGTCTGCCCGGAGCTTGATCAGCTCGGACACGTTTCGGTGAAGTACTCTGTTTTGACTCTCATCATCCCAGATCATCGGCCGGCGACAATCGGGGTCATCACCCCCAGTCATGCCAATCTCGTCACCATAATAGAGGCAGGGTGTCCCTCGAGACGTTAGCAATAGGAGCATTGCGATCTGGACGGTTCGGTTACTGCCGTCGTACCGATGTCGCATCCGAGCGATATCGTGGCTACCGAGTAAGTTGAACAGAACCTCATTGGTCTGGTCAGCATAACGGATCAGGAAGCGGTTGATCTTGTTTGCGAAGGTCTCGCCATCAATCGACTCTTCGCCGAGAAACCCGTCAACAGCGTACAAGAACGGGTAGTTCATCACGGAGTCAAACTGATCTCCCTGTAACCAGGGCCGAGCATCGTGCCAGACTTCACCGACGATGTATGCCTCCGGTTTGACACTCTTAATCGCTTGCCGGAACTCCCGCCAAAATTGGTGGTCGACTTCATCTGCCACATCTAGTCGCCACCCGTCAATGCCAGTCTGTTCTATCCAGCCAATTGCGGTCTCGATGAGATAGGATTTGACCTCTGGATTCTCCGTATTGAGTTTGGGCATATAACTCTCAAAACCGAAGGTGTCGTAGGACGGACGAGGTTCGAATTCAATTGGAAATTTATTGATATGGAACCAGTCGACGTACTCTGAATCACGACCATGCTCAATGACATCCTGAAACGGCTCGAAATGTCGACCGCAGTGGTTGAAAACTGCGTCCAAGATCACACGCATCCCTCGGCTGTGAGCAGCGTCCACTAAACGAGAGAGAGTCTCTTGATCGCCGAACTGTTGATCGACTTGCTCGTAGTCCGTTATGTTGTACTTGTGGTTCGACTCAGAAGCGAAGATAGGCGTCAAATAGAGGGCGGTGATTCCCAGCTCCGAAAGGTAATCTAAATTGTCGATAATTCCTTGGAGATCACCGCCATAAAAGGAATCTTGGGCAGGTTTCCCGCCCCACTCTTCGACCCCTTCCGGATCAAGGTCTGGGTTCCCGTTAGCAAACCGTTCCGGAAATATCTGATAGAATACAGCGTCACCGACCCACTCTGGGGGGCTGATCACATCGGCTGCGTTGAGATAAGGATACTCGAAATAGTGGAGTGATCGGTCCTTTCCGGCGGTCGGGAGGTCGTTCTTTGTGGCTGACTCGAACCCCCACTCAGTTAGCCAAAGGACTTCGTCGCCGGCAGTGAGTTGAAATGCGTAAACCAGACGTTTGTACTCTGGCTTCACCGTCGTCTGCCAGTAGTCGAATTGAGCATCGCTGCGAACCAGCTCCATGGAGACAGTCTCACGACTTGGCCAGTCGAACTTGTCCGCAACAACGACCGTACAATCATCGAGATCTCCCTTCTTACAGCGCAGTCTCAGTTGAATCCGCTCCTCGTCGAGCGCGTACGCGTAGTTGCTCTTGGGTTCGTGATGTACGGCCTCACGCTGAACGGTCACCGGGACCACCTGTTGATTCGAAAATCGGACCGATATTCATAGCTAACCATTGTGTGACATAACCTAATGGAACCGCTAAAAGAGTTTTGAATAAATTCATCAAAATTAGATTGAGTCTGATTCAGTCTCCGATTACGTTTTGCGCTATATGTAGTGCCAGTTTCAAACGCATCATAGGTATTTGTTCTAAAGTCTAATCTATCGGTTATACCGTCATCAGATGGTTCTACCCTGGATTAAGCCTTAGTGAGAGTAACGGTGTCTTTCGCTTCATAGTCCTCAATTAGTGCTCCAGGGCCACCAACCGAAAACCGCCTGCTGCCTGACTTCACAATAAGGGAGTTCTCGATTGGAAAATCGTTCGTTGCCGGTTCGACTAGGCATTGACGTGTCCCCCTGACTGTCCCTTCGACCGAACCGCGGTCATCTGAGTCCCGACGGGGAGTAACCGTCGCTTCAGCAGTGACCGGTTGATCGTTTCGCAAGTGGAGTGTCGCATCCAAGACCGCATGGCGGAAACAGCCGAACTCTGCTGGAAGTGGGCGTGGGTCGGCGACGTGTGCTTGCGTTGCCATCGGCCAATAATTGCCAAAGAAAGAACCAGTTATTACCGGCACCATCTCTCGTTCCGCAAAAGAGATTGCTCGACGATTGGTGTTCGGACGGGCAACCATTTCACTGGGTGCGACAACGCCATACTTCTGGTCAACTGTCAGTGTCAGTGGTGTCGCTTGATCCCAAACTCGGGCAGTCGTTGCAACGCCTTCGAACTCTCCGTCATCAACTTCATCGGCTGGGACATCGTTCACGAGAAGCATCACCAGGACACCACGGTCGACAGCACCCCGCAACTCGTCAATGACTTCATGGAGAAGATCGTACGCAATCGAGAGTGTGAGTTCGTTCTCGGCCTCCGAAATGAACGACCCCATGTGTTTCAACATCGTCATCCGGGATTTCATGACGTCGAACTGCTCTACTTCGTGTTCGGTCTGGGTGTGCCGTTCGGAGAGCGCTGGCTCGATTTCCGTCAAATTGCCAGTAAGAATGTCAATCACTTCACTGGGGTCACGAGCTCGAATCTCCGTCGGGACAACATGGTCGTCAACGTGAACGAATCCGCGGTCCTCGAGCGCTTCGCTGATACTGTATACGTATCGTTTTGAGACTTCAGTAGCATCTGAGACTTCACTGGCCGTCGCTTCCCCCCTCTCAAGTACAGTGAGGTAGGTGTCAATTTCCTTTTCAGAAAGGCCCAATTTCTTCAGTCGTTCAGATAATTTTGTATCGTCCATGTGAATCTACAGAAGTTGGGTACTCATATATTCCCTTGCCTCGACCTCAGGTCGGCTAGAAACTGGCAAAAAGGCGGTAGCAGCGCCGAAGTTGCGTATTTTAGGTAATTCTACAACAGATCTTCAGACGGTGATGAGCTGAAGTGGTTCTTTGCTGGGAGGTTGTTTGGTGACGCCAGTGCGGTTGGCAATGTGTCCGATGAACCTTGAGATCCTATTGATATCAAGCTTGTTGACTCAATGAAGTAGGAATTCATTACAATTGGAGATTGATTGGTGTATGGTGACAAATGTAGTGGCCATTGATATTGTTTTCAGTCTGTAAATTAAGTAATAAGGTCCATTAGTGTGATATTCACCAATAGATACCTCTTGATCGATCATTATGGAGTGGAAAGAGTTAAGTGATGAAAGAATATTACATCGTACGTTCATCCATGACAATCGATCGACGAAGTATGCTGAAACAGGTCGGCGGTGCCGGTACAATCGCAGCACTGGTCGGCTGTATTGGCGTACAAGAGCAGGGTACAGAGCAGCCAAGTAACAGCGGTGACGGAGACACAGAATCCTCGGAACCGGCAGGTACAGCAACAGCTTGGTACGGACTTTCGAACACGGAATTAGACCTTCGTGAACGGGCCATCGAAGCGTTCAACGAGCAATCGAGCCACACGGTCGAGGGTGGTAACATCTCCGAGATGCAGGACAAGACGACGAGCGCAATTCCTGCTGGACAGGGGCCCCAAATGTTCCAGTGGGCCCATGACTGGGTTGGAGATTACTACCAACGTGGTTTTGTCATCGACCAGAGCGATAGTTTGAACATCAGTCTCGATCAATTCACGGGTGCTGCCGCTAACGCTGTCCAGACTGATGACGCCGTTGTCGGTCTCCCATTCTCGGCCGAAACGGTGACACTCATCTACAACACCGATATTGTGGACAGTCCGCCGGAGTCATTTGCTGAGATGGAGAGCACGATGGAGTCGCACCACGATCCTGACAACGGGCAGTACGGACTAGCGTGGCCGGTCGACCCGTACTTTGTCAGTGGGGTTGGACAAGCCTTCGGCGGTCAGTATTTCGACGCCAGCCAAGATGATCCGGTCGGGCTTGACTCCGAAGAGACGATTAGAGGATTTGAATTCCTCGTCGATAACCTCTTTCAGTACATGCCCAACGACCCGGGATATGAACCGCAACAGGTGGCGTTCCTCGAAGGGAATGCGGCCTTCGCAGTTAATGGTCCGTGGTATCTAGCGGCACTCAGGGACAGCGATACGAACTTCGAGGTCACAACGTTCCCATCACTTGACGGCGGCAAGTTCACACCACTCTCCGGTATCAAGATGTGGTACTTCTCGAAGGCGATGGAAGCAGACGATGCCAATGCCGCAGCAGCCCGCGAATTTGTTGAATGGTTCGTCACGAACGAGGATCATCTCCTCACGCGAGCCGAAGAACAGGGCCATATTCCGGTCTTGTCGACGCTCGCTGGGAGTGACGACCTGCCCGGGCCAGTGAGAGCCTACTCTCAGGCCGTCGATCAAGGGATTCCAATGCCGACTGACCCCCGCATGAATGACGTGTTTGCGGCGATGGGTGACCCAGTGACCCAGCTGTTCAACGGGAGTCTGAGCCCCGAAGAGGCACTCACCAGTGCTGCCGAGGAAGCCCGGAGTCAGTGGGAGTAAGCGAATAAATGAGCACGGTATCTCATCTGTCGACCCAGCTCGAACGCCTCCCATTCATCGAACAGCGTGACCGGTCGCTCTTGCTCGTGTTGCCGGGCCTGTTCATTTTTTCAGCATTTATGTTGTTTCCAGTGGTGTATCTTGTCGGGCTTTCTTTTACCAACGCAGCACCGGCCAACCTGTTTGCTGGTGAAGGCGCCTTCTCGGTGCTGACCTTCGGCGAAGCGACGTTTGTCGGAGTCAGCAATTACGCTGACGTATTGGCGGACCCCGAGTTCTGGAACTCGTTCGGCGTCACGTGGCTCTTCGTCTTTACGAGCGTACTATTGAAGATCAGCCTGAGTATCGGTGTGGCACTTGTCGTCACTAACGAGCGAGTTCGCGGTCGTCGACTCATGCGGTCGTTCATCATTCTCCCGATGGGATTGCCCGCAATTTTCACCATTACGGTGTGGCGTGGGATCTTCAGCTCCGCCGAATTTGGCTTAGTTAACCAGGTGCTCGGTCTGCTGGGCACTAGTTCTGTTTCGTGGCTCTCCACACGGTGGCCAGCGTTTTTTGCTTACAATGTCACCGAAATGTGGCTGGCATACCCATTTATGGTAATTATCACCGTTAGCGCTCTCCAAGACGTACCTGAAGAGCTCCACGAAGCGGCGATGATCGATGGAGCAGGGTTTGTCACACGGTTCTTCCACGTTACGTTGCCAGCGATCAAGCGACCCGTACTGTTCGCTTCGATCCTCACAGCCGCTGCGTCGTTCCAGCAGTTCCTGATCCCATTCGTGTTCAACCAAGGCGGCCCCGCCCGCGCAAACGAGCTTATCGTGGTTTATGGCTACCGAGAGGCGCTGTCATTCTCGCAGTACGGGCGTGGGGCAGCGATCAGCCTTCTTGCAGTCGTTTTCATCGGTGCCTTCATGTGGATTAATGTCAAACGAGGCAAACTCGCTGACGGGGTGAGTGACCAATGAATCTCCTCTCCTCAATAAGTCGAAAGCTCGTCAGTGACAGCAAGCGAATCCTTCTCACACCGGTAGAGACCGCAAAAGAAGCAAAATACACAGTGAGGGGGGTCAGAGAGGGTGAAATTCCACCCCACGAACCACTGAAAACCGTCGGAGCAACTCTGGGCGCGCTGCTTCTGGTGTTAGCCCTCCTGTTCCCGGTGTACTGGATCCTTCAGGCCGCACTCTCTGGAAGTGGGGCTTCGCTGTACTCTTCAAACGGGATTTCACTGTTTCCAGACGATCCGACGCTTCAGCCGTTTGTGTGGGTGGTCGGTGATCTCATCATCCCAACGTACAGAATCTCGATGGCGGTTCCACTCACCGATTTGGCTGTCGTGTTCAACACGCCACAGATCACGTTCTTAGACGCATCAGCTCACGGGGTTGAGAATCCTTCTGGGTTTAAACACTTCCTCTGGAACAGTTTAACGGTCGCAATTCCGACTGTACTGATCTCGATGAGTCTCGTCGTTCCTGCGTCGTACGCACTCTCTCGCAGGAAGTTCATCTTTCGAAGGAAAATCCTGTTCCTCTACGTCCTTCTGACCCAAGTGGGTGGTGGACTCGGAATTGCATTGCTGATCGGATTATACGCTATCTACGTCCAGTTCGGGTTTAATGATAGTAAACTCGCGCTGTCAGTGTACTATGCGGCAACTGCGGTGCCATTCAACACATGGCTCTTGAAGACGTATATGGACGGCATTCCAGTCGCTTACGAGGAAGCTGCCGTGGTTGACGGGGCGCCGCCGTGGCGCGTCGTCTGGGAGGTCATCCTTCCTCTGTCAACAGCCGGTTTGGCAACGGTGTTCATTTTCACCTTCCTTACCGGCTGGACCGAGTTCGTGGTCGCACAGACGCTGCTCGGTACGGAAAACTATACACTTCCGGTCGGGCTGTACGCGCTAATCGGCGAATATTCTGTCCCATGGGCGCGCTTTTCGGCGTTCGCGCTCACGTTTGCGACACCGATCATGCTCGTATACCTGTTCGCCCAACGGTACATCGAGGGTGGTCTCTCGTTCGGCGGCATCTCTGGTTGAGGGTGCTGTCCATTCGTTTTTGTTATGAGAAATAGTAATACGGTCTTTGTGCTGTGTGGCTCTGTTGACTCGATGGAAACGCTGCTATCCCTAGAGAACGTGAACCAAGATATGGGGCGCAAGAGACCGATAAGGATTCCGTGCCATCGAGCACGTTCTGTTGACTGGTCCATGTGCGAAAGAAGTCGAGTCATGGGCGCTACAGCCCGGATGCCGCGCGCCGCGGCATCCGGGAAAGCCCCAATACGTGAATCTCTGCTTCACGTGCTGGCGTCCCGAGTCACACGATCGCCTCTCCGAACGATGATGACCACTAGCCGGGCAGACAGACGAGGGAGCTGAGGGCCGCCAAACCGGCGGCCCTCAGCGGTCGGTCGGGGCTTTCTTTAGCACCTGCTACCGCTAGACAGCGACCGCGCCGCACACACGTTTCGACCGCCTACCGGCTGTGGAAGAAGCAGATCCCCAGACGGCGTAATCATTTTGTTGTTAGCCGTGGCTTGTCTACCTAGCAGCGTTTCCATACGTGAAATCCTTAGGAACTGATAGGACCGGGGTGCGAGATACAGAGGATATATCTGACGAGACGGGTATGGGAAGATACTTTTTGAGAAGGACAGAAACCGACGTATGAATCGTCGTGCCCTCCTTGCCTCGCTCGCTACCTATGGGGCCGCCTCGACGTCCGGGTGTCTAGATAGTCTCGCGGGGATTCCGAACGAGTCGTTCCAACTTGGCTACGTCGCAGTTCACAACTCCACCGAGAACGCTCACCAGATTGCAATTCGGGTGAGACGCGACGGCACAAACGTTCACCGTTCGACACACGATGTGGCCGGACAGGACGGGGCCGTCGTCGAGAGCGCGATTCCGGAGTGCGACTGGGGGAGTGCCCGTGGACGATACGAAGTCGATGTTCGAGTCGACGATAGCGACTGGGTTACCGAGTCGTTCCAAGGGTACGAGACAGACGGTGGCGACTGTTCGATTGCAATCGCCGAGGGCACGCTTTGGGAAGGAGAACGCCTCGACTTCGGCTACCGCCGAGCGTGTGATTACGATAATCCTCCTGATGGCCTCTGTTCGTTTGACTCGTGATACACTCGCGCTCTCTATTCAGCACATCTGCAAAAACATATCACCTGCTGAGGATCTCAACAGAGCCGTACTTCTCCAACTCAAGCGTGAGATGAAGTGGTCAAAATCACTGTGTAGAGGGTGTGAAACGTATTCTATAACACGCAGTCACCAGATCAATAGTATTTCAAAACTCGAATACGAAAATTGCGACATGTACGATCTGACTGGCTTTCAGCGCGATCTGCTGTACGTAGTTGCCGGACTTGACGACCCGCACGGACTCGCGATCAAAGGCGAGCTCGAGGACTACTACGAGAAGGAAATCCATCATGGCCGGCTCTATCCCAACCTCGACACGCTCGTTGAGAAGGGACTCATCGAAAAAGGTCAGCGCGACCGCCGGACCAACGAGTACACCACTACCCGCCGGGGCACCAGAGAGATTGAAGCGCGGGCCGAATGGGAAGCCGGGTATATTGACCACAAGGCGTGACTGAACGACAATTGAGGGGAATTCACAGCTGGTAGTCCGCTGTTCACTTCAGCATCCAGACTTTTGTTCCGCCAACTAGCTTACTTTCAATTAGCCCCTCCTCCTCAAGCTGAGTGAGACGTTGATAGGCGCCAGGCTGTGAGCAATTGAATACATCTGCGAGTTCGACGGTCCCAGCTGGTTCGCGTTCTCCGAGCGCCTGTAAGAGCTCATCATCAGTGAAATCTGGCGTGTATTGTCCCGTCTCTGGGTCGCGACGGTCCTCGTCCACAGCAGAATGTACATGGGCTTCATAAATGACTCCACCGGATAGAGTGCGAACTCAAAATGAGCTCAGACGCAAACATTTAAGCCACTTATTGACCAATAAGTGGATGTCCGAAGGTGACGCCTGAAGCAAAGAAACAGGCCGGTGCTTGGAACACCGACCTTCGGGGCACCACACCCCATGTCAACGAATCCGAGCCAACGTCAAGAGACTACCGACCCTGAAGAGATTAGACAGCTGAATCTTGAGGGAGAGGTAGTAGAGACGGATTGTGCGGAGAATTCCTCTTCAACTGGAGAAAAGCTCAAGCGGATTATTGATAAGTACGGGTTTACCGAACTTGGTGACCGACTCGAACGGGAGTACACACCTCCAAAACCGGCGACACTCCGTGAACTACAGCAGAAAGTCAACATAAAAATTCTAGATCAAAACATGCGTGGAGCGTTGACCACAGAAGCAGAGTATGAAGACTGTTGCCATCGGCTTACAGCAGATGACCGGGAGCTGACTAAAGACCGACTGAACAGACTCGGAATAGACGGCGAAACGGTACTCAATGATATGATATCTCACGGAACAGTCCAGAATTACCTGCGAACCTATCGAGATGTAGAAAAGCAAGGTCGTCGGCGGAACACTTGCGAGGAATCTGCTACATCGATGATCGCGATCCAAAACAGGGTTGAGACGATGCTGAAAGACGCAGTCGCATCTCACAGCGAACGAGATCAGATACCCACTGAGCCCGAAGTAGATGTCAGAATGAACGTGGTCTGTCCTAACTGCGATGAGAGTATCAGCGTTGTCGATTACCTCCAGTTACGGCAGTGTCCAAGGTGTATCTAGCGTGGTGAGGAACACCTGTAGTACGGGTACGTACGGTTTGGGCACCCATCGAAGCAGTAACTCGCTTCTCTCCTGATGCAACACGAACTTACCACCTCAGCGCTGCCGTTTCGTGTCTCTGTAGGCGAGCCGGACAGTCTCTGGACCGACGCGTCACGGACAGCCCAGCCGACGACGCTCATCATCACACCGGTCCAGCTACATCAACGCAATATTGAGACGCGACTCCGCGAGCGGGCACAACCAATGAGCAGTCTAATATCTCGGCGATTACGCGGAGTTGCTGAGGAGTTGCTCAAAGAAACTGACGAGCCGGCCATCGCCGCTGACCGGGTTGACCGGCTTGCCTACCTCCCCGACGTCTTGGTCGAGTCGCAACGGCCCGTCTATGATCGCCTTGCTGCCGTCATCGGCCAGCCACTCTCACAGCACGTCGAAACCGTCGAGCGGGCACGAGGCGAACTCGAGTTGGTTACTGGGTTTCACCCCCAACGGATGGAACAAGTCGCAGACGCCGTGCGGTCGGATGCCCAGCAGGTAAGCGAGCCGGCGACGGTCGATACGCTGGATCTGCTCGCTGGCGTGTCACAGCTCCATCATGACCTTACTGACTACCTCACTACGGACACTACGGCTGAGCAGACGACTTTACATCTCGCCTCGGAGACAGCAGTTCTAACCCGCGCTATCCGCGAACTCACGGCCAATCCGGACATCTGGGCGGCAGCATACCCCACGATTGAGCAACTCGTGGTCGCCGGCGCGAGCATGCTCACGGCTCCGTTGGAAGACTTGCTTCGGGTCGTCGCCACACGAACAGACACCGATGTCCAGCTTTGCCTTCGGACGGCGAGCGGGCCGGCAATTGCCGATCACCTCACTCAGACGACCGCTGTCGACGCGCCGGGCACACAGGGGGTGTTTAGCTGGCGATGAACGCTCGGAACGACACCCACAGCGACACGGAAGACGTCGCCAGCAGCGAATCGGCGGTGGCCTCGGACACGACCCCAACGCCAACGGTCGAACTCGTTGGGCGCACGCGACAGGAAGAAGCCAGGCTCGCCGTCGCAACGGCCACAAGCCTTGTGGAACAGGGCGTCTCGCCAAGCGACATCGTGATCACGACTGCGGACGTTGACCGGTATGAAGACGCACTTACCCGGGCAACCGCACGCTATGGACACACACTAGCGGTCTGGACGCCTCTAAAGGTCAAGCGGACTGTCCCATACGAACTCATCGACGCAACGCTTAGACTGCTCGTTGAGCGCGCACAGGGTGCCGTCAATATCCAGACGCTTACAGAACCACTCTTCCTTGGATGGGTGCCGGTAACTGGCCGGTTGGAGCCACTTGTGCCGGCGGCCATCAACGAGATTGGTCGCGGCCACGCCGGGACGGACCAGCCGATCGACGAGTGGCAAGCCACTATCGCAGCCGGAGACATCGAGCACGAGACGAAACAGGACTGGATGGCGTACCTGAACTGGATCGCCGCACAGCCCGACGCGCCCACCTCCAAAGACATCGCCGAAACGCTCAATCCCGTACTTGAACGGTACGATGATGCCTGTCTCCCAGAAAATCCGGGTCAGAGGGCTGTAAGCGAGCTCGCAGCTACTCTCAGGGGATTTGAGCGGACAACGGAGTTGCTGAGGATGACCCGCCGGCGGTACACGCGCTGGCTTGCTACAAGCCGCACGGACAAGCAGTGGGGCGTCGTTAGAAACCTGCTTGAGTCGTTTGCGACGACAGTCCCGGGCAAACGTGAGCTACCGACAGCGGCCGCTATCGATGTCAAAGAGGCAAACGACTTGTGGGCACTCTCTGTGCCATACGTCATCGCGATCGGACTGGTTGCTGAGGAGTGGCCAACCACGCCGGCGTCACCGGTTCCGTCGGCCGCCCGGACGGTGATCGAGACTACAGACATCGACGGGGTCCGTCCGCACTCAGCGTGGACGACCGCCCGCGCCTGTGACCAGTTCGAGGTTGCCTCCAACACGGCGACCAAAGTGTTCGTCGTGACCCGTCACACAACAGATGCCAACGGTGTTGAGAAACGCCCTTCTCCATTTCTTGAGCACGTGGAGACGACGCGGGTATCCAAAGCGGCACAGCAAAGACTCATAACAGAGCCGTCGGTCATACCTGAGCCGCTCAGTGACTATTTTCCTATGGAGACGGACGATGAGTGACGACGTCCCACGGCTCGACCGCGATCAACAGCGGATGGTTAAGGCGTACCTCGGCATGGACCAGGGGCTCGCAGTACTTGGGAGTGTCCCAGGAGCAGGGAAATCTTCGGTTATCGGGAAGGCCGCAGCGAAAGACCTGCTTGCGCGGGCGGCAGCCGGCGACCCTCGTCCACATGAACGGGTGCTAATTGCGTCCTTTTCTAAACGGGACGCTGCCGATCTCGTCCCAGATATTGTCGCATGGATCGAGGCGCTATACGAGCGCGGCGACACGCCGGCGGTACTGGATCGGTCTGACATCGACCGGCTGTGTAGGCAGGTACGGGAGGCACCCCGAATTGGCACCTTGGATAGCGTCCTCAGGACGGTCTGTGGAGAAATCGTGACCGAGATGGGGTTTGACTCGATGCCGACTGTTGGCAACGACGCGCTCATCGAGCAGCTCCACCAAGATGTATACGAGAGGGTCATTGGAAATGACGCCGGCGCCCGTCTCGCTGACCGTGTGCGTGAGGCGTATGACACCAGCAGCGACACGGCGTCAGTCCGGAAACTCCTGCGGAAGGCGCTTAAGATCGCTCGCCGGCGACAACTGACGTCGGCCGAACTTGCGGACCGCCTCCGAGCAGCAGTGACGGCTAACTACCGTGGCGGGTCCACAACCTCCTTCGAGAGTATCATCGATGCGGTTGTAGCCTACCGTGACGAAACGACTGCGGCCAACGTCAAGAACGGGCTCACAAGCGAGGAAAAACGCGCACTTCTCAAGGCAGATCAAGAACTCCACGAAGAGTGGAGTACGCTCATCGAGACGTTCGCCAAGTTGTTTGAGCAGTACGCTAGTGTATATGACAATCTCACAAGGGAGCGCGGTGTCATCACTCACACCGACTGTGTTCATCTCGTTGAGACGTATTTCAGTGATGACCGGTTTGAATCTGCCCGCCGAGAGCGGCTCACACGGCGCTATCATGAGGGGGTCGATAGCGTAATTATCGATGAAGCACAGGATGTCAGCCAGATCCAACACGATGCGTTATCGCATCTGGTTGCCGATGATACACGCATCCTACTAGCGGGTGACCTCGATCAGTGTCTCTACCAGTGGCGGGATGCTACCCCAGACCTGTTTGCGGGCGCACTCGAAGATGGAGAGTACTTCAACCGTGACTGGCATCCTCACAAGACTGAACGGGCTAAAAAGAACTATCGTTCGCGCCCGGATATCGTCCGGTTTGTAAACGCAGTCGCCAAGCGTGGACTGGGTCACAACGAACGGGGTGGTCTTGGAACGGTTACGACGGAGCCGCCGGCGATGTCGGCGACCCGCGACGCGGCTGATGAATCGTCGATTCATATCGCGAGTTTCGATGCGAAGGGAGCGCCTGGCATGGACGACTGGGTCGCTCCGAAGCAGGGGACTGGAGAAGCAGACACTGTTGCGAGATATGTTGCCAGCGGGATCAATACTGGCCGCTTCCCAGTAGCCGATGATGATACAGGCATCACGGCCCTGTTTCCCCGTCGACGCCACATGGACGCGTATGCTGAGGCCTTCGAGTCTTATGGCCTAACTGTCGCTGACGCCAGCGCCTACCTGTTTGAGTCACCTATCGTCAAGTCAGTTATCGACGTGGTCGAATGGCTCATCGACCCGACCGACAAGACCCGAACCCGCCGACTACTCGAGGAATCTGCGCTCGCTGCGTCCACTGAAGATCACGCCAAGGCAGGGTCCGGATTGAGTGCTGTCACCGAGACTGTGAGGGACACAACTGGAGTACTACAGGAAGATGCGGTCGGTGAGATTGGTGAGCCACATGATCGTGTCGTGTCGGGACTGGTAAGTCTGCGCGAAGACAGACGGATACGTCACGTTGAGCCGGCATCAGTGCTGGTCCGTGAGATCATCGACCGGCTTGGCTTGGAAGTCGACCCGCTTGGCATTGATCCGGCAACCGACGGCCCACAGCGTGTCGCGACGCTCGATGCGCTCGTCGAGTTAGTGGAAGAATGGGAAGATGACGATCGATATAGCCCGAAACGACTCCACGAGTTACTCAGTCCCTTTGTCGAGACGCCCGGGCGCGGCCCCACCCAACCGGTCGTGGACGCGGACGCCGTCGACATCGTGTTTCGCACTATCCACGATATGAAAGGCGATCAGGACGACATCGTCGTGCTGGCTGATACTTCCAGTTCGGGCTCGCCTAGGACCTCGAAAGCAGGACCGGAGACGCTCGTCGCAAGCGGTGACGGCATTGCCCTGGCACCGCCGGCGAACGCTGTTGATGCGGATACGCCACCGCTTCCGGGTGTTGACGGTGGCCTTTACGAGCTTGACCCCGCTAAGTCCAGAGACGGCACACAGGGCAAGCACGGCCTGCGCTGGGACTCAGAATATTGGGGCACAGAAGGAAGTGAACAAGCAGACCTACGCGGGCCGCCAGTTCGGCGGGCGGCGTCCGCCGCAAACCGAGCTGAGTGGTGGCGGACGCTACACGTTGCGCTGACTCGGGCACAACAGCACCTCGTTATCCCACTGCCTCGCACACAGTCCTTCCTCTCAGAGCGTGATCACTGGACGCAGGTGTGTTGTGACGTGTTCGGAGAGGAGGTGATCACAGAAACGGGGACACACACGGTAGCGCTGCCGGATGGTGACGGTGCCACACAGCCGACAAGGGTTGCTGTCGATGGAGGCGAATTCGAACCAAGAGTCACGACTGAAGAGTCAGCGGCGGCTGTCCCCGCACAGCGTCCGCGTCGTCTGACGCCGGCGACCGATATCGCCGGTGAAGCGTGGTACCCACGATTTCTCCGACCGAGTTTGCTAGCGCCACTCGTAGACGATCCGGGTAGTACACTCGTGCCGACCCTTCGAGAACAAACGGTCCACACGGAGACTGACGCCATTGATCCCGACCTCCCGCTGTCGTTCGACACCGTTGAGACCGAGACGGTTGGTGAACTCGTCCACACACTTGTCGGGCGGCTCGTCCATGTGGGGCTTTCCGCGGAAGGGTTGTGTGGGCCAGCAGCTCGTGAACTCGCTGCCTCCGTCCTCGAAGACGAGGTCGACGTCGCAGTTAGTGATCCCGAGTGGGACGAGCTCTACACCTTCCTCACGGAGTACGTTCTCTCCGATCTGGCGGCCAGTGAGCTGTGGGAGCGTGTCGAGCGGGCAACAACCGTCTATACCGAGGAGCCGCTCCACGCAGTTATCCGTATTGACGGTGCGGACGTTGAGGTTCAGGGAGTGGCTGACCTTGTCGTCGTGATGCCTGACGGAGACTACCACGTTGAGGAGCTCAAAGTACAACTCGCACCAGCAACGGACACGCTGCGCCGGCGGTATAGACATCAGACGAAGGTGTATCAGTGGGTGCTAGAACAGCAGGTTGAGTCCGTTGTCAGCGTTGAGGCTCAGGTGACGACTGTTGGTGCGGTCGCTGAGACGTACACGGCTCAGTCACCGAAAATGGGACTCCGTGAGTTGTTACGGTAGAAGACTAATCGCAGCACTCACTCCGCGTTGACGAAGATTTCATCGACGGGTTCCCGTCCAACAGTGCGCCATGAGCAGCCTGTCCACTCTTCGTTTATCAGCCACCAGCCGTCAGCGTCTGTCCGTTCTTCGAACCGTATCTGCCGCCACGGCTGGCGTGCCGGGCGGTACGCGATTGCTAGACCGTCCGCCGGCGTCTGGCGTGAGTCTGGCGCATCAAATTCCGGTTCATCTGTTCCATCTGGTCGAGAATTCCTGGTCATAAGACACGGTCATAGAATGACCGCACTCATTACGAGATATAAATGCGGTCGCTGCGGGCCAGCCAACCAGGACTGTACTGCGTTGCCTCTGGAGTTTCTTGAGTGAGACGCTTCTGAGCAGGTGTGCGCTGGTGGCGCAAATCGCTGAATAGACGACGCAACGGTGGGACACAGGATTAGAACTGCGTTGTGTTCCCGATCGGGCTTAATAATCTTGCTCGCATCCGTCAGCCCGTCAGTGGGGGTGCGGAAGCGACCTCGCCGTTGTTGGCTGGTCCGTGGGCGCAACGCGTGTGGAGCGAAGCGACTCGCGTGATGCGTCCGCGTCGACCTTGCTGTGCGGAACGCGGTCGGATGCTGCCAGTCGAGGCTACCCCCGCTCTGGTATTCGGTCACCTGCTTCTCGAAGGGATTTCCTTCCTTGTTCAGGTTGACATGGACTACTCTATCATATCGACCGATGGGAGATCAGCTCTCACAGGCCTTGCATTCGAGGATGTCTCGGCTGAACTTCTGTGCGGCGTTCACGCTGTGTTGGTAGTAGAGACTCTTCACCCCTTTTTTCCAGGCCTCGATGTAGAGCTGGTTGATCTCCTTGACGCTCACTTCGCTCGGATCGATCGAGACGTTCAGGCTCTGTGCCTGATCGATGTGTTTCTGCCGCTGCGCTGCCTGGTTGATGATCGCCATCTGTGGAATCTCGGCGAAGGTCTTGAACACTTCCTTCTCCTCGTCGGTCAGGCAGTCGAGATGTTGCACGCTCCCATCGTTCTGTGCGATGCTGTCCCAGACCTCGCGCTCATCTCTGCCTCGCTGTTTCAGTATCGCCTCGAGGAACCGGTTCTTCTGCGTCGATTTCAGCTTCGCACCGTCGCGGACGAAGTAGTTCGATTTTAGCGGTTCGATACTCGGACTGACCTGTCCCAGGATGACACTGCTGGATTTCGTCGGGGCCACGCTCATCGTCGTCGTGTTCCGGCGACCGTAGCCTTCGAGCACCTCCGGCTCACCGAACTCGTCGGCGAGCTGCCGACTCTCCTCGTAACTTCGCTCCTTGATAGTGCGGAAGATTGCCTCGTTTTTCTCCATCGCCTCCATGCTGTCGAATGGAATCATCTCGCTCTGGAGGTAGCTGTGCCAGCCGAGGACGCCGATGCCAATCGCCCTGTGCCGTTTCGCAAACCGCACTGGGCGTTCCATGAACTGCGTCCCCTCCGCCTCCTGGATGAACTCCTCCATGACGGCGTCGAGGAACCGCGTCAGCGTCTCTACTGCGTCGGTGTCCTTCCACTCGTCGTAGTGGAGCGCGTTCATCGACGAGAGACAACAGACGAAACTCTCGTCTGGCGTGGCCGGCAGCGCGATCTCGGTACACAGGTTGGAGGCGTTGATTTCGTAGCCCCTGTCCTTGTAGACCTGTGGCTTCCCATCGTTCATATTGTCCCGGAAGATGATGTACGGGACACCGATGTTGATCCGCGTCTCGATGATCTCTGCCCACGTTTCTCGCTTCTCCTCGTCGCCGTCGACCATCGCCCGGAACCAGTCGTCACCAATGATGACGCCGTAGTAGATGTCCTGTACGGGGTCGCCCTCGGTCTTGATGTTGAGCCACTCGTCCAGGTCGTCGTGTTCAATGTCGATGTACCCCGCGAACTGGCCGCGCCGCGTCTCCCCCTGGCTGACGACGTTGATGATCGTGTCGAAGAGCTCGGTGAAGCTGTAGCTCCCGTTGCTCTTGCCGTTGTTCGTGATCGGGCTGCCTCGGGGGCGGATCTCGCCGAAGTACCCGCTGGTCCCGCCGCCCAGCTTGGTCATCTCGCCCACTTCGGCCTGCGTGTAGAGGATGCTCTCCATATTGTCTTCCATGTAGCTACCGAAGCAGCTGATGGGCAGGCCTCGGTCCAGACCGAAGTTCGACCACACTGGACTCGCGAGGCTGTAGAAGCCCCGACTCATGTAGTCGTAGAACTTGTCCGCGAAGCCGTCGTCGTCCAAGATTTCTTCAGCCCGCTCTGCAATCTCCCTGACTCGTTCCTCGGCTGTGACGCCCTCAACCAGGTACCCCTCGCTGAGGAATTCCCTGCTATCCTCGTTCAGCCAGTAGAACGGTTCCTTGTGCTGCTGTTGTACCTCGTCGAGTGCTGGTTCTGTGTGTGACATCGTTAGAACATATCCTCGGCGGTAACGCTCTGCGCGTGCTTGTTGTACGTGGTCGACCGCTTGCTGAAGAAGTCGTTGTCCTTCGTCATCATGATGTCCTCATCGAACCACCGTGTCTCCTCAAGCAGATCATCGTCCGGGTCGAATATCGGCTCGACACCGACGTTCTCGAGGCTCTGATTGAACCGGTCCCGCAGGAACGCGTCGACGTGTGCCCGGGGAAGGAACTCCAATTCGCCCTCATCGAAGATCCAGTCCAGTATCTTCATCTCTGCCTCGAACGCCTGCTGACAGGCCGCTTGGACCTCTTCTTCGAAGTCCTCGTCGAAGAGGTCCGGATTCTCCTCGCGAATCGTCTCCACGAGTTCGACACCGAATAGTCCGTGAATCTGCTCCTCCTTGCTGGTCGCTTCGACAGCGTTCGCGATCCCCTTGAACTTCTTTTCGTGTTTGTCGAAGCTCGTCATGATGAGGAACTGCGAGAACAGTGAGACGTGCTCGACGAACGTGGCGAACAGCAGGAGACTCATCACGTACTCCTGTGTGTCGTCGCTCTCGCTCTTCTCGAGGTACTCGTCGAGGTAGTCGATCCGTTCCTCGATTGCGGGGACGTCAGTCACCTCCTCGAAGTCGTCCGTGATCCCCAGGATGTCGAGAAGGTGGCTGTACGCGTCCATGTGTCTGACCTCACTCTCTGCGAAGGTCATGCCGACGTTCCCGACCTCTGCTTTGGGCATTTCGTCGTAGATGTCTGCCCAGAAAGTCTTTACCTGGACCTCGATCTGCGCGATGGCCAGCATCGTTCGCTTGATCACGGTCTTCTCGGCAGGAGTTGTGTTGACCTTGAAATCTTGAACATCTCCCGAGAAGTTGAATTCCGTGTGAACCCAGTAGCTGTTCCGTATCGCATCCTTGTAGTCGAGGAAATCGTTGTACTCATACGGTTTGAGCTGTGTCCGTTCCGAGAAAATGTCAGTCGCTGTATCACCACCTGTGGTTTTATTTTCAGTCATTGACGCGTGCCCCGGAGGAAACGTCCTCTGTTGGTTGGCTTCTGTTTCCGTTATTCTTGGTTCGGTGCGCTCGAATGCACCCGTGTCGCTTTCTGTATGTCTGTTCGTGGTCTATGCTCACCCAGTCGAGGCGTGATAGGACATCCGTTTGATCTGTGTGTGTTTGTGTCATTGTGAGTCGTTCGGGGCTTCGAAGTCGTCGACTTCCGCATCGAGGACCGCATCGAGCTCGCGAAGGAACTCTTCGGGTTCGGAGAAGGCCTTGTAGACCGAGACGAATCTGATGTACGCGACTTTATCGACATCACGCAACCGATTAGAGACAAGTTCGCCGATGAGACTCGACGAGACGAGGCGTGTCTCTCGATCTTGAAGCGCGCTCTCAATGTCGTCAACGAGACGCGTCACTGTTGCTTCGGTCACATCACGCTTCTCGACGGCTCGGTCGATTCCTGCACGAAGCTTCGTACGGTCGAAGGGCTCGATGATTCCGTCGCGTTTCTTCACCTGGAGGGAATCCCACTCGGGACGTTCGTAGGTCGTAAAGCGGAACGAACACGCTTGACATTCGCGGCGCCGTCGGACGGTGGTTCCGTCGGCACTAGTCTCGGTATCGATGACGCGTGGTCGCTTGTCCCCACAATCGGGGCAGTTCATAGTTGTCACTACTTAACCCTCCAAGGTCTTAACCCCATATGTGGGGTCTATTGGATTTCAGCCGCAATATCTGGTGTGCGCGGCACCCATATAAGCCTTACCCAATCAGATTGATGTAGAACAAATTGATTTGTATTGTGGGGCGCCGGTGTTGAGACCATATGCATTGCGACGGCCAGTCTCAACTATTGCACTCATAGTCGGGTGGTCGGGTCACCCCCTCGGGGGAAACCCTCACCGCTGGTGGGAAGCAAAAATGTTGTCAGCTGAAGCGAGGTCAAGACTCGGCCGTAGCCGGTGTCTTCGCCACCGTGCTGAACGGTGAGTTAGTAGTTACTACTAACGTCACAACCAGCCGTCCCATTGGGGCCGTTACGAGTGGGGAGTCAAACAACGATTCCCCGCTGGTCACCCCCCCGAGATCGACCCCGAACAAACCGGATTGATCGACCGTCTCCACTACAGGCTGGTTGCGGTTCCGTTAACTGCCGCAACAAACCCACCGGTCACCGGGCCATAGAGAGGGAGTCTCGACCCCCGTTGAGAAGCCGGTCAAAGCACCCGGCGTTTGCAGTCACTACAGGCGACGTCACCACCCCCGAGACGAGTCGCGGCGTCACTCGAACAGAAGTCACAACCCTCCGATCCACTCCGGGCGTTCATCGACAACAACGCGGCGAAGACGATGCCGATGAGCAGGGCGATTGCGGTGCCGAACGACGCGGTGAAAACGACGAGTGCGAGAAGCGTGTTCATCTTGGGAAACCTCACCGCTGGCTCGACCGAAATAATGCTATCATCGGGTTGGGGCCTACCGACACTCCGTCCGGATTGAGACGGTGTCGTCTCACCGTGTTGAGACGGAACGAGTCCCCACCGAAGGTGGGTGGCTCGTGGACGCCATTCTGTATACCAGATTACTGAGAGATTCCCGGTGGGGATGTTGGCGATGACTCCCGCCAAGAGGGAGTCGTCGAGGTGGGGCAACCCACCCAGCAGAACGGTGACCAGCTGTCCCTGAGGCGTGTCGATCGCGACCACTGTTGGTGGGGTGGACCCGACACCGTTCGGTCCCCGTCGGCTGTCAGACTCGAAGCGGTCACCTGCCGTGTCTGTGGTGGTGGCGATCCGTCGCTGGTGACGGCCGACAGCGTCATCATAAGAATACTGAGGGGTCTGTCTCGCTGTGGATCTTGATCGTCGGATCCGAGCCGATGGCCACCGATGGTGAAGCGGCGACTGGTCGCCGCGTCTGTGGTGCTGATCAGAGGCGGTGTCGATGCCGATTGGTGACCACGTCGTGACCCTCGGTCGGGAGACGCCGCGAGTCGAGATCGACGAGTCGAGTCGCATCGACAAGCCCACCGGGACGAGGGGATCAGTGGAGTCGGTCACCGACGTCGGAGGTGAGAATCACGCCGGGGTCGAAGCCGTTCCACACGGCGTGTGATCGTGGCGATGGTGACAGCCGGTCGGCGTCTGCGGTAGGGCCGACTGTCGGCAGACTCATCAGGTTCCTGAAACAGTGACCAGAGCCGCGACTTGGCGGTGAGAGACTGGTCGACAGCCGGTGTGTTGAGGGAGTCTCTCGTCTGTGGATCGATCGGCGTGTCGACGGCAGTCGACTGGTCCTCAAGGGGACCGTCCCGGTGGTGGTCATCGACCGTCAGGAGATGTGGAGTCAGCTGTGTCGATCGCGGTCGTCGAGACGACGAGTCGTGTTGCGTCCGGGGTCCACCTGACCCGCGGGGAAGTGTGCTGAGGCTATTTCGAGATTCTGAGAGGATTCGTGAGTCACACAGTGTCGACGAGGCGGTGGCAGTGTCGACCGCCGTGTAGTGGTGTCCCCGTCTTGCTGGCCGACTGCCCTCTGCGGTCAGTCTCGATCTGGGTGGTCGACCAGCTGGTGATGCTTCTGTCTGAGACCCTGTCTCTCCATGTCCCCTTCAGGGGACTGCTGGGGTGATCCCGGTTGCCTGCTGTATCAGGCATCTTACTCTTGGCCCTTGGGCCTGAACACCCCCCACCCAGAGGGGGTATTACCCGGTATATCACAGACGTACCGGGTCAAATTGGGGGTGTTCTGAGAGGGTGAAAATAAGTCGGCCTCGGAAACCGGCTGAAACGGCTTTCTAGAACACGCTCAGGTATGCGAGCGAGTCATATTTGATTGAGCAGTGATTTTGGTGTAGTGACCCCCGGATACGCCTTGCCGTCATGCGGTTTTGATTTGATATCCGAGGGGGGTGCTGAGAGTGGACTGAAAACGGGCAGATTCACTCCCCGTATGATTATTTTCACTAAAATTGCCGGGTGTGTCGAAAATGTGGTACTTGTATGCGAAATAAACTCTGGTAGGTTCTCGGTTGAACCCCCGGATACCCCACTACGTCTTGCGATTTTGATTTCATATCCGGGGGGTGTTTGAGTGACCTTGCTACCCCCCGGATACTCCGCTGCGTATGGTTATTTTCAAAAAATCGTATTTGGCTAAATTCCGAGGAATAAAAGAGAAAATAACAGGTGATCGGGGATCTGCTGTGAATTAGAGAATACAGGGCCTTTTCGAGACAAAACAGGCTTGAGGTCTGCTGCTGTGGCACCCCCCGGATACCCGGTCACGTCTTGCGGTTTTGATTCTATATCCGGGGGGTGATATTCGGTGGTCAAACCTGAGTTGGACACCAGCTAAGTCAATGTCAGTGACCTCGCCAGCGGGTTGAATAGTTTAGTGTGGAATATGGCGCAAAGATAGTGAGCTAGTCACCTACTCAGCTCGGGCTTTACTCGACGATCGGTATCGAAAGGTCCAGCAAGAAGGCGTAGTTGACTCTGATGAGAAACACACTAGCGTACAGCAAATCCATAATCAGGAACCTGTCAAGTAGGCCTCGTCGGAGCAACCGAATCACGCAGTGAGAACGGGGCGCGAAGGAAGTCTCTAGTCGTCTATCGAGAACTTCCCTTCGAGTTCAGCGAGGGTTTCGCCCTCGTCTGTGAGCTCAATACCGAACCATGTCCGAACCTGTTTTCCACCATCGACACTGGGCCGACCTTCCTTCAGTTCGACGTCGACTTGCGCTTTCAGCGGCCCGGTGAACGCACCCGGCGCGTACTCTTGGATCGCCACATCATCAACCGACATATCAGTACTGTTACGGATGTGCCGGAGGCAGATTTGCGCCCACGAATTGAACGCATCGCGGAGTTCGGCCTTCAGAACGAACACCGTCTCGTCGGTGTCGGTCGTGATCGTCTCGTCTTCCGTGTTAGTGTAGCGACGGAGGAACTGCTTCAGTGGGTCGGGCATGTCGTCCCCGATGAGCGGCTGGCCATACTTGCGGTGGATGCTGTCGAACGCAACGTCTTCTGTGTCGACCGAGGGCGTCCTCGAGCCACTCGTATCTTCGCCCGAGTCACCACCAGATCCGCTACTGTCCGCGAGGCGTGCGGGCGTGTATCCTGTCGTATCCTCGATATCTTTGAGAACTGGGAAGTAGACATCATCCGGGAGCTTGAGGTTGCGCTTCCCGGCTTTGTTCCTGCCCGGCGAGTCGGCATTCTGTTCGTCCGAATCACTGTCGGAATCATCGCTACCCCCGCCGAATTGTTCGAGGTCCTCAGGCTCGCAATAATCGTTCTCGATCGCGTATCCCACAAGCCCCTTCAGCGGGATAGGCGTGTGCTCTGGAACGAGGTTGTTCTGCCGCGCGTAGGTCCACAGATGGAGGTACTCTAAATCATCGAGATTCTGACCACTTGCGGAATCCTTCGGGTCGCGCTTGCCCATGTCACAGAGGGCAAAGTGTTGGAAGTTATAGAGTGCCTCGCGCTTGTGGCAGTAGGCAGTTTCGTCGTCGATCACGACGAAGTAGTTCTCCGATTCACCGAAGTGACCGAAGGGGTTTTTCCCACGGGATCCGGGCGTGAGTCCAAGGTCGCGCAAGTCGAGACTCCAGAGGGGGTTGTGGCTCCCAGTGAGCTCGCGATAGTCGCCCTCTTCGATCCGGTCTTCGATCTCCTGTGGGTCGATGTCCATCGTGGTGCTGGCGTCGTTCACCAGCCCCCCAATGTTGCCCGTCGCGGCGGGGTGTTGTGACGGGTGGATAGTCGGGATGAAACCGAACAGTGAGAGGGGTGGATACACCGCGTTTTGTTCAGGGACAGGATCGAGAACATTACCCTCGCCGCGAAGCGTGCTCGCGTCGCCAACAGGCCACCTGTGAGCGGCCGTCAGCGCCCCCGTGTCAGCGTCGGGATCAGCCGGGATGATGTGGGGGTCACGAACGGGCATATCCACACCTGTTTCTGTCCGGTCGATCGCCCCGACAGTCTGGGGCAGGTCGTGGGCTGTGGGGTAGCCAAGCGACGCCGGATCCATCCCGGTTGGGTACTCACCAACTGGGTTCGACCGGTCGGCGAGCGCCCGCATCCACGCAGGGGCCGTGGCCGGTCCATCACTCCCGTCGTCGGCGGGCGTCAGGCCATTCCCCATTGTGAGTCGAAGCGCCCACTCAGCCGGCGGCGTGAGCGCGAGCCAACCCTCTTGGAGGAAGTCGTCAAGGTCACGCTTCTCATCGCCAAACTGCGGTAGCTCTAAGAGCCATACGTTCGTCCCGCCGTAGTCAGTGTGGGTCGGCTCCTCGTCGGGTGTCAGCGCCGTCTGTCCGTCCGCGTCGGCGCTCTCAGCAGTCTCGTCTGTCTCGGTGTCGACGTCGATCATACCGAGCCGCGTCGCGACTTTCTCCCAGAGTTCGTGATCATCCTCGTTGGGGTCGGCGTCGCCCTCGAGGACTTCCTCGCGATACACCTCGGCGGCGGCTTGGACTGTCCCGGTGAACGTATCGTCCGGCGACGGCGTGTGGGTGTCGAGTACCCGCCCCATGTTGACGGCGCTGTCCACGCCGGGCCCGTACTGGTGAATCTCGATGACCTCGCTGATCGGACCCTTCCCGTGGAATTCGCCATCCGACTCCAACAGGTGAACCGGGACTTCCTCCGCAGCGACCGGCGTTTTCTCCTCTGCGTCGACGTCGGCGTCAGCCGGCGGTGCGACGCGAATTTCCTGATCGTCGAGTTTGTCTTGGAGCGTTCCGTCGCGGGCGGCCTCAAGAACCAGCTTCCGGGTGAACATCTCGTCGCCGGGGAACTCGCCGGTACAGAACAACTCGCGGATGTTCATGTCGCGTTCACACTCACGCTCGTCGTGGTCCCGGTCTTCTTCCGCAAGGACGACCCGCTTTGGCGGGTCAGAGTCTTGGAGGAAGTACACGTCGGGAATCTCCCGGCGCTTGATGATCTCCGCAAGTACGTCACGGTGTTTCATCTTGAACGACTTCGTGACCGGGGAGATACACGGAATGCCGTGGGCGTGAGCGGTAATCGCGTCTGCCATCCCTTCCGTAATCGCGAGGGGCTCGCCCTCGACGATGGTCTCCCGGCCGTAGATCGGCTCGTCGGCGATGGTGTAGTTCTTCGTTGTCGCGAGTTTGGCGTACTTCCCCCCGGTGAAGTCGTCGGTGTGGGTGCCGTCTTCGGTATCGAAGTCCGGCCGCCGCCCGATGAAGAAGGCGACTTTGCCGTCCTCGTCGTAGTACGGGAAGATGTACCGCGCCCGGAAGAGACACGAGAGGTCGTCGGGATCGTCAGGATCATCGAGTGTGGTGTAATCAACGTACTCCTCGCCCTCTTCGTTCTCGCCGTAGGCGTCGTTTGGGTATGTGAACAGCCCGGTCGCGACCATCGTGTGGTGGCTAAAGCCCTGCTCCTCGAGGTGGAAGAACAACTTCTTGCCGAACGCAGGCGCCCACCCGAGCTGCTTGTCGTCGACGAGGTCGTCGCTCCAGCCCCGGTGGTCAGCGCCGAGATACTGGTAGGGTTGTTCGTCGGCGGCGAAGTCCTCGGGCTCGGCAATGCGCTCGGCGGCGTCTTCGGTGGACTGGATGCCCGAAGTCTGTGCGTCTTCATTCGGCGGCATCGCGTCGGCCGCGTCGGGATCCTGTTCGACGGGGTACGCCGGGTCGGGCTCGTCAAGCGCGGTGAAGTACTCGCGTGGTGTCTCGGGCTTCCGGTAGCCCGCTTCGAACGCCTGTTCCTCGTTCCACGTGACGTTGTTGTCGATCGTCGTATCCAGCTGGCTGTGGAAGAAGCGGGCGGCTTCTTCGAGACACGCTTGGACTGCGCCGAGGTCCGGTGTGGGGCTCAAGCGGAGGTCTTCTGGGTCGGCGTCGACGAGCGTGCTGTTAGGCTCGGCACGCGGCTCGCCGGGTGCGGTCTGTCCCACGCGGCGCGTCTCGTCGGCGTCGCTCTCTGCGCCGGCTGCGTCGTCTGCGGGCGGCTCTGTCTCGCCGTCGTCCGGGTCGGTGTCGATTTCGGCGTCCGTCTCGGCGCCGTCCTCGCTCCCAGCGTCAGTCTCGGCGCCGTCGACGTTCGGTGTCTCCGTCTCGGCGTCGGACGTGGTGTCTGCGTCGTCCTGATCTCCGGCCTCGCTGTGCGTGCCTGTGCGCCCCTCTGAGCCATTCCGACTCTCGGACGGGGCGTCGGTCGTCTCGGTGTCGGTTGCGGCTTCCTCGTGTGTGCTGGCCGTGTCTGGCTCGGCGCTCTCACCGTTCGCGTCCGCAGGCGTGGGGGACGCATCTTCACCGTCGTCCGTGGCGGGTGTCTCTCCCCCACCGTCCGGGCCGTCGTCGGAATCATCGGACCCGCCGTCGCCGGAGTCGTCGTCGCCAGAACTGTCGTCGGAGTCCGAGTCGTCTCCACCTACGGGGTACGCATCCCGGCTGAACGCTGCGGCGTCGATTGCTGGGCCTTTCTCGTCGCGTGGTGTGTTGATCTTGAGGTGGTCAGAATCCGCGTCTTGATACACGGCCCCGTGGTTGTATGCTGCCTCGATGGTCTCGGTTACTTCCTCACCGTCAAGCCCGTGGAACATCTCGAGCCCGATGGTTACCTCGCTCTCCGTGAGTGGCTCATGCGGGTCGGCGTCGACTTCATCAAGAACAGTGGCCCAGAACGCTGGGACAGTTCGATCGCCGAGGATGAGTTTCTTTCCGGATTCTTTGATGACGCCAGCTTCTACACCAGCGCCGATAGCGGCCTGCGCCATCGGTTTCTTGAAGTCGAACTCAACACGAAGGCCCATCATCGTCCGCGGAACGGTCAGCCCCTCGTCGTGGTCGCGACCGAGTGCGTCCCATACGGGCACCCAACTGTCCCGGCGCTGTATCTTCGCAACCTCTTCTTCGGTGAGGTAGTCCTCATAGGCGTCACGCGGGCCGGGCAGCCGGACAGCGTTCTCACCGGCAGGCACGAGCTCTTCTTCTGCGAGCCCGATCCGGATCGCGTCAGCGGCTTGCGTGCCACGGATGCCGGGGCCGTACCGAAGCGCACCGGGGAGGTTGTCCCGGAAGATGGCCTCCGTCTGGTTCACGTTCGCCGAATCCCACACGTCCTGCCAGAAGGCGGCGTCGGTGGGGTCTTTCGCGCCGAATTTGTCGGTGACCGCATCGTAATCGATGTCGATATCACTCGGCGAACTATCCTCGTCAACGGTGTCGCTATTCGCGATGTAGTAGGTGCTCAAGTTTGTCATGGCGGCTGCGTAACTGAACGTCACGGCGTCAATCGGGCTCGTCTCGTCGGCGCCCGCGTCATCGTCAAGGATACCGACTGGCCCGTCCGTATCGCTGTCAGCACCGAACGGGTCATCTTCATCCACGGTCGTTTCGACACTGGGAGACGGTCCCTCGTCAGGCGTGTCGGCGTTGTCCGTGGCCGGTGTGTCGCCCTCACTCGAGGCTGTGTCGTCGTGGATCCCGACCGGGTCGCGATTGTTGCCCTCAATATCAAGGGCGGTCATCTCGCGGTATATCGGCAACTGCTCATCGGGGACGATCGGCTCAAACGCATCCGGTGGGGCCTCGTGGGTTACATTCGCTCCGGGTTTGGAACCGACCCCACTCACGTCGCTATCCCGACTCGGCATCTTGCTCGGGATGAGCCGTTCCGGAATGGGGACGGCTTCGCGTGAGAACCCGGCACGCTCTATGTGTATCTCTTCGTCCTCGGTATCACTCGTGTCTGGTTCGTCTTCCGTGTCCTGCTCAACCCTTGCTTCTTCGGGAACCTGCTCAATACTCGTGTACGTCTCGGTGGGTGAGTCTCCCTCGGTGTCAGGAGAATCGGCCTCGACAGGTGCTTGAGTATCCGATTCGCTCGTGGGTTGTTCAGCGGGCGAAAGGAATTCGGGGAGAGCCGTTTGGACAATGTCCCAGTCCTCCTCCGTCGGTATCTCCTCAAACTCCCGCTCGGGGACGAACGGCTCGTAGACGAGTTGCCAGTCCTCGCGAAGGTCGCCGAGTGTCGGGTAGCGTTGGACTTCGCCGCCGGGGTAGACCACCCACTCGTTGTTGTGGGTGTCATAGCGGCACCACACGTCGAACGCGTTCGTTGATCCGAAGCCCTCGTCCATCCGGAGCGACCCTTTCTTCGCGCCATCAGCCATGCCGTCGTACAGCTGAATCTCGTCGTCGTGGGTGTTGACCCACACCGCCTGCTTGCCCTTCCTGATGAGCGCGTGTTTCCGCTCACCGTCTGTGGGTGTCCCCAACTCAAGGAAGTCGGTCTTGTTGTAGTACAGCGGCATCGGGTCGCGCTCTGTGAGATCACCTGCGTCTTCTGCGTCCTCGTTGGGGCGCATCCGAAGGTGCCCACGGATGAGCTTCGGGTCTGTGAGAATGTGGTTGACGCGAGCAGCAAGCTCAGCACTTTTCTCACCACCCTCCTCCGGAGTGACGAACATAACCCGCCGGTCACTACGAACCGACCGGGCGAGGTTCTGGAGCGTCCGGGCTGGCTTCTTGTAGGTTGAGGTCTCTGCTTCGATAGTGATCGCACCGCCCCCAGAGAGGTCTGCGGCGATTGGGTAATCCTTCTTGAACTGCTCAAGCAAACGCGAGGCCCGCTTTGTATCCACAGTCCCCTCAATCGGCGGGTAGGCAACCGCGTCCGGTAAGCTCACTTCGTGGTCCTGCCGGACGACGGTGACTTCCATCCCGATAGCCGACAGCATCACGAACGACCGCCGAATCACTTCGTTGTGCTTCTCTGTCTCGGGCCGCCAATCCTCATCAGCCTGCTCAAGCACCGACCGAATCCCTTTGTCCGTGACCGACAGTTCCGTTTCCGGGTCGGTGATCCGAACCTGTCCTGTCGGCGTCCCGCCCGTCCCCCGGACGCTGGTTTCCTCTTCTTCATCGTCGGGGTCAGCCAGCTCAACATACGCCTCATCGACGAGGATTCCGTCAGGCAACTCCTCGAAGTCCGTCGACGTCCGGCGGTGGAACCCCTCGTTTGCGGCCTCGACACTTACCGAGAGTGTGTCGTCGCCGTCCATCTCCGGCGGGTCGATATTCAACGCTGGGGCGGGCTCAAGCGTCTCGTATGCCCCGGGGAGCGTATCGAGTGCGTTCTGCCGGATCTGTTCAGCCCACACTGCCTCAAGGAAGCACTTCGTCAGGTCGTGTTCGCCCCCAAGGTGCATCAGGGCGTGTTCCGACTCGTCGAGGTTCTGCTCAAGTGCGTCGACGCCGTACTCCTTGAGATTCTCCCCGATGATCGCTTCGGCTTCTGCCGGCGTCCGCCGTGCCGGGTACGGGGCGAAGGTGTCGGGCGCAAGCGGGTCCGACCGCATCGGCCCGTCTTCGTCCATTGTGGAGATCGTCGTCAACGCGGTGTAGGCAGGCAACGACTGAATCGTCCCCGAGTCGATGTCGTCGTCGTCGAACCGCTCGGCGATAATCCGGGCGTCATCAACTTCTGTCACACCGAAGCTCAACAGCGTGTCCGTATTCCCGAACATCTGCTTGAGCGTCTGGGGCGCAATCTCCCGCACCTGCGAGGGGTTCTGGAGACAGGTGACGACGCCCATCTTCCCGGACCGGGCCTTCGAGAGCATCTTGTCAAGCGCCATGTTCTCCGAGGCGATGTCGTCAAACTCGTCCATGATCGCGAAGAAGGGCTCACGGTCGGCCTCCTCAATCTTCTCGCGTTTCCGGATGGTCGACCACACGCGGCGCATGATCCCCGTGGAGACGACTTTCCGGATCTCGTCAGACCGCACCGTGTTCCGGACGAGAATGATCTTCCCCTCTTCGACGGCGTGTGAGAGGTTGATCGTCCCATCCCGGTGGGCCACAATCCCCCGGCTGATGGGGTCTTCGACCCAGTCTTGAATCCGGCGGAGAACCGGGTCGATTTCCTCGGTGTCCATCTCCGCGATTTTCGTGGTGTACTCGTGGATGAAGCTCATCCCTTCTTGGCTGACGACGTTCGAGAACTTCGCACGGCTCTCGTTGTCGGCCAGCACGTAGTACATATCCACGAGGGTGAACTTCCGCCGGGACCGAATCATCGCACGGGCGATATTGGACGTGATCCCCTCCATCTTCGGGCCCCAGTACTCACCGCCACGTAGGACCGCCCGGAGGTCGTTGATGATGGACTCAACCTCGCGGTCGAATTCGATCTCCGTCTCACAGTCGCCGGGCTCGAGGAAGTTGATCCCCGCAACTTTCTCGAAGGTCTCGCTGCCCGGCTCAACCCAGATGATGTCGTCCATCCGCTCGTCGGGCAACTGCGTGATCAGGTCGTCGACGGTGTCGCCCTTCGGGTCGATGAAGACGAACCCGTGACCCTTCCGGGCGATCTGGTTCATCATCATGTTCAGGGTTGTGGATTTCCCCTTCCCCGTCGACCCGAAGATGGTCATGTGACGGAACCACGAGAACGGCTCAAGCCCGATTTCCCGAATCCCGTCCATCGGGTTGCTGTCGTAGCCCAGCCAAATCGGTTCGTCCGGGTGGTGGGTGTGCGAGTGAACGAGGCGATCGCGCACGTCGAAGCCCGCAAACAGGTCACCGTCCTCGGCGGCGCCGTTCCCGCTGGCGGTCGCCGTGAGCTCGAACGGGAAGTAGCGTTGGAGTCCCGGCTCCCGGCGAAGCTGGACATCTGTATCCGACTGATCGTAGGTGTAGTGCTGGTGGTGGGCGGGGTTCTCGCGACCGCGTGTGTACGGGCTTGGCGGGCCAGTCTCGTCGCCCGTCGTTTGCGGGAGGTCTTCTTCGGGCTTTGCGGGAAGGTCGGCCACGCCCTCGACGTCGTCTTCCGGGTGTGTGCCGCTCGGGCCGTTCGTCTCCCTCTCGGACTCGGCGGAGTCTGTGTCGTCCGTGGCCGGTGTCTCCTCCCCCTCGTCTGACTC
The DNA here is from genome assembly GCF_003665955.1 of Halorubrum sp. Atlit-28R. Lineage (NCBI taxonomy): Archaea > Methanobacteriati > Methanobacteriota > Halobacteria > Halobacteriales > Haloferacaceae > Halorubrum > Halorubrum sp. Atlit-28R. Next base: position 123,327 of record NZ_QPLS01000010.1, read on the forward strand.
GGGCGTCTTTCGGGCACCGGGGGCGGCGAACACGTCGTCGCGTTCATCGAGTGCTTCAAGATCAATCCCGAGTTCCTCGGCCCGCCGGTTCTGGAACTTCCGGATGAGGTTGTCCGCGACGTGGTCGTTGTATTGGCTTTTGATCTGTTCACGGGTGAGTTCGCCGTGGATGAATTGGCGATACACCTCGTTGAACACCTCTTGCTTCTCAGGCGTCGAGTCGACATCGACGGTCACGGTGGGTGTGTCGGGCTCCGTGTCGGTGGCCTCTGTCTGGTCATCGAAGAAGAATCGGAGAACAGTCCCGAGTCCCTTCATGAACACGGAGTCTTCCTCCTCTGTCGGGTCGGGGCCGACAGTATCCGATTCTTCAACCTGATCATTCGAGAGTGACGCCATCGCAGACGCCTCGCCACCGAGTTCGGATAGGTCACGGTTCACCCGCATGTCTGGTGGCATTGCTGTCCGATTTGCTTGTGCGGGAGGCCGGTTGCCGACGCCTTTGCGTGTCC
>NZ_QPLS01000011.1:0-114095 GCF_003665955.1 Halorubrum sp. Atlit-28R
CTCGAATCGCCGTCGAACAGCCGCACTACGGCGTCTGCCGCGTGGCGAACGTTCCTTCGGATGCTCGAGTACAAGTGCAAGCGAGAGGGGACGCAGTTCGTGGCGGTCAACCCGAGAGGGACGACGAAAGAGTGCGCGGCGTGCGGCGTCTCGACGGAGAAGCCGTTGTGGGTCCGCGAACATTCCTGTCCTGCCTGCGGTTTCGAGACGGATAGAGATGCGAACGCGGCGTGGAACATTCTTTCTCGCGGTATCGAGCAAGTAGGAGAGGGACGCTCCGAATCAACGCCTGTGGAGACTGCGCTCCCTACGGGAACCACCACGGTTTCTGCAAAGCGCGTCGTGGAAGCAGGAAGCCCTACCCTCAGGGAACGAGCCGCGTCAGCGGCGAGTGAGTAGGGTAGGGTAGTTCACCGGATCGTGTTCTGAGGATCAACGAGAAGGGGAGCTGAGAAGGAAGGTCCTGTTTCTCCCGGAGTTACTACCTATCTTGGGGTATATAAATTGGCTTTCCAAAACTCACAGGGTACTCTTGCCGTCTTGCGTTTCTGCGCAAATTAACGCGACCGATGGTCCGTACCAACATTTATACGCCGTCGTGGGAAGTCGACAATATGGAAAACTGGGAAACATTCTCGGAATTCGACAAGACGCACTATGTCGATACGGAATATGCGGTAGAGGGTACTGGCTCGCTCCGCGTAGAGTCAGTCGATGAAAATACGGAAGCAACAATATATCAGCCATCGCTTGAGACGGCGAACAATGATGCCGCCGCAGAAGGCCGAATAGAAACAACAGTTCGACGAACTGATGATGTGTATCTCGGCATCTACGTCCGGTTTGTGGATATTGAAAACCACTACTTTGTTGCGGGTGGGTCATTTGAGGATCCGGACGGAAGATATCCAGAACTCAATAACGAACTCAGATTATATCGGACAGAAGGTGGAGAGACTGAATTTATAAACGCAGTAGAGTTTGACACGTTCTCAGATCGAACCAATATAGGAGAGTCGGAACCAAGTTGGATTCCATTCCGAATCACGTGGTTTAGCGATGAGATGGGCGCGTTCCGAATCTGGGTACAAGAAGATGCCAATGAGGACGGAGAGTGGGATGATGTTGGAGGGACCCTCGTCGATTCGAGTCCAGCCTTTGGCCCTAATGAGACCACAACGGGCAGTGGAGTTGGATTTGGCGGTAACACCCTTGAAAATCCAGATACTTTAGGATTATCTTCAGAGAATGGACTCTGGTATGACCAAACAAAGTTGTATTATGATACAAATGCAGAGTAAAAAAGACCAATTGACTGGGATGTCAGTTTGTCGGCGAACACTGTTCAAATTGGTTGGTGGAGTCACTCTCCTCGGAGGCACATCTGTATCAACGGCTTCAGCGCAGGCAGACAGTTATCCAAAAGCGTTTGATTCTCCATTGGTCCACGAACAGTTGTGGCTTCCGGATCGGCCCGAGTTTACAGACCGACTCGTCACAGAACAATTGTGGAGTCCAGATCGTCCAGAGTTTACTACAGCCCCGGTGACCAACCAGTCATGGAGTCCAACGCGACCAGAATTTTCTGGTGAGCCAGTCTATACTGAAATCTGGGCTGGTGAACCGGAACCGAGCTCTCCGGGCGACATCGTGGGGGACGGAAATCCGGCACAGGATTTGGATGGCGATGGCTTGTATGAGGATATTGACGGAGATGGTGAGGCCGATGTCTTTGATGTTCAGGCACTCTATAATAATCTCGATAGTGCTGCTGTACAAAATAATCCGGAGGCATTCAATTTTGCCGGAGACGAGAATCCGGATGAGGTGACAATTTTCGATGTTCAGGCGTTATTCCAAGCACTGTGAGACGTACTGTTTGGCTGTTTCGAGCAAGGAGCGAACGGCGTTAGCCGTGAGCAAGTAGGGTAGGTAGTCCACTGAGCGAATTTCGAGTCGCAGCGGTGATATCGATACGCTCGTCACGATCAAGCTGGAGCGTTTTTCCACCCATATTTGCGAACTCCTGATCGGAAGCAATCCGAAAAAGTATTTCCAAGAAATCCTCTCTCGTGTACTTTCCACACGGTTTGACGCCGAATGCGGGCTTTGGAAACAGCACCCGGCAGACCTGTTTCGCTTCAGTTGTCTGGACCATTCGTTGACCAACACAGCCCAGCATCAAGGGCCTCAGTCAGGTTCGGCAGCCATGATAGAGAACAAGGTTCGCTCCTCGCAAAAATAGAGAAAATAATCATTTCCCCTATAGATAGAATCCGCTACTGTTGTTGGAGGTCAGTAAACAGTGCCTGTACGTCGAAGACACTCACTGAGTCCGGATTTTCATCGCCGGCAAAGTTGAATGCTTCAGGATTGCTGGTGACCGCAGTGGAATCACGATTATTGAAGAGCGCCTGAACGTCGAAAACATCGAACTCACCGTCACCATCAATGTCCTCGTAGAGTCCATCTCCATTCAAGTCGTTTGGTTCGTCTTCACCGACAACCGGAGACGGACTCACGGATTCACTAACAGTAATTGTCGCACCGGTGGTTTCGCCTTGGAGGTACTCTTCGTTATCGAGATCAGTCGCAGTGACATCACTGAGCGACAGCGTTGTCTCACCCAATTCAGCCGTAGTAAGTGTGACTTTAACCACAGTGGGGTTGTTTACCTCATGCGGGGAGTCGCCCATGCCGACATTTACACTCGCAGCTGAGCCATCATCAGAGACGTTAATGTCGACAAATTCAGCCTCGTTCGTCGCGTTGATTGCTGAAATATTGGCAACTGAGCTGTTCGCAACACTCAGGTCGAACTGATACGCGGTGACGCCGTTTCGAGCACCCTCTAGTTGGATCCCAACCGAGGTTTGCTCAGTAGGTTCAACCGTAACCGCCGCGGGATTGATGACGCCATTTAGGCCCGGGGGACTAGCAAGGGCGTCGTTCGTGTTTACGTCACCCACAATGTCGGCTTCGCTTGGGCCCGAAGCGGTTCCCCACCAGTTGTTTTGGGCATCTACCGTAACCCCCTCTTGGTCGTTCACGACGGCCGCTTCACCATTGCCCAGGATAGAGTTGAGCGAGACAGTGGCCTCAGTCCCAAGTGACAGGAATTGGATGCCGTTATCTCCGTTGTTTTGAACTGACGAACGAGTGATATTCGCACGGTCAGGCGTGGCGATGATTCCGACATCTCCATTGCCGTTAACTGTGGACTGGTCGAGGTTGAGTACTGCAGTCCCTATGTCAAGACCATCATCATTGTTTCCGACAGCAGAAATGTTTGTGAGAGTGATCGTATCCTGTTCTGGGGTTGCGACAGCAGCAATTCCGTCACCGTTCTGACTTTGTGATGCAACAACGTTAGTGATGACAACCGATCGAGTGATAGGCTCTCCGTCGATGTAGATGTTGGTCTCGGAGCTTCCAGTAACCGTCGTGTTCTCAATTGTTGTGGTTTGGCCGTTGTCGATGAGAATGCCATTATCATCGGAGAAACCATCGTCACCATTACTAGTGACATCAAGATCAGCGATATCGACGGATTGAGACTCTAGGTAGACACCATCACCATCATTAGAGGTCACCGTCGTACTGGAGAGGTTGGCAATGTCAAATTCACCGGTGGTGGTAACGCCTGCGTTATTGTTGCCAGAGAACTCACTGTCAGAGATTTGAAGCTCAGACTGCTCATCTGTTGGAGCAACAGAAAGCCCACTAGAACCAGCCAGTCGAGAGGAGACGTTTGTAATCTCAACTGAACGGGTCAACGGATCTGAACCGATAACTCGGATGTTATCATCATAGCTACTCAGTATCGTAGAGTTGGTAATTACCGCCGTCTCAGGGTTATCAAGAAGGATTCCGGCATCGTCACTGGATGAAATACTGGACGCCCCGTTTTCGCTCACCCTAATTGAATCAATGTCTACCGTTGTCGCCGCGGGTGAAAGACCATAGTCATTATTTTCATTAATTTGGGAGTTCGAAATGGCAAAGTTGTCAAGCTGGCCTAATGTATCGATTCCGGTGTCTCCATTGCCAGAGAATTGACTGTTATCAATAGAGAGTGTCGATTGATCTGACGTACCCTCAACCAGTAAACCGTCGGCCCCAGCATTTCGGGACGACACGTTTTCAACCGTTACAGTTCGAGTTAGCGGAGCTGTTCCAACAATGTTGATATTGTCCTCATAACTCTCAAAAATAGTGGTGTTGGATACACTGACCGTTTCAGCATTTTGAATGGAAAGGCCGTGTTCCCCAGATCGATCGCCGTTATTGGTTATACTCGAATTTAGGACATTAGCTTGGAGCGTTTCAATGAAAATCCCCGAGTCAGCATTTTCAGTAACGTCAATATCGGTGAAATTGGTCGAGTCAAATTCACCGGAGCCGTGGATACCCAAGTCACCATTATCAATAAATCGGCTGCTAGTTACCGTGAGTTCTGCCTGATCTGTCGTTGCCTCGATGTACAGTCCATCATGGCCGTTCAGTCGGGATACTACGTTATCAAGCGTAACCGACCGTGTCAACAGGTCTCCCTCAAGTACTGAGATACCATTGTCAGGATAGCGACGTACCTCGATTCCTTCTATGGTAACGTCTGAAGCGGTAACGGTGATACCATTGATTTCATTGTAACCAGTGTCGATATTGTTACCATCTAACACTACATCACCATTACCAACGAGCGTGAGCGGTTTATTTATTTCAATACTCTCCTCGTATGTCCCTTCCTGAATCGTTACGGTGTCACCAGAGTTCGCTGTCGCGATCGCATCCTGAATCGAATCGCCCGGCTCAACCACAACATCACTAGCTCCAACATCGTGCGTCTGTAATTCATTTGGAACACTAGAAGCGACTGTCCCTGCGAAAAGACCACTACTCAAAACCACGACTACAATCAGTAGCGTGGTGTATCGTTTGTCTCGTATCATGGTTAGGGGTTGTAGTCAAATATTATAGTAGTTTTGCTATGATATATGACGCCACACACTACGGAGCTAATCGCATCCGACAACGAGAGAGGCAATCGATTAGGGGTTATATAAATATAATAAGTCAGACCGGTTGGATTCCGGACTGATCCTCAGAGGTTGGGTGAGAGAACAGACTTTTTTCATAATCTCAAATGACAGGTTGTCAACCCAGATTAGAACCACAAATGGATTGAACAGCCGGAATTGGTTAGCGGGTTAAAATTTAATACGGTATGTTAACTATACTCATCTATGTTAGTCGACACCGACACTAGAAGGTTTAGCGAACATCTTCAAGCGGCAGAGAGTAGACAGCACAATAACTAATGACACGAGACACTCGTGAGTCAAGATTTAGGCTCAACACGACCTCGCTACTTGTTATATTTTTTCTCCTGTGTTGTATTAGTGTCTCGATCGTCGGGTCAGTTGCCGCAATAGAGGGTGTGTCGCATACAACCACGAGCGTAGACGCTTCAGCGGAGAATTTGGCTGCTCTGAACACCAGTTCAGAACCTAACTCTACTGAGAGCGCTGTAAACGAACCAAATCTCACTGAAACGGCGTATCAACGTGCTGTTGAAAACCACGATCCAGCTTCTGTGGTTGTCCATCCCGAATTACTTACTGAACAAGGAGAGCTACAAAAAGAGCGAATCATTCTCCGGCTGGGCGAAGTTAAGCTACCTAACGGCGCAGACCGGGATGTAGGGACAGGCCAAATTCAGCCTGTCGACCAACAGGTCATCAAACAGCAGACGGTAGATGCACAGGCACCCGCAGTCCGGCATCTCAATACAGTGGAAGGAATTGATGTCAAGAATAGGTATACCATTATCAACGCTATTTCTGTCGTTCCTGAGGCGAACACATCACTAGCTGATCTCCGATCGATCCCCGGGGTAGAGCGGATCCATCCAAATTACGAATACAATGTCACCACATTTGCGACCAACGCTACTCCCGATCAAGCGAACATCAATTCACAACGTGTAAACCAGTCACGGGTAGGAACTGACGCGCTGCCGGATCAGTACGCGTCTGGAGTGAAGTATATAAACGCACCACGAGCGTGGGAGACGTTCGACACAAAAGGAGACGGAGCCGGAGTCGTCGTCCTTGACACTGGAGTCGATCCGAACCACCAAGACATTGATATTGAACCGTACAGGTGGGCAGATTTCGATCAAAACGGAAATCGACAGTATACGGACCCACATGATAATGATCCAGATGGGCATGGGACACACGTGAGCGGCACTGTTGTCGGTGGTAACAACGGCGCATGGGGGTCAAGAGAGGCAGCTTGGACCGGGGTTGCGCCTGAGGCAACGTTCTATCATGGGGCTGTACTCAACTGTGACTCGGATGGCTGTGAGATGACCTTCGAGCAGTTTACTAGTGGCATGCAATGGGCGTGGGACCAGACGGCTACTGGTGATGTTATTTCGGCAAGTTTCGGCTGTACTGGGGGCCCGTTCTCTAAGTCGTGTTACAACGATGATATGATAGAGCACGTTCGAAACGCACGGATTAGTGGCACGTTGGTCGTGGGCGCAACCGGAAATTCCGGAGCAGGATCTTCTGGGTCACCAGGAAATGTGTATGAAACACTCAGTGTAGGGAGTGTCGCTACCACTAACGATGAAGTGTATGATTCGTCAAGTGGTGAAAAGATTGTTACCGATAACGCTTGGGGAGGGCTTGTTGCCCCAGATCCACCGGATTCGTGGCCTGATGAGTATATTGTACCGCGTGTGACCGCACCCGGGTGTGTTCCCAGTACCGTTCCGGGCAACGAATACGAGTTCAAGTGTGGCACAAGTATGGCGACCCCACACGTCTCTGGGGCGGCTGCCTTACTGTATGCACTTGACGAAAATGATGAACTGACAGAAGCGGAGGTCACCAACGCCCTTCAAAAGACAGCTCAGAAACCAGAGAGCTGGGACGAAAGTGACGCCCCGGCAGCAATTGGTACACAGGACAGCCGATACGGATACGGAGCCATTAACGTTCATCAAGCGATTATTGAACTGTGGATCGATGGCCGCATCGAGTCGTCTACTGTTGGCCCAGAGGATCGATATACACAGGAGAATGACGCAGTCACCGCAGAGGTAACAGTCACAAACACCGGTGACCGGACACATGAGTTCTTCGTGGGATACAGTGTTCAAGGTCCTGACGGAGTATGGCGGGATAACGACGCGCAGACTGGAAAAACGGTCGAGTTGACACCCGGTGAATCGCGAGACGTGAGCCTTTCGTGGGCAATTGAGTCGGACGCACCTCGTGGCCAGTATGACGCAAAAATCCAGATGTGGGTCGAAAATGACCGCGATCTGCTCTATAACAGTCTTGGGACAGCCAAGACCACCAACGCGTTCGAACTCACAACCCCCGCCGAATTCGACACAACCATTCAGACAACAGAGATCTCAGACGGAACGCTCCAGATCGAGTCCACCGTTGAGAACACTGGTGGCATAACAGACACGCAAGATCGTGTCGTCACAATAAATGGAGACGAGAAATGTCGCCGTAGTCTATCTCTGGCTGCTGGAGCAAGCGAGCAAACCGAGTGTACGTATGAGTTACAGCCGGGCGACGGCGGACCTGTCGATATTGAGGTGCGTACTGCTGATAGCTCCACCACGGCAACGGTGACCGCACAGCCGGCCACGTTCCGGGTTTCGAGTACGGCCATATCAAGCCCCATTGAGGAGGGGGAACGCCTACACGCGACGGCAACCATCCAGAACACCGGCGATATTGAGGGTACAAAGGAGATAACATTCGATGTTCCGAGGGTCGGTACCGAGTCGACGTCAGTGTATCTGACAGCCGGCGCTACAGAACGGGTCGAGTTTGATGTCCCGACGGTGGTAGGTGACAATGGGACGTACACAGCAAGCGTTGCGAGTCCTGATGACTCGGTAACAAGGTTGGTAACCGTCGAGGAACGGCCGGAGCCGGCCACCTTCGATATCAGCATTACTGAGACAAACAGCCCTGTTGAGGCAGGAAACACCCTCGAGGTCACGACGAGAGTGAGAAATATCGGCGATGTCGCTGGGACAAAAACGGTTGAACTGGACGTGCCTGGGGTTGGACGTGATACGACGTCGGTTCAGCTTGGCGCCGGAAGTTCGACCAAAACGGTTCTCTCCGTTGGAACAGCTCGTGGTGACGACGGTGACTACACTGCCACCGTTGAGACGCCAAACAAAAGTGACACAACAGCGATTGTGATTTCTGAACAGCCAGCTCCCGCCGAATTTGTCATCACAAACCTCGAAGTAAACAGTCCGCTCACAGCGGGCGAAACGGTCAGGGCAACAGCAACAGTCGAGAATACCGGTGAACAGCGGGCCAGTACAGATGTTAAAATGAGTGTATCTGGCGTAGGGAACGCGACGAAAACAGTCACTCTTGACGGAGGAGCGTCTGACACGGTCGAGTTTGAAATCAAAACAACAACAGCAGACACGGGTAGCTACACCGTGATAGCTGAAACTGATGAGAGTGTGGCAACCACAGATCTCAGCATCGAAGGCCCACCAGCAGGCGCATACTTTACCGTCACAATCGACGAAGCACAAAGCGAGACGGCAGTCGGGTCTGATCAAGAGGTGTCTATCGTTGCGACCATCGAAAATACCGGTGACACCGCAGCGACACAGCAACTCACGTTACAAAATCCAAGTGATGAACCAGTCTCGACACAGTCAGTCACCCTTACAAGTGGAGAGCGGCGGGATATCGTCTTTGACTGGCAGCCGGCAGAGGTGCCTGAACAGCCAGTGACAGTCGCCGTGGTGAGTGACAATGACAGTGACTCGCTTCAGGTCGATCCAGTCGAATCGGATCCGGCGATCATTCGAGGGACTGTAACAAACGAATCGAATGAACCGTTGCCGAACGTCGAAGTCGTGTTAGTCGCTGACACGGACAATGGGGAGACGACGGTAAACACGACCCGAACAGCGTCAGACGGCACCTACGTTTTCGCTGGCGTCGACCCGGATGGCCAATACCGTGTTCGTAGCACCTATCAGGGACAGAGCTCACAAGCCACGATTCCGAGCCTCGAGCCAGGGACCACAATAACACAAGATATTGTGTTGCCGGGTGTCGAGCCTCCAAGGGCGGCGTTCCGGCTTGTACAACCGGATCCAGAGACACTCAGCGCCCAGTCTGGGGAAACCCGTACCGTGTCGGCAACAGTCTGGAACACGGGGACCGAGACAGCAACACAACGCGTTACGTTCCGCGGCCCCGCTGGGACAGTTGTAGACACCACTGAGGTGACACTCGGCGCAAACCAGACAACGTCGGTCACTTTTGCGTTCACTGTTCCCGACCAGACCGACACAGAACCGGCGCTCACGATTGCGACGCAAACAGACTCAGTTGTAATTCCACTCACAATTGAGGAGGACGCTGACGACAGTTACCGGTATCACGTTCCATTTACCAACAACGACCAAGAGTTGAGTTCAGCCAAAACCTCAGCCCTCAGACTGACGGCACAAGAGGCAGCGACGAAGATCACGATCGACAGCAACGCCAACGGAACCGGTGGTGTGACACGCTCGCTTGCGGCCGGTGAAACGGTAACCATCAGTGAGCCGGCACCGGGAGCGACGATTGAGGCAACCGAGCCCCTGACGGTTCGATACCAGTACCGGTCGTCGAACTTCGGGGCGTATGAGGACGGCGAAAAAGCGTATGGCATCCCCGAAGAGTCACTGCTTGGCAACGAGTATATACTCCCGTTAGCGGCGGACGCAGTGTGGCTCGCAGCGCCAGTTGAAACCGATGTCCGGGTCGATAAAGACGGAGATCAGACGGCCGAGACAACGATTACGGTGCCAGAAAATGGGGCTACCAGCGTGACTGGGGTTGCGGCAGGGACACAGTTCCGCGCCGATGGACCGGTCCACCTTGTCGCCGAACACGCTGACTGGGAGGGGATGGATCAAACCTACGCATACACGCCGCTTGCTGTTGAACAGGCACGGACCCAGTACACCGTTACTGCCGAGCCAACCTTTAGCAGAGAGAATCCGGAGAGTCGGTCTGAGGTTGTGCTGGCGGCGACAGCAAATGACACGACAGTTACGGTGCGCCCCGACGGTGAAGCCGGAGACTCACAGACGCTCCAAGCGGGTGAAACGTACTCGTTCGAAACGCGATCACAGCTAAACCTCACTGCGTCAGCACCAGTTGTGCCCGTCTACTCGTATCGGGTTATGGCGACAGATCCTTGGACTGGTGACCGGCGTGACTACCACGCAACCTGGACCCCGGTTCCCGAACAACAAGTCCGACAGGGCTCATGGAGTGGCACCTCCGAACACGTTGCCGGGTGGAGTACGTTTGATATTGAGCCTGCTGGGCCCGCAGCTACAATCGAGTGGACGAAGTTGCCACCAGCTACCGTCCAGGTGGGCGACCAGCTGACCGTCTCGGTGGCCGGTACTGTTGACCAAGCAGAGACAGTCTCACTCGTTGCTGACACCGGCACTGAATCTGAGGTCATCGCGACTGAGACCGTTTCAACGGATTGGTCACAGTCATCGTGGGAGCTGACCGTGGGTGAAGAACTGTCCGTTGAGCCGGGAACCAACGTGACACTCCGTGCGGTGGTCGGACCGATCGAGTCACCGGTTGTCGCAACAGCCACAGAGCTGACAGTTGAAGCGGCGGCTGACACACAGGTGGGTCTTGTTCCGCCGTCAGACCCGGTTCCATCTGGTAATGTCGTAGAAGTTCCGGTTGTTGTGCGGAACACAACTGATGGCATTAGTGCGTACAATATTACCGTCGCAGTTGCGAATACGTCCGTTGCGACGATTACGGATGTGTCACTCACAAATAATCCTGAGTTCCCAGACACGACCGTTCAGTCAAATGAGACGGCTGTCATCGCTGCTGGGATGGGCAACAATGCGTTCCCGGCAGCCACCGAGACAACAGTTGCGACAGTGACGCTTCAGTCACAGACACCGGGAACCACGAGATTAAGAGTTGATAACCAACAGGTTGCTGGAGAGCAGGTACAGACGTATGATCTACTACCGGCGGAGACAGGCGAGCTTGCGGTGACGACAGCTCAGCCAACTCCGGATCCCGTTGTTGGTGAGTTACCGCCCCGTGATCCGGACGGAGACGGCGCGTATGAGGACATTAACGGTGACGGTGAGGTTGATGTCTTCGACGTCCAAGCCCTGTATGAGAACCTCGATACAGCGTCAGTCCAAGAGTATCCGCAGTCATTCAATTTCGCTGAAGATTCTGATCCGACAGAAGTGACTGTCTTCGATATCCAAGCGCTCTACGGAGGGATCTGATTCGGCAAGGACTTTCACAAATTCAGCATACTTCGAGGTGGAGCCTCCGGCCCCAGTCGTGTGGGACCGAAGGTCCCGCTGACTATCCGAACGGGCCTGCGATCCATGAGGAGAGAGCGACCGGAGGGAGCGAGTAGGTTGGAGAAGAAACCAGCATGGTACTGAGCAACTGGTGAACTACCCCGCCCTACTCGATCACCGCTAACGCCGTTCGCTCCTTGAGAGTAGGGCTTCCTGTTTCCACGACGCGTTTTACAGACACCGAATCGGTGTCCGTAGGGAGCGCAGTCTCCACAGGCATTGATTCGGAGTGTCCCACTCCTACGTCTTCGAGGCCGCGAGAAAGAATGTTCCACGCCGCGTTCGAATCCCTGTCCGCCTCGAATCCACACGACGGACACGAGTGTTCACGAACCCACAGCGGCTTAATCCGCCTTGACACCGCAGGACGCGCACTCCTTCGTCGTGTCTTTTGGGTCAACTGCGACGAAGTACGTCCCTTCGCGCTCGCACTTGTATTGAAGCATTCGCAAGAACGTCCCCCACGCCGCTCCTGCCCGGTTTCGCGAGTTACTCGTGAGAAACGTCACTGCCGCTCGAAAGATCTGAATATAGCGCCTGAACGTCGAAAATGTCTACTTCATTAGGATCATTCCCGGCGAAATTGAACAGCTCGGATTGATTTTGGATCGCAGGGGTGTCGAGGTTCGCATACAGTGTCTGAATATCGAAGATGTCGAATTTCCCGTCGCCGCGAATATCTCGGTACAGGCCGTCACCAGTCAGATCTTGTGGTAGGTTATCACCGACAACTGGTGTAAGATCTACGTCGGGATCGAAGTTGTCACCCGAGACTGACGCTTGCCGTTCAAATTCGGAGACGAACGCTTCTACCGTGTCCTCAATGCGTGTTTTGATGGTGGTCTCAAGGGTCTCGTAATCAAGATTGCCGGTCCGTTCTATTGCGTACACAACGAGTACCTCGGAATCTGGAAGCGCATCATCAATACGGGCTGTCGAGACAACTTCACCGATTATCTCGTATTTACCAGGATGGTCTTGGAGTGGGTCAAGCTGATCCTTGGTCGAAACCCCAAGCAGGGGGATCATCTCCCCCTGATCTTGGGGTGGGCCAGACCACGCGACGCCACCGTGGAGCACGGCATCATTAACCACATCCACACAGGCCTCTTTAATCTGGACACGGTCGTCACCACAGGCTGTCGTTGCTTCCATCGTCTCCTGGACGCTGATCGTCGTCTGGAAGACAGCAGCATCAAGCCGGACGATATCTCCAGCTAACTCGCTGCTCTGTTGGATGAGACTCGGAACATCAGCAACTTCGATGGGGTCGTGATCGACGTCACTCACGTATAGAATCGGCGCGTCAGGCTCGGGAAGCGACACAGCCTCTTGATCGACACGGCTGAGAAACTCTCGAGCAGCTGCACCGGCCGGAACGACAAGACCAGTAAGCGTCGGTGTTGTCCCATACCAGAATCCGTTTTCTGGTGAAAGGGTCACCAGTGGTGACTCGTCGTGGGTGCTAATGAAGGACTCGAGGCTTCCGTTGCTGGGGTCTTCAACTATTGTGCGAAGTCGTTCACCAGTCTGGCCAAACAGTGTCGAGGGCGCTGTGTCGATTCCGGCGACACCGGTGGTTGTTGGATACGAGATGCCGTCATCAGCAAAACGCGTCCGGAGCCCCGTGCGTGTATGACTCGTCGATACTTCGATGGTATCGAACGCAAATTGTGCTGGATTATTGGTGATATCGTCGACGGTTGTCTGTGTAGCTGCGGTATCGAATGTGGCGCTCTCCGCCACAAGCACCCCGAGATCCAGTTCTCCAAAGGAAATTGAATCCCCCAAACGTCTCCCGTCGACAGCAACACTCGAAATGATGGGGTCGGTGTCAGTGAAAACGAGAGACTGCTGTTCACCATTCGCAAGTACAAACACAAACTCCGGTAGCAGGTCGTGGTCCGAGCGGTACTGGTCGATATCATCCTCGAGCGCTTCGGGGAGAGGAAACGCCGCCCCACTTACGGAAATAGACGGTGCGACGATGTCGATCGGTTGTGAAATGCTATTTTTGAGGGTCCCGATCGGAAACTCGACTGTAGTCTCAGTAGTAATGGTCTTCGTGCCAGTCGTTTCAAACGTGTGTTCGAATGAGAACTCACTTTCGTCACCCTGTCGTACCGGTTGCTGTCGCTCGGCAACTTGTGTATCATCAATTAGAAGCCGGACTGTGAGTCTCTCTTCGGGATCACGAATCAGTCCAAGATCTGGAACCGAAACAGTGACACCGATTGTGCTGGAAGTTCCCACAGTTGGGTTGTCGGGGAGTGAAAAATTGAGAGGCAAGCGTTCTCCCAAAGTTGGCTCTAGGTCGCTTTCGCCGGTTTGTGTCACAGTTCTGGGGAGACTTGTTGCTGTGACCCCGCTCAAAACTCCCTTCAGTACTGTTCGTCGTGACCGGAGCCGTCCCTGTGTAGCCACCCATTCTCGAACCCGATCCATATTTGCTATCGATGAAGGGGTCGGTTAAACACTCGCAAGGGATTCTCTAAGTTGATAAAGAACAAGGAGATTCCTGCGCCTTTAGCCGCGGGATGAGTCCGACACTCTGACCGATACTCCACCGACGCCACTCCAACCGGATATCCAACGTCTAGTCGTTACTCTCAACATTTATTTTTCCAAGCCAGTTACGGAGAACAGAACGATGCTGGGGACAACCCGGACCTACCCCGCACGCATCATGAACCACTCACAGGTTAATAATGACTTCGACCAGTAAGGGTTCTCCACCTCGAAACTGTGGAACGTTGGACGCTACTACATCCACTAAAAATCGCATAAAGATTAAGCCGGTACAAAGAAGCCGAGAGGGAGTTACCCGGGACCCCCGTGATCCGTGGGCGTACACGGCTCTTCTGATCCAAATCCGGGTGATATCCCAACGCTCTAGATTCCTCCAGCTTTAGCCGGAGGAAGATGTCAAACAGCACCGTGCTCGCGCAACTACTCGAAACTAGGATAGTGAAGTCGCGTCGCTACGGAAGCAAGCAGGACAAAAAATGAACCGCACTGCGAGCGTGTGACAGTCAGCCGCCCGCGGGTGGGCGGTGGTTGTGTGTGTTAGGCGTCTTGCTGCTGGTCGAACAGTGCCTGGACGTCGAAGATGTCCAGTTCACCGTTGTCATCGAAGTCGAAGAACTGGACGTTCTCCGATGCGATGTTGCCGCGCTCGTCGAACAGCGCCTGGACGTCGAAGATGGTGAGTTCGCCGTCACCGTCGATGTCCTCGTAGAGGCCGTCGCTGTCAAGGTCCGTCGCGGGCTCACCATTGTCGGTGATGTCCCCGGGCCCTTCGACAGTCTCGACCGTGATCGACGCGCTGTCGACCACTGCCGCGCCGTCCTCGGTGTACGGGCCGTCAGCCGAACCGTTCGACGTGACGAAGTCGTACACTTCATTACCGTTGGTGTCGAGGTGCGGCATCGCGACCAGGGTCTGGTTCTCCGTCAGCGGCTCGTCGAGCGTGACCGTGATGTTCTCCGAAGTCCCGTTGCCGAGGTACTCGGAGACACCAACGACCGTGTCGACCGGCGTGCCGTTGTCCGGGTTCACGGGCGTCGAGTGGATGGCGACGAAGCCACCCTCGGAGAGGTTCGCCGAGGCGACCGTCACGTTCGCGGAACCATTCTCGACCGTCTGGTCGTCGAACGTCACCGTCGCGGTCGGCGCGGGTTCAGCGTCAGCCGGCTGGATCGTCACGGGCGTCGTCGCCGTGAACGTTCCTTCCGTGCTGTCCTGAACTTCCAGCGTGATATCTGCCGTCGTGGACTCGCTGACGTTCGGGAACGCAACCTCGAAGGTTGCGTCCACCGTCGCGTCGATGTCCTGCTCGGGCGAGATATCGAACTTGAGCTGGTTGTTCGTGCCATTGTTCACGCCAGACAGCGTCGGGCTGCCAGTGATACTGACTTCGCTGCCGTTCGCGTCCGTCACGTTGATCGTGGCGTTGTCGGTGTCCACGAAGCTCGCGCTTGCGGGCAGCGTGGCCACGAGCGTGTCGGTGTTACCGTCACCGCTGACACCCAGTGCCGTGAACTGGAGGTCGTGTTCGACCGTCGTGTTCGCGTCGACCGTACTCGGGTCAAGCGACACGTCGGTGATGCGCTCCGTCACGGTCACGCTGACCGTGTCGTTGGTGAACGTCTTCGTGTCGGAGTCAACCTTGCTGACTTCGACCGTGTAGTCGCCCGTCTCGAGACTACTGGAGTCAACAACACCGTAGTCGCTGGTGTCGATGGCGCCAGTCGACGTCGTGCGGACGGTATCACCAGACGCGTTCACGAACGTGAGCGTCGCCTCAGTGTCCTCACTGAAGTCCGAGCGGATAACCGTGAAGTCGAAGTTGTTGCCCTGGACAACCGAGTCGGACGCGACAGACGCGTTCAGGGAGACCTCTTGGAGGTTCTCCGTCACGTCGACCGTCGCGGCCGTAATCTCGCTGCTGTCGTAGTCGCTGGCGACGTTGAATTCGAGCGTGTCACCCTGAGTGAGGTCTTCGTTCGCGAAGTTAATCGCGAAGAAGCCCTCCTCGGTGTCCGCATCGAAGCTCGTGCCGGTCACGTTGACGTTGCGAGCGCCGATACGGGCACCGTTGGCGTCACGTAGGACGAACGTCACGTCCTCCTCGGAGTCGAACTCAACCTCATTGCGGAGTTCGACGTCCTGACCGCTTTCGCGTTCGGCGATCTGGAGGTTGCCAGCGCCGACCTGGGTCGTGCCAGCGAAGTCCGGACCGCTGTCGTTCTGGGCTGCGATGTCGAGTGTCGTGTTCGCAGCGTCGGTCACGGTGTCGGGCGTGATGCTCACGACCGCTTCACCGTTCGCGTCCAGAGCCACCGGCGTGGTACCGGTATCAGAGACGTTAGTTCCGCTGACGTTGAACGCGGTGCCGTTGGCGGTGAACTGGATCGTACCGTTGTCGACCGCGGAGCCGTCGCGCGGGTCCGTCACGGTGACGGTGACATCCTCGGTGGTGACACCCTCGGTGAGGTCACCGCTGAGGTCCGTCTCGACGACCGGCTCGACAACATTGATCGTGCCGCTACCCTGGAGCGCGTTGTCGGTCTGCGCAGTCGCGTTGACCGTGGACGCGCTGTCGACCTGGACATCCTCAACGAGGATGGTCCCGTTAGCGGCATCGTCGACGCTAGCCGCGAAGCCGGTCAGGTCGGTCCCATCCTGCTCAAGCGTGAGGTCGTCAGCGAGGTCGGACAGGGTAGCCGAGTCGTTTTCGACCGACTGAGTCTCGAGGTTGAAGACCTCGAAGGTGACATCGTCGGTCGCGGTGGTGAGCAGTTCGTCGTCCGTGCGGAGTTCGAACCGGCTGTCACCGGTGACGGTGATGGCTTCTTCGACATCAACCGTCCGCCGGTTGCCGTCGTCAACCGTCAGGTTGACCGTGCCCGTGGAGTTGTACTGGACGTTTTCGAGCTCGTACGTGGACGGGTTCAGTCCGACGAGATTGTCGCCGGTGAGGCTGACCTCCGAATCCAGCGCCGAGCCGTCGAGTGTGATGGTACGACCGGGGACGTTGTCACCAGCCGCGTTGGTCAGCTGAACGGTGACGGTCGTGTTCTCGTCGACTGTCGCCGAGGTGGGCGAGAAGTCAACGAGGACGTCGCCGTCAACGTCGAAGGACTCGGTGTACGTGTCGATCACAGTGTCGTTGCCGTCGTAGGCGACGACTTCGACGGAGACCGAGCCAGCCTGATCCAAGTTCTCCAGAGCACTATCGAACGTGGTGGAGTCGCTCCCGCTCAGGTTCGTGGTGGTGTCAATGTCGTAGTCAGTGCTCGACAGGGTGACGTTCGCGTACGCGATGTCGTTGCCCGCACCGGGCCCGTCGTTGTCAGAGCCGATGACGGTGACATCAATCGCATTGGTGGCGTTGACACTGCCGTTGACCGAAAGTTGGCCGTTCGGACTGACAGTCGTGTCAACGTTGAGGTCGTCAAGCGGCGCAACGTCGAGGCTGACATCACCAGCGACGTAGTCCGGGCTGTCGAAGGACTCCACGGCGGTGTCTTCGGCACCGTCGAACTTGTCGCTACCAGAATCAACCTCGAGACTGACGCCGATCGCATCCGCATCGGCGGGCGTCGCGTTCAGTGCTGCGGCACCGTCGGCATCTGTGTTGAGGTGGACGTACTCGATGTTTCCATCAGTATCCGTGGGCCCAACAGCGGCCACAGAGGCCTGACCGCCAAGATCCCCAGTGTCAACGAAGGGGCCGGTGACGTTGAGGTAGCCGTCAACGCCACTACTGGCGTCCTTGGTCACGTCAAGGCCGCTACCGCTCGCGTCCTCAAGCGTGAAGGTGTAGGTCTCCGCGGTGAACGCGCGGTTGTTGCCCTCGAAGTTGGCCGAGAGCGTCGCGTCTTCCGGCGCAACCGTGACCGTCTCATCGGTCAGGTTAGTACTATCCGCCGTGTTGACTAGGACAACCGACCAGTTGCCGGCGTCATCAACAGTCTGGGTGACCGGGCCGAACGAACCGTCACTGAAGACGCTTGCGCTCGCTCGAGTACCGTCTTCGTCACGAATCTGGACAGTGAAGTCGCCGTTGTTGTCGGGAGCGTTTCCGTCACCGTCAACAACGAATCCGTCAACGCTGAGTTCGTCTCCGAAGGTAGCGTTTGCCGGAGTAATGTTAGCGTTGAAGGAGTACGTGGACTGGACGGTTGTGTTTACGCTGTTGCCGTTACTGTCGGACACCGTCACCACGTAGTCACCGACTTGGTCGAATTCACCCGCAAAGCTGAACTCTGCGTTCGAAGTCGATCCGGAGGTGATCGAGTTACCGCTCGGATCTGTGACGGTATACTCAAGCGAACCACCGGGGTAGTCGGTGATCGTAGCGTCAATGGTCTCGATGCTACCAACGCTAACCTCCTCAGGCGTGACATCTACACCAGTAACCGCGAACGTGGCGTTCTGGGTATCACCAATATCGGTGTTTTCACTCCCACCCACATTGACGACAGTTGCGCTGAAGGTGTACTCGCCAGATGCCACGTCATCGGCTGCTGTGATGTTGACGTTGCCTGTGGCGGCCCCCACATTGTTCGCGGCACTGCCAGAAACCGTCACGACGTCGTCGTTCGAGTCTACGAGGATTCCGTCATTGTTGACCCCATCGGCGTTCACCAGACTGGAGAGATCAATGCTGTTGAACGAGAATCCCTCTTCGTTGTCGAGGTCGACAGCGCCATTAGGGCCAATTACCTCAACCCGAATTGAGTAGTTGGCACTAGTATTGTAGCCTGAACCGGGATTCAGCTCAACGCTTGACTCAACAGTCTCTCCAGGGAAGTACGGTGACTGATCTTCGATGTCACTCAAATCGAAGGTCGGGTCAGCAGTACTTTGAGCAGCGGCACCTCCGGCGAATCCGGCAGCGACCATGGAGGTTACCATGATCGCAGCAAACAGGACTGCTTGAACTTGCTTGCGTGTACCGCTCATACAGACACCTCCTGGTGAGCTTGGACATCCGCGTCCGCAGCTGATGTGATTAGTTTTGTCATGCGATACCTCAGTTGTGATGCCGGTCTACCCGGCGTGTCGAACATAAACTCATGTCGTTTGTGTGTGGTCATGTGGAGTCGTCTCCGAAATAGTCTTCGAGGATCTCCTCAAGTTTTTCGGAGACGTTTTTTCCTTCTCCGACGGCCTCAGCACGGACCTGCCGCCATAGTTGACGGTCAACCTCAACGGAGGTACGTACCTGATCTGTGGGTCCGGTCGTGTCGTCGTCGGTGCTATTCTCATCACTCATTGCTTCACTCATTCTTGGTTCACAGTGTCATACTCTGGTGTAGGTTCGATATAGTGCTATCTCACGCTGCATTCCATGCTTTAGAGCGATGTGTGTTATACTTTTGGGGTTACGCTAACTCCTCTATGATGTGGCGACTATGCACTTGAAGCAGCGTGAGACACTTACTGTCGTAGAATCCGCGATCAAGATAGACGGCGTTGACCTCGGTGCCAAGGCCGCCGAGGACACCGAGGAACTCGGCGAGGACGCTGCTGGCGGTGTCGCCGTCTTCGAGACGGCGGACCGCTAGGGTGTGATGTTCTTTGCACGCGCGTACGAGTGCTGCGGAGGCGTGGAACACGGTGGATCGACGCTTGGCTTCCGAGTGGTAGAGGTTCTCCGTGTCGTCTGCATCACTATCTGCTTGCTGGGTTTTAGCAGTGGAGAGAGGTCAATACCACGTAGTGAGGCGCTAAGCACTGCTACGAGTCAAGCCAAATGTACTCACCAACATTTTCTGTTTCGTTTTCTTTAGCTTCGGCAAGCCGTGAGCGACCTTGCTCAGTCAGTCGCCATCGATATGGATATCCATTCTCGTTCGCATCTAATTCAAGATCACCTTGCTCGTGTAGCTTGTGGAGATTATATCGGATCCCTTGTTTTGTGAATTGTAGTGCCTCATACGCAACACTTGACTGGTGCCACTCACCGTCTTTGGATGTAAATGCCTCCAAAATTGATAGAGGATTAATTTCATCTGTCCGGCCAGAGAAGTAATCGTCTAAATCAATCTCTTCAATAGCGGGCATATCCTGCTCAATTAGCCACTCTCGACCTTCTTCTGTCAGTGACCAAGCGTAAGATTGCGTATGCCCTTCCGAAGCCTCAGAACGGTTGAGATAACCGCTTCGGTAGAGATGCCGTAACCGGAAGTATGCTGAGCGGTTGTCAATTGGAAGAATTTCCCCGAGGTCAGATGTCTTCGCTGGCTCAAAAGCGTCTACCAGCCAGACAAGCTCTACTTTTCGTACTAGATGTGGCATTACAGTATATAATCGGCGAATGCTGAAGAACGCATCGCCACATTCAGGTCAACTACCCCTCCCTACTTCGCTCACCCTGATGGGTTCGCTCGTTGAGGGAGGGGCTTGTCCGTGACCTCAGCCTCGAACCCGTCCGGGTGGGCGGAGAATCCACCACTTGGCGTCACCGTTCCAGACTTCAGGGCGAGTTGACTGTCGCCCGTCCGCCGAGACGACTGTTGGCCTCGACGGACGTACCGCATCCCGATGTTCTTCGCCGCATTGTAGTCCGCGTTCGCTTCCGACTCACACTTCACGCAGCGGAACTCCGTGCGAGTTCGGCGATTCTCGGCTGCCGTGAATCCACACTCGGCGCACCGTTGCGACGTGTACGCCGACCCCACTTGCTTCACCGAGATGCCGACTGCTTCGGCTTTGTACTCTACTTGCTCGTACAGGGTTCGGAACGCCCACTTGTGGCCCCACGACGCACTCGTTCGGTCGCGGATGTCAGTCAAGTCCTCAAACGCAATCACGTCGCACTCGTATCGAAGTGCTTCGTTTAGGATGGCGTTCGACGCTTGGTGAACAACGTCACGAACGTATCGTAACTCGCGTCCACTTGATTGTTCGAGCGTTCTGTGGGCGCTTCGCGTGCCCGTCTGTTGGAGTCCTGTGCGGACTTTCTCGAACTCGCGGAGGTTATGAGAGAGTTCACGCCCGTTGATGAATCGTGCTGTGCTGGTGACGGCGATGTTTTCGATACCGAGGTCGACCCCGAGAACCGTTCCGTCCTCGGCGGCATCTCTCTCGGTGTCGGTCTTTGGTCGGCGGAAGCCGATGTGCAAAAAGTAGTCGCCGTCACGAGCGGTGAGTGTGGTTTCCGTAACGCTCCAGTTGTCGGAGTCGAGATACTGCCGTTGGTAGCCGTCGGCGGCGTCGGGCAGAGCAAGCTCGCAGCGAACGCGACTCTCCGTCGTGGAGAGCGACACTGTATCGTCATCGAACAGCGTCATCGTTCGAGTGTCGTACGTTACCGTGGGTGCGGTGAACGTGGGCTTGCTAACCTGTTTACCGTTCGAGCGGCGTTCGAGACAGCCGGTGATGGCTTGGGCGGCTTGGTGGGTGGCGAGGATCGCGTGCTGACTCCCGAGGTCGGTGTGTTTGCGCACGTGGTCGTAGGCGAGGGGTTGTACGTCGCTTTTCGCGTTACACTTCCCCCACGCCATGTCCGTGGCGAGTTGGCACCCACGCTTCCACTCGGAGATGGTTTCCTCAAGCAACTCGCGTTGCTCATCGTCTACTGAGAGACGAGTGATTGCTGTCCGACGCACGTAGTCGTCTGCCACAGTTTCAATGTGTATACGTGGCTATTAATAAGCTGGTGTTTGGTACAGATACGAACGCACTCCTCTCCTCCCTACACGCTCCCTCCGGTCGCTCCTTGAGGAAGGGAGCTCCGCGCTAGCGCTTCAGTTGATCGGCGGTGTCTCCAGATCGTCGGGAAGGATGTATTCGAACTCAACGCGCCCGTCTACGGTCGGAAGGGAAACGTGATCTCGGTGGAACGTCGCACTTCGCTTGTCGTAGACTGCGCTGTCTGCCGAAAAGTGTGGTTGCGATGTGTTCTCACCACGTTTGAGGCGTTCGACGCCGCTTTTGACGGCTTCAACCGCTCTACGAATCCCTTTCTGGACGAGATTCGCGGTGAGGTCAGTTTCGTCGCGGAGCTGGTCGTAGGGGGCGCGTTCGACTTTCGATTTCGAGGTGACGTGGGAGCCGCTGTCGCCGTGCCAATACCACTCGCTTGCGGTGTTGGCGCAGCGCTTGAACTGCTCGACCGTCTTTCGAAGGGAGGTGTCCGCCCCTTCACGAGTGTTGAGTTTGATGACGGCGGTACGGCGGTGCTCCACTGTATTTTCACATACGCTCTTGTGGCGTAGATTGTTGATACAGTTCTCTCGAAGGCAGTGGAGGTGGAAAATGACCGGAAGACCGCTCAGACAACTGGTTCTCATCTGGGTCGCTCGATACCAGAATCACAAGACGGCACTACACCGACAACGTACCATGTATGAGCGCTCTCATCAAAAAACTGATTACCTCGGTGAATAAGTTGTGATTATGAACCGCCGATTGGTCTTCATCGGTATCCTTGCGATTATCATAGTCGGTGCCGGGTGCTTCGGCACTGTTAGCGGCTCACAGGGCGGCTTCAATCTCGACTCAGATACAACGGTAGCAGTTCCATCGGAGAACGTATCCCAAAGCTACACTGATGGAGAAATTCAAATATCAAAGACTGCAGTTGTTGGGCCGAACGAATCTATTACCCTCTCAGCATCGGTCCCCAATGAGCAATCATACTCTCTGCAACTCTGGAATACAGAGCGGAGAATTGTCGATGACGAGGCGATTAGTAAGGACCAGACAACGTATCAACTTGCGACAGGCCCAGAACCACCGGGTAGCTACGTAGTTACAATCTGGGACTCAAACGAGCGACTTGTGAGAGATTTGCTACCAGTTGTGATCGCTTCGCATGAGATTGACTCAGCGACAATTGACAGCTCCCCGGTAGAAAATGCGGAGATCGACCGGAATACTTCGGTTCCGGTCGCGGTGACACTAACGACACTCAAATCAACGCCAATTGAATCTGTCGAGTTTACAGCGTGGAACGATGACCAAAACCAGACGATCGAACTCACTGAAAGTGGCGGTGAGTACAAAGGAAACCTATCTGGTCTTGAACCGGGGGAGTACCAGACACAGGTTCGGATCCGGGGTGGTGATGAAGTTAAAGGGCAAGATCCGCTTATTGGGTTGAGTGAAGCGTACACATTGAGTGTGCAAGACTCTGGTGGGTCGGACGGAGGTGATGGGTCTGACGGAAGTGATGGGTCGGACGGAAGTGATGGGTCTGACGGAAGTGATGGGTCGGACGGAAGTGATGGGTCTGACGGAAGTGATGGGTCGGACGGAAGTGATGGGTCTGACGGAAGTGATGGGTCGGACACTGATAACTCTACAGAGACCGATAACAGCTCGGACCAAGACCAGAATAATGAGACTGACACAAACCAATCTATCTCGCCAAACGAGGATGTAATTAATGATGACACGAACGATAGCACACCGCTATATGGAGTTCAAATAATATTGTTCGTAATTGTCTTGAGCGGTGCTATTCGGCGGCTTTAGGCATCTGAAACATCTGATTTAATCATAATATTCGTTAGGTTCGTTCGATTATTAGTTGGCCGATGCGGTCGTTGATAATTATTTGGAGTCAAGTGTCAATAAGATACAACACTATTGCTCCGAATATCCACTCACTTTATTTGTCGGAGAGTAGAATAGACGATATCCCCGAGATGCTGGTTAAGCGACGCTCTAACCATTTCAATGACTCTTGAAAAACGACGGCAGTTCATATATGCTCTTGTTGCGTGGATGGTGGGCGTGATTGTCGTACTGACGACGCTTGATGCCTTAGAGTTGGAACTATTCTTTGTGGTGTCACTAATTGGTCTGCTTGTCGTCGTTGAACTAACAGCGCCATTTAATGTTACCCCTCGCTGGCGGCGACGGGTACTGCCAATAATTCTCATCGGCTTAGCTGGGTTCGCATACATAGTCATTCGGCGGATTTTGGAAATTCTCCCGGAGGGGACTTTTTAAATGGATACTCCGCCGGTCCCCCGACTCGTACTATACCTGCTTATTTGTGTTCTCGCTGGGACCCTTGTGTTTGCGGCAGGGACTTCCACAGCGACATTTGGCGCGTATAATCCCCAGTGGGATGGCACGAGTGATCTTCGAGAACACGTCGATAACCAAGTTGAAGGTCAAATTGTAGTTGACACAGCTGCCTACGAGGCAGAAAATACAACTGACACTATTGGGATTATTCTCTCTCCCACAACAGCTTACACACCCAACGAATCACAGCGTCTGCGTAACTTTGTCGAACAAGGTGGAACCCTCCTTATTGCCGATGACTTCGGAAGCTACAGTAATCCATTGTTGGAATCAATAGGAGCCGACGCACGATTTAGTGGCCTCCAATTACGTGATGAACAGCAGTACTACCGTGGCCCAACACTACCGATCGCATCAAACGTATCTGAGACAACTTACACCGAGGGCGTGACCCAACTCACACTGAATGGCGCAACCGCCGTTGTCCCCGGAAATGCAACGCCGGTTGTGACATCATCACCAGTTGCGTACCTAGACCGCAACAGCACGGGAAACTTTTCGCCGGGCGACAAACTTGGAGCGTACCCGGTCGTTACCATTGAATCGATAGGTACTGGACAAGTGATCGCTGTCAGTGACCCAAGTCTCTTTATCAATTCAATGTTGACACAGCCGGACAATGAGGCGTTCATGACCCGGCTCACTGAGACACACAGCCGTGTTCTGTTAGATTATTCAAAAGCGGCACCGCTGCCACCAGTCGCTCGGACGCTGTTGTTGTTGCGGTCCTCGGAGTCGATACAGGTTGGTGCTGGACTCGTGACACTCAGTATGTGGCTTATGATTCGGCAGCGTACTCAGCGAAGGATATCACTTGGAGTTGTATTCGAGACACTCATTCCTGATACATTGCTGTCTGCGATGCCACTCTGGTTGCGAGATCTCTCCGTGACTCATCAGCCAATCGAGCTTAACGAAGAGACGCTCCGCACAGTCGCCCTCGAGAAGTATCCAGAGATTAGTGAGCCACAACTACGACAGGTGATAACAGCTGTTTTATCCAAGCGCCAACGAGGAGAGGAAGATGAGTAGTCCTGGGGCGCTATACGAAACGCTTTGTGATGCTGTCGGTGAAGTTCTTGTTGGCAACGAGGAAGTGATAGAAGGACTAACGATTGCGCTTCTCACCGATGGACACCTCCTACTGGAGGGTGTTCCCGGGGTAGCAAAAACAACGATCGCGAACGCATTCGCGCGGGCCACTGGACTCTCATATACACGTATCCAGATGACCCCCGACATGGTGCCAGCTGATGTCGTTGGCACGAATATCTACCAGCAAGCAACTGGTGAATTTCAGTTGAAAAAAGGACCTGTATTTTCGAATGTGGTCGTTGCTGACGAGATTAACCGGACGACCGCGAAGACCCAGAGCGCACTGTTGGAAGCGATGGAAGAGACGACAGTGACTATCGACGGTGACACCATCGCGTTGCCGGAGCCGTTCATCGTCGTAGCCACGCAGAACCCGATCGAGATGGAGGGGGTGTTCGAACTACCAGAAGCACAACGAGACCGATTCCAGTTCAAATACACCATTGAGATTCCAGATCGGACCGAAGAACGAACGATACTCGACCGCTTCGATAGGTCACCTGCGCTCGGTCCAGAAAGTGTCGAAGAAGTCATCGACCCTGAGACCCTTCAGACAGCAAGTGAGGCTGTGACAGCAGTACATGTCGCTGAGCCAGTCAAAGAATATATTCTCGACCTGGTGGCCGCGACGCGTACGGCACCAGCATTACAGCATGGCGGATCACCGCGGGCAACCCTGGCGTTCTTGCGTGCGGGTAAGGGACGTGCGGCAATACACGGTCGCTCGTACGTGATTCCAGATGACATCAAAGCACTCACCATGCCAGTGCTTGAACATCGAGTGATTCGCACTACTGACGCGGAGCTTGCCGATCAATCTGTGACTGATATTCTTGATGATATTCTCTCCGATGTGACCCCACCGAGTGCCGAGACCGACTTTTCAGGTCCAGATGGGGAGGCCGTCACACCCGACTGAATGCCCCGAGAGCGCGCCGCACAGAACACAGGCAGAGTAGATAGGGCTAGGTTCCGAAGGAATTCACTCCTCGGTAATGGCTTCAGAGTCCGAAGACGATACAGAGGCCTCCCCGTAGCGACACGTCACAGTGAGCGGGCCATCGGCCCTAACCGTAACTTGAACGGGCTCTGAGAGTGCTTCAACAACGCTTACAGCGAGAAATGAGCTAATCGGGTGATCAATTGCGTTGGGATCACCAAGCCCGCTCCCACTAATTTCAAACGTGATTCGTCTCGTATCAGTGTCAACAACTGACTCAACACCATCAGCGAGCTCGAATACGTTGACGAGCCCATCGGCAATCACCGACGTAGCTGCTTGTGGGCGTGAGTCTAACGGCTGGTCAAGTGATTCGGTAAATTCTTCAAACAACGGTTCACCGGTCGGGTAAAACGCAACACCACCCGTAGTGGGATCATCAGGCACAACGAAAAGATCAAGTCGGCCAGTAGTGCCGGGAAGTGATGTGTCCTCGTGACGGGGGACAAACAACCGCACGTCATCACCAGGAACATAGACTGGATCACCGTCGAGACCTAGCTCATCGATTATCGCTTCTCGATCAGCACGAACCGCCTCAAAGACGCGAGTCCCAACACGTGCGGTAATAAATCGCTCAGGGGTAATGAAATACGTGAGGACACCAGCAAAGATCCCTGTACCACCCAACGCGAACAACACGGACCGTGCGTCAGGAAATCCAACACCACCGATGATACCGAGTACCCCCACGAACAGGAGCCCGACAGCAGTGCGCCGATATGTCGTCTGGCGTGCTCGTGTGTACTCTTCGCGCAGTTGCTGGTTTTCGGCTTCAAGCACTGCGACACGCGTCTGGAGTGCTTCTGGCGTGTCTTCGGTAGCTGATAGATCCTCGGCTGTTGGTGATTGTGACGATTCGGTCCCGCCAGGTTGAGCCATTACGGTATCCCTCAATTCATTTCTTAGACAGTCACTCTTGTGACTTCGGTTCGAGTCCCTCAGTAGGGGTATCGGATGGACGAACAAGCCCGAGCCGAACAAGTGTTCCCCGATAGATACCGTAGAGACTCGCCGATACAGCGAGACAGAACAACCCCCCTACAACCAGAAGTGATTCACCACGCGAAAGGATAATGAGCCCCAGTAGGCCTCCAAAGCTGGTGACAGTCGCACTCAGCGCGAAGAGATCAAAAGGATTCCGTGTTGGTTCAGTGAGTACAGCGAGCAGGCCGAGTTGCGCAACGCCGACAAGGGGCGAGGTTGCGGTCAACAAAGGGATAAGAGTCAGCTGTCCGATCACAAACGCAACCGGAGAGGGACGCACAACAACAGCGAGGGACAGTACGAACAACGGGCCTACTGGAATTGCCGGCGATGCTGTAACCAGCGTGGCGGCAACAAGGAGTAATCCGACACCACCGACACGATCGCGTGCAGGTACGTCAACGTATGAATCGGAGAGTGATCGGACGCGTTGTGTTTGTCGTGTCATGAGGAGCCTCGTGACGTCGCAGAAGCTCGTCGGTGGGCCAAAACGCGTTGAATGCGCGTTTCCGGGGCAACCTCAAAAGCGGTCACCCGTGGGTGCTGTTCAAGCTCACGCCGGAATTCTTCAAACTCACGATACCGCTCATATACATTATCGAGTTCCGCCATATCTGTTGATTCAAACAGACACTGCGGCGTAATGAAGACGAGCGTTTGGGATCCGGCTTGGATGGCTGTTTTCACTGCCTCCCGAAGTTTGACTGGCTCAGAATCACTGGTCACCATCACAACGAGCCCATCTTCCCCAGCTTCTGTGTGTGTCTGACGAACGGTGTTCACAAGCGGATCCGCACGGAAACGCTGTCGATACTGCGTTTGGTCGCTCACGTAGGTCCGGAGTACAGACGCAAATGAGCTTGGATCCCCTGTAAGCCGATCGGCGAGATGCTGCGTCTGTGTTGCCGAACGGGTCCGTGGTGTAACCGTGTCGGCGGTCGGCTGTAAAGAGTATAATTCCGACTCGATTTGCGCGTATGTTTGTGGCGTCGTACCAGCCTGTATCTGGGCTGTGATGCCTTCATCACCAATAGCCCAGAATCCAAGAGGGTCGCCGTTTTCAGCGGCTGTTTGAGCGATACCGCCAGCCACCTCACGGGCATACGCCAGCATTGTTTCGTTGTTGATGCCCGTAGTCATTCGATGCCGGTGATCGACAAGGAGTAGAGTCCGGCGGTCTGTTTCTCCCTCTGTTTCACGGACGTATGGTTTGCCGAGTCGGGCGGTAGCGTTCCAGTCGATCTGTTGGCTGTCGTCACCGGGGACATACTCACGTAACTCACGTGTCGTTACCCCCGGCCCAGGCTGATCGGACTGGTGCTGTCCGTACGCACTTTGTACTCCGGTTCCGCCTTGTCCAACGTGGAGTGTTGGGTTGTGTGGGCGCACTGTTAGTATCGGTGTCTCACGGTGAGGAATCGTGATGCTGTATAAGTCATGTCTGTCATCGATGGTGACAGTCGCAGCCGGAAACACAAAGCGACCGACGATATCAGCAGAGAGCAAACAAGTTGTTGTTTCTTCTGTCTCACCGGGTTGTAACGTGACCCTTGGAGTGCCAGTCTCGACCGTAATCCCAGGTGGCATCTCAGCCGTTATCTCTACATGTTCCTTGGTTGTGCTCGCCGGACGGGACGCGTGGAGAGCGAGTTCAGTCTTCCGTTCGACAAATATCTCTGAAGCGCTGAGGGTGTAGTTAACGGAGAGATTCTCCTCCTGGCTGGTAAATGACTGACTTGCTGTAACCGCCCCCGAAATAAGCCATGCGTTGACTCCTCCAGCCGCGAACAAAAAGAAAAGCTGCTCAGTCAAGACAGCAAGTACAACGAGCAGTAGCCCGGTGCCAGCCAGTGTCCACCACTGCTCTGTGACCTCCATTATCTCGTTCTCTGTGTGGAGGAAATTGAAACTTGGCTTCTCCGCGTTTGTGTTCCCGATCAAGAGACCGCAATTTCAGCAAGAGACGAGTAGGGCAGCTATTTGGAACGAATGAACTCACTAGTGAACTGCTAGTCGTACTTTTTATTACGGCTGCTACGTGAGATTGGCTGTGTCGCGCCGTGTTCGTCGATTCGCGGTGTTTGCCACGGTGATGCTACTCGTGGGTGGAGTTGCTGTCGGAGCGGGTGCAACAGCGCCTGCTCCAATAGAATCAGGTAACGAGACAGCGCCTGATAGTCCCCCTTCACATCAGAACCCTACAAACGTGACCGAGTCAGGTGACAGCCAACAAGTCGCCAGATATCTCAATAGTCAGCTCGTCTCCCGGCTGAACGCAAGTGCGCTCGCCGTCAGCGATGAGGAATACGCGAAGGGACAGCAGCTTTTGGGAGCCGACTATGATCTTCTACTTGAGCAGTACGGTGCCGTCGCGGCAGGTACTGATACAGAGCAAATCGTCACCCGATTTAATCTCACGCGTGAGCAGCAACGCGAGATCATCAATAAGGCCCAGCAACTCAATCAAACTGCGACCCTTTATCAAGCGGCTGTAAGAAATGGGGATGATGAACGCGCACGTGCGCTTGCCCGAGACATTGTTGAAAATGCGAGTGAGTTGAACGCCAGCACGGCCACCCTCAACGAGCAGTATGCGAATCTCGAGACACAGACGAATTTGAGCTTTGAGACGACACAAGAGGCGATCGTAACCAACCAGCGGCGTCTCACGCAAGCAGCAGGGGCCATTGCGTCACGTGAATTTACAGAGACCAATGTGAGTGTCCAAACCGCACAGCCGAATCTCTCGGCGGCTTCCCCCACACAGATACATGGGCGTCTCGTTGCTGCCAACGGCACTCCAGTAACCAACGCCACGGTGGAAATCGCTGTCGGTGATGATACGATTACCACACAGACTGACTCGGTGGGGAGGTATACAACGTCTTATCAGCCATTACTTGTGTCATCGAACATATCGACGCTTACCGCAAGCTATCGTCCAGCGTCCGGAGATCCGTTTTTATCAAGTACAGCAACAACGTCCATCTCAGTAACCGGCCAGCAACCAAGCACACTTTCGGTCACAAACGCAACCACGAGCGCTGGCTTTGGTGACCCCCTTCGTGTGTCCGGAGATGTTAATATTCACAGTGTAGAGAATCGCTCGCTCGCGGGATTACCGGTTGTACTCCAGATTGGCGAGCGAAAAGTAGCCACAGGGTCGACAACAGCAAACGGCAGCTATACGCTTGCTACAACTCTTCCAGAAACGATTGCTCCTGGCGAGTACACAGTGCGTGTGAGGCTCGCAGCAGATGGGCTCACTGTCGCTCCGACAGTAGCCATGACACAGCTCACCGTTCAATCGACACCGACGGAGTTGTCCGTTGAGACCAACGATACTGAAACGGATTCTGAGAACATCTCAATTACCGGGACACTCACGACCGATACGGGAGACCCCCTCGCTGATCGGACACTCCAGCTTCAACTGGGCTCAGTTCCATTTAAGACAGTCCGGACAGACAGCACCGGTCAGTATCAGGCAACCATCGATCGCGCAAGCGTACAAGACGAGGACACCCGCGTATTAACGGTCCAATTTGCTGCGAGCGGGAGTAATCTTGAATCGAGCACGGCTGAACAGACATTATCGCTGTCAGCAACCAATCCAGGTCGCCAACTCGTACTTGTGGCTGGTCTACTCTTTGTCCTAATTATGGGTGGCCTACTTGTGATCCGGGAGCAGTTTACGACACAGTGGGCTCAACTTCGCAATTCAGTTAGTTGGGACACAGATGATAAAACCGAGACCTCTGTGAACACGGATGAGACGGAAGCTGGCCGCTTGGCAGTTGCGGACATCCCTGACGAGACCACTTCAGCAGATAGTATGTCTCTCCGCGAGCGTGCCCAGAATGCACTCAACGCTGGTGACCCTGACGCAGCTGTACAGTTTGCGTATGCTGCGTTCCGGAACGAGATTCGAAGTCCAATCGACCGTTCTCAGACACACTGGGAGGTCTATAATCAGTGGCGTGCGACAGACCAATCTGAAGCGGCAGCCGTTCGCCAACTCACAACCGCATACGAACAAGCTACATTCGCTTCAGAGCCAGTCTCGGTAGAGACCGCCCAGAAAGTCGTTGAGTTACTACCATCATTGACAGAGACCTCCGGATTGCCACAGCGATGACAGCGTGGGTCCCACAAGTTCAAACTGCCGGGACAAACGAGCTGAGTATCGCTCGACCTCCGCCTGAAGACAGAGGTATGCGCTTGTATCTCTATCAACGACGCAGAGGATAGGAGTAACAGTCGCCTGACGCGGCGAACTCCAGAGAAGTGGCGGCGTCCATGGTTGTAAGCCTGAAACTCCCACCGCTCGGGATTCCTCCGCGTGAACGCGGAAGGGTATATTAGACTACCAACTGGTCGAACAGCGACTGTACGTCAAATATCGTTACTTCCTCCGGATTGTCTGAACCGGAGAAGTTGAATGCCTCAGGATGTCCTTGGACCGCTTCAGTGTCAAGATTATCGTATAAGGCTTGGACGTCGAAGACCGTGAAGTCACCGTCCCCATCGATATCTTCATATCGTCCATCACCATTCAAATCTTGCGGCGGTTCGCCGCCACCAACGGGGTCAACTGCTTCAACGACCTCTAACGCTCCAGACTGCTCGTCGTCTTCAGTCAGGATTGTGTAATTGTACATACCAGGAGTTCGATTAAGCGTTACCCCCTCAAACGTAACATTTGTAGTGTCTCCGGTGTCAATACTTACGTTCTTTGTCGTAACCGCCTCGCCACCGATCTGTAACGTGACTTGCTTCGTATCATTCCAGTTTCCAGCGTTCGTTACTGAGGCTCCGAAGCTAACATTTGTGAGTTCCTGACTGGTGACTGTGCGGTCCTCTACGGGATCGATCTCGAATATACCGGTCGGCTCGACAATTGACAGCGTGGCCGATCCCGAATCCGATATATTGTATCGGGTTCCGTCGATATTAGTGACTTCAGCGTTTTCAGTTCGAACGGTGACATTTGCGCCTGGTGTTACCTCATCATTGACGGTAGCTGTTACTTCGGCGAGAACGGTCTCATTTGCCCCAGGATGCTTGTTATCTCCCATTCCAACTTCCAAGCTCAGATGGGTACCGTTCTCGGAGATCTCTGTACCAGGGAAGGTAGGATCGTTGCGGAGTGAAACTTCCTCAAATATTACAGCCGAGTCTGCTGAAGAGAGAGCAATCTTATACGCTCCAACCCCTTGATTTGCATCTTCAATGATAAGGTCAAATGTAACCGTCTCACCCGGTACAAGTTTGGTCGTCGTCGGGTCAACTACAACAGAGATACCAGCTGGGTCACGTTCATCAGCGTTATCTCCAACAGTCGGCCCGTCTTCGGCTCTGGCTTCAGTCTCAAACCTCCAAACTGTTTCATCTGTAGAAGTCGTTTCCGCACGATTTTGATGATTGTCGGCACATGATTGCTGCCCAGTACTTACATTTTGATAATTTACAGAGGTCGTATTTTCATCACCAAATTCTACTTTTTCACACTTGGTGTCATCTGCTGCTACAGCACCACTACTGGCTATCAGTAGAACAATTATTCCACAAACGAGAAGTGTACCGAACTTAAGATACTCTTCTCCTGACGAGTATACGTACCTCATACCATGCTTTACTCATACAATCTGGAATAAACGTTATGGTGTCATGTATCACAGCAGAACGATCGAGTGGACAACCTATACCCATCTAGAATATACGATTTATGCTAGAGTGTAGGATTAATTGTGTGCCCCTAATGTGAATTATTGTTATTTTAGATAATTTTTTTGATATTTGATTAGAGGGCTTCTCATCCGGGTTACGGTTGTGCTTTCGTCTGGAAGCGCTCAAAAACACTGTGTGGGGCGAATTTATGGATAGTATGAAGAGGTACTGTCGCGACATCGACACATGTCTTTCGCATTGTCCACGTGGCCAGCGTCACTCAGGGTGAACCGCCTCGGCGTCAAGCCCCGTGGCATTCGCCTCGTCAGCCTTGACATCTTCCCCGCGCTAAACGCGAGGGTTTCGCCTCGAATTTCCCGTGATTGTAATGAGAAGAGTCCCTGTACCGACCATACCTGCTTTCGAGAATATCGCATTAAGAAGATACTGGGTTGAAGTCTCTCGTTTCAGAAGGCTGTGTTGAATCGCTGTAAGGCGGAGGGATTCACTGTTTGACGAAGCGTTTGATGTTATAGACGACACACATCAGCGCGATTTCGCGGAACTCACGGAACCATGACCGCGCTCGCACGGCGAAGCCGAGCGAGCGCTTGACAGCAGAGTTCACGGTTTCAGTCATTGAGCGCTGATTGTAGCGGTTATCGTCGATTCTGGCGTTGTGCGCGTGGTCGTACGGTGCGAAGATGCGGTGCTTGATCAGCGGTCTGATCCCGAGATCGCGTAATCCTTCGCGGAGCGATTGCTTGTCGTAGCCCTTATCGGCCGCAAGAGACCGCAGATCGCCCGCGTTCCGGCGGGCGATCTGCTCAGCGAGGTCTGCGTCGCTTCCTTCTCGATTCGTTGAGCAGTGAACGTCAAGGACAGCCTGAGACGCTGTATCGACGAGCTTCGTGACTTTCAGCTTTTGAACGCGGTAGCTGATTCGCTGGCAGTAGTGGCGGCTGGCTGGTGAGCGGTCGTAGAACGTGGCGTCGATCGCGGCGTGTTCAGAGAGTTCGTGCAGCTGCGCCGACTGGCGCAGCAGCACTCGACAGACGCTCATGCTGATCCGGTCGAACGCCTTACACAACGTGGATGGTGCGGGGAGATCGGCCGCGCTGAGGCCGATCTCCCCGGTTATTTGTGGCACCTCTTTGAGCAAGTCGATCGTCATACGGTACGACGTATCGAGGTAAATCCGGAGACAATGGAGGGAAACGAGTGCGTAGTCGGCGAATCCGCCGCCCCGGACGGTGGCGGCGGATTCGCCTCCATCGCCAGTAACTCTTTGAGCAACCGGCACAACCTCCCCGATGAAGCGGGAGATTTGGGTCATAGGCAACCGAATCTTCCCGCTTCAACTCCTTTGATTTAGCGGCCTACCTCTCTGCCGTATGGCGATTCAACACAGCCGGCTCAGCCCATTACCGTCATACGAATCCACCTCTCAATCCGGATATCAACGTGTACCTATTGCTCTAAGCCTGACAACAGCTACGCGGTATGTTTCGTATCTGTATGGGTCATTGGAAGAGACACCACCGCCCTGAATAAAACTCAGGAGTTGCCCTCGTTAGAAGCCGTCTTTTCGCTGCTCTGTTTATATCATAAATGGAACGCGTGTGTCGGCTATCTGTTCTTGATACTCTCGTGATATTGTCTACGATTCATCGAACAATCCATCAACGACCGTCTCAATCAGCGCGTCCTGTACCCGGGCATAATCAACCGTACTCTCTGCTCCGACCGGCGCATTCTGTGACCGAACAGTAAAAACTAGTGAAATGAATAGCTGTTCGATAAGATCTCGGTCGTCGTACCGAAACGTCTCAAGTTCCGCCCAGCGTTCAGTGAACGGCAAATTCGGACCACCCGGTTGTTTGTCGGCAAACTTCCCGTCAGCCTCTAACTGTTCAAGTTGATCTTGAAGCGTCCGTAACTCACCGTCGACGAGCAGCGCAGAAATTAGCGGATTCGATTGAATCTCTTCTAACGTAGTTTGGAGAAATAGTCGAACCTCGTCTCGTGGTGTCTCTCCTGTTTCGACGGCGTCAGCAATCTTCTCTTCGAGCCGCTGTCGCTCTATTAGTAGTACATTTACATACAGCTCCTCTT
The DNA here is from genome assembly GCF_003665955.1 of Halorubrum sp. Atlit-28R. Taxonomy (NCBI): domain Archaea; kingdom Methanobacteriati; phylum Methanobacteriota; class Halobacteria; order Halobacteriales; family Haloferacaceae; genus Halorubrum; species Halorubrum sp. Atlit-28R. The sequence continues at coordinate 34,854 of NZ_QPLS01000011.1, forward strand.
TTGAGTCAAAAAACTGGTAGAACGTGCTTGTCCCAATGCCAGCCTCAGTTGTGAGGTCGCTGATCCGGGTTCGCTCAAATCCGAACTGCGCGAACGACTCTTGACCGGCTTCGACCAACTGTGACCTGATCCGCTCTCTGTCTTGCTCACTAAATCGGCTCATTTCCTTTCCTGTTGACGCCTTTTGCCGATTGACTTGACTTCATCGACTGGTAGTTAGGATTCTAAGAACAAAGTGTTTATCAATTCGCGAGCTAGTATATTGATACACACCAAATGACGCATCCCCCCGACATAACTGCCAATAGACGCACCTTTCTAACCAATGTATCCGGGTCTTGGACAGTCGTTGACTGCCACGCTCGGAGGCGGTCTGTATGAACCGACGTTCGGTCGTCACCCTTTGTGTGACACTCCTACTGTTAACCAGCGGAACAGTCGGTGCCACTGCCGGTGTAGGGGTAGTCGGTGCCTCGTTCGATGAGACTCCAACCACGGATATTTCCGGCACGGCCCCGGCTGAGCCGGTCCCCCAAACAACGACTCTCGTCCGCGGCTCGCCTGACCTCTCTGTGGCACTCGCACAGCCGGAAGTTACTCCCGGTCGTACGAATCAGGTGACACTTCAGTTGATCAATGACGGTGATCTCAACATCGGTACGCCACAGAATCGCGAGGTTGTCACGACCGCTCGCAACGTTCGGCTTACCGCGGGGGCTGATGACTCGCCGCTAAAGGTCGAGACCGACACCCTCGCGCTCGGAGCAGTGGCCGAAAATCGCCCGCGTGACGTGCCGTTAGCCGTATCTGTCCCGAACGGAACTGAAGCCGGCAATTACGAACTTAAAATCGACGTGGAGTATTCGTATACCTCACAGCTGAGCGGCGGTGTGAGCTACGACCAAGAGGAAACAACAACGCTCGATGTCGACGTCGAGGTAACCGACGACGCTCGCTTCAAAATCGTCGATGTTACGACTGACGCGCAGATCGGTGACCGCGGCACACTCGAGGCAACACTCAAAAATATCGGCGCAACGGCTGCGCACGACGCAACCGTCGCGCTCGAATCGTCGAGTGCCGGCTTAGCGCTTGGTCAGCGCGCCTCGGACGCGGCTCGGGTTGGATCGATCTCGCCGGGCGAAACTGTCACAATCCCGTACGACGCCTCGTTCACTCCGACCGCACCAACCCGTCAGTACGCCATCTCCGGGCAGGTGTCGTTCGATACTCCCGACGGGATCCCCCACGTTGACCAGGGACTCTCGGCGGGCGTGACACCGCTCGGCGAACAGACATTCGCGCTCGAAGACGTTGAGTCGACACTGCGCGTGGGCGAAGACGGGGAACTCACCGGCACGGTCGTTAATACGGGTCCCGTCGCGGCAGACAACGTCGTTATTCAGTACGCGGGCAGTGCTGGCAACATCATCCCGATCGAGCAGTCCGCCGCTGTCGGATCGCTCGATGCGGGTGAGTCGACGGAATTCACCCTGCCGATTTCAGTCGGTGGTGAGGCCGAGTCGGGGCTCCGTACCGTCGACTTCGCCGTCCAGTACCGCAATGACGGCGGCGAAGCCCGCGTGTACAACGAGGTCGCGGTCAACGCCGAGGTTGCTCCAGAACGGGACAGCTTCACCGTCGCGATTGAAAACCAGACGATCGAAGCCGGCGGCTCTCGGACGGTCGAGGTGACCGTCACGAACAATCTCGGTGAGCCCGCAAGCGATCTTGAGGCGCGACTGTTCGCCAACGACCCGCTCGAAACCGGTGACACTGACACCGGGTACGTCCAGTCACTTGACGCGGGCGAGTCGACGACGATGACGTTCGACCTCACGACGACGGGTTCCGCAACCCCCGGCAGTACGTACCCCATCTCGCTCGACTTCCGGTACGACGACGCCGACGGTGACAGCCAGCTCTCGGACACCTACCGGGTGCCGATCACCGTGACGCCGAGTGAGGGGGGTGGCCTCCCGCTGCCCGTCATCTTCGTCGCGGCACTGGTGGTCGGGACCGTCGGGCTCATCGTCTACCGGAGGCGGCAGTAACTCATGGCGCTCAGTGATCGGATCGAGGCGGGAATCCGGCGGGTTAACGATGCCATCGTTGACCGGCCGCGGCAAGTGATTGTCGCGTTCCTCGTGCTCACCGTCGTCTTTGCCGGCGGTATCGGACTCGTCAGCACCGACACTGGGGCCACCGATGCGTTCACTGAGGGGCTCGACGAGCAGGAAGCCCTCGATGCGGTCAATCAAGAGTTCGACGACCCGTTCGAACCGGACAGCGAGTCGACGCAACTCATCCATACCGGCGGCAACGTCCTCACGAAAGAGGCACTCACACGGGAGTTACGGCTGCTCGAAGATATCTCGCAACGTGATGACCTTCGTGTGGATTCGGTGACCGGTCCGGCGACGGTAGTTGCGAGTGCGCTGGACCCGTCGGCCACGACGATAACGGAACAGCGTCGGGCCGTCGAAGCCGCCAGTCCGACCACCGTGCGACGGACCGTTCGCCAGCTCTCAGAGAATCCACGGTTCAGTCGCTCACTGGCCACGGATTTCAATCCGACGGCCGTCACCGCATCGGCATCGATCACGGTCGTGTCACACGAGGTGCCGGCCGGCTTCTCGGACCTCCAAGAACTCCAGACGACCATTCAGTCGATTACGAACGATTATCCGAGCGATATCCGCGCCTTCGGAACCGGCGTGACCAACGCTGAAACGGCGACCGTCATCGGCGACTCGCTCACGATCGTGATGCCTGTCGTGGTGCTTCTGCTGTTGATCTTCCTCGTTGTCGCCTATCGGGACCCGATCGACCTGTCGCTGGGACTGCTATCGCTGTTGATGACCGTCATCTGGACGTTCGGCTTTCTTGGGTTCTCTGGCATCCCGTTCAGCCAGCAGATGATTTCCGTGCCAGTGTTGTTGCTTGCGGTCGGGGTTGACTTCGGGATCCACATCATCAACCGGTACCGCGAGGAGACGGTCAAGGGCTACCAAGCCGTCGAGGCGATGCGCGAAGCAAACAACCAGTTGATGGTCGCGTTCATCATCGTCACTGTCACGACGGTGTTTGGATTCGGTGCCAACGTCGTTTCCGACTTGGGCCCGATCCGGGATCTCGGTATCGCCTCTGCGGTCGGGATAATTTTCACGTTCCTGATATTCGGATTATTCCTGCCGGCGGCGAAACTTGAGGTCGACAAGCTGCGGGAGGCGTACGATGTTCCCGAATTCAACTCGGCGCCAATCTCGTCGAGCGACTCTACGCTCGGAAAGCTCCTCACCCTCCCGACACAGGCCAGTCAGTACGCGCCGATCGCAATTGTGGTCGTCCTGCTCATCTCCGGCGGCATGGCGACCGCCTACGGGAGCGGCGTGGACACGTCCTTCGAGACGGAAGACTTCTTGCCGCCCGAAGAACTGCCCGAGTATGTCACTGCGCTTCCGGAACCGTTCGCGCCCAGCGAATACACGGTCGCAGAAACGATCTCACTGCTTGAGGACCGGTTTTCGACGAACCAAGACCAATCAGTGAAGATATACGTAGAGGGGAACTTCGAGGAAGACCACGCGCTAGAGGCGCTCGCGGCCCCGAACGAAAATCCGCCCGGCACGCTCGCGGTCGGCGACGGCGGCCGTGCCCGGCCGACGAGTATTATCACCGTTATTCAGTCGCAGGCTGAGCGGGATCCCGCATTCGGCCGGCTCGTTGCCCGTAGCGACGTTGACGGCAACGGGATTCCTGATCGGAATCTCGAGCGGATCTACGACGAACTGTTCGCGTCACCGGCCGGTGATCGGGCCGCGCAGTATCTCACCCCTGACCGGCGGAACGCACAGATCGACTACGCCATCGAGTCGAGTGCGAGCCAAGGCGAAGCCGCCGCTGACGCACGCCAATTCGCGGAGGACTTCCGCCCTGCGGCGACTGCAACCGGCCAGCTCGTCGTGTTCGACGCGGTTACGGACATTATCTTCAACTCCGCCATTCAGGGGTTGATCCTCGCTATGGGGCTGACTGGAATCTTCCTCGTCATCTCGTACGGTGTGCTTGAAGGGAAGCCGCTGCTCGGGGTTGTGAATCTCTTCCCGATTCTGATCGCCATCGCCTTCCTCTTGGGAACGATGCGAGCGCTCGGGCTCTCCCTGAACGCGCTCACTGCCACCATTCTCTCTATCTCTATCGGGCTCGGTATCGCGTACTCGGTTCACGCGACCCACCGGTTCATTGACGAGTACAACGAGAACGCGGACGCGCTCCAGTCGATGATCATCACGTTCTCTGGGACCGGCGGCGCGCTGCTCGGAAGTATGCTCACCACGTCGCTCGGGACCGGTGCGTTGGCGCTTGCGATTACCCCTGTTCTGGGGGACTTCGGCTTGCTGATGGCGCTGAGCGTCATCTACTCGTTCATCTTTACCGTGGTCGCACTTCCGCCAGCTGTCCTCCTGTGGGAGCGGTATCAGAATGCCTTCTCTAGCACTCTTTCATCGTTCACTTTCTCTCACCACTGATGCGGTCTTTTTCAGTGTCTTGTGTCCCCACATCGTCTGGAGATCCTGACAAAGCCCGACAATCGCTCTAAAAACTCCTCTCGATGTACTTTTCTCGCGGATCTGAGTTTCTGTGACAAGAATTCGTACAGTACGACAGATTGAAATAGGGATACTCACTCGTCCTAACGTGCCAGATGCTGTCACGAGTCATCCTTGATGGTTGCCGTGGCACGGAACTATCAGCGTATCGCAGTGACGGTGTCTGGCATTTTTCAGATGGGAGTGCTTGCCTGAGGTACACTCGGCCTCACTGGAACATCTGCGGCCTCCCGGACCTGTAGCAGGGTCTGACGTTGTCTCAGCATTGCTGTTCAAAAGATAACGCTGTCGTTCCGACTTGTCCGGTGTCACCACTGATCATGCTCTTCCACGGGTGCAAAATGCTTCTAGCCCCGACTACTCGCTGGCGCGCTCGACGACGACAGTGCGCCCGGTCAGCGTCTCGGGCTCGAAGCGGTAGAGTTCGATGTCTAAATCCGGCTTATCGTCGGCCCAGATCTCGAAGAGCGGTCGCCGCGCCTCGCCGTACTGCGCGATCGTCTCGGGGGTGAGTTCGTCGAGGTCGACCCGCTCTAAGGCGCCGACGCCGACGACGCTCGCGTACTCGTCGTCTTCGTCGTCGTAGACGACCACGCGGGCCTGCGGCGTCGACGCGAGGAACTCGCGCTTCTCGCTGTCGGGCGTCGACACCAGCCGGAGGTACAGCGCGCGGTCGTCCGCGTCGTACCCGTACGAGATCGGGATGGCGTACGGCGCGTCGTCGCGCGCCAGCGCGAGGACGCCCGTCTCGTGGCGGGACAGGTGCGCGTCCACCTCGGCCGGCGACATCTCGACCTCGCTGTTCGTCGGCATACCCGAATTTCTTCGCACGAGGTGATAAAGGACACGAGACGGGGCGGGGTCTCCGGGAGGTGTGGCGCCGTTGTGCGGCGTCGACGCCGGCGCAAGCGACGGGCGGTTCGTCGTCGCCGCTAGCTGATCGCCGGCGCCCCGCCGATGTCCTCCTCGGTGACCGGCGCCCCGCAGACGACGCAGCCCGTCTCGAGCAGCGTCGCCCGCATCGCGTCGTCCACCTCGATCGAGCGCCGACACTCCGGGCAGACGAAGGTGTGGGTGGATCGCCCCGTCATACCTGTGCGTACGGTCCCCACGCCCATCAAACGGGCCTCGGATTCTCGGGAGTTCGAAATGCCGTGAACGATCCTCACTCTAACAGCGCCCCGAACAGCTTCCGCTGGGCGGCCGCGACGTGCTCCGTGAACGTCGAGCGACCGATCCCCAGCGACTCGGCGACTTCGCCGGCGTTGGCGCCCTTCGGGTGGTCGAAGTAGCCCGCCTCGTGGGCGGCCGCTAACACCTCGCGCTGGCGCTCGGTCAGCTCGCTTCGGTCGACGGTGACGAGGTCGGACTCCGTCGGCGTCGTCGACGACTGGAGCAGCCGCTTCACCTCTATGTCCGGGCAGGCGTCGCGGAACGCCTCTAACACCGATCGCAGCGTCGGCAGGTCGGTCGCGTGGAAGGTGATCCGGAGCCGGCCGTCGCGGACCGTCGCCTCCGAGACGGGCGTCTCGTGGCGGTCCAGGACCGCGAACGGCGAGTCGGGATCAACGGCGGCGTCGAAGCGGTACGCCGCCCGGCCGCCGTAGTCGAAGACGACCTCGACGCCGTCGGGGACCGCGAGGTCGGCGTCCGCGATGAACTCCACGACGACGCGCTCGCGGTCGGCCGCGGGCGTGCAACGCGTCACCTCGGTGGCCGACGTCGCCCCGTCGACGACGCCGTCGAACGGGGACAGCGCGGTCGGCAGCGAGACCTCCGCCCGGATTCCCGAACCCATCTCGTTCGTCCGTACCCGTCCCGGGCAAAAACGTTGGCGGGCGCGCGGCCGCGGTATAAAACTCCCCGCATATGATGGGCCACCGTTCGGGGGGCTGGAGCGGGTACGTACAGATATGAAACGTCCCCCGCGCACGACCGACGGCACCACGACGACCGAGGGAGACGCGGCGCTCGACGCGACGTTCGAGGCGCTCGCCGACGCCGACTGCCGGGCGATTCTTGCGGCCGCGACGACGCCGAAGACGACGAGCGAACTGGCCGAGGACTGCGACATCGCGCTCTCGACCGCCTACCGGAAGGTGGAGCTGCTGAGCGAGACGCCGCTGCTCGCCGAAGGGGTCCGGTTCGACCCGGACGGCGACCACGCCGCGGAGTACGTCCGCGACGCCGCCGACGCCGCGATCGAACTCGGCGACGACGGCGTCGCGCTCACGGTCGACGACGGGGGGCGCGACCCGCTGGCCGCCGCGCTCGACGCCCCCGGCGTGTCGGCCGACTGACCGCCGCGCGCGGCGAGGACACACCCTCGATCTGCGGCAACCGTTCTCGGGGGTGATAATCGAACGGACAACGTTTTACGCCAGTTCGCAGACGGACCTCGTATGTCTCGGCAGCCGGAACCAGAGACCCTCATCGATCTCGCGCAGGACAAAATCGCGGTGATCGACGAGACGGGTCGGTTCCGGTACCTCAACGCGGCGACCCATGAGCTGCTCGGGTTCGAACCGAATGAGCTCATCGGCACTGATGCCTTCGAGCTCGTCCATCCCGAGGATGTCGACCGTGTTCGCGCAGCCTTTGAGACTGCAGTCCAGAACGGTATCCAGTCTGACGCCACTCTTGAGTATCGATACAGGACGGCCGACGGGGACTGGTTGTGGCTCCACACACGCGTCTACCCGCCAGAGGAAACAGGGATCGACGGATGGGCGCTCAGTTCTCGAAACGTTACTGCTGCGGTCGAATCTCGACGACGGCTCGAAACGATCGCATCCACGTCCCCGGATGTGTTGTGGATGTTTACTCCTGACTGGAGCGAACTGCTTTTTGTTAACGAGGCGATAAGTTCGGTGTACGGGATCGACCGTGAGACCCTTCGTGAGCAGCCGCAAGCGTTTGTAGAGGTCGTCCACCCAGACGACCGCTCAGCAGTCTTAGACCAGATGAAGCACCTAAGCGCTGGCAAATCGATCAACCTTGACTATCGAATCGGCACGTCCAACACGTGGACGCGCTGGGTGCGGGTTCCCGGTCAGCCGGTCGTTGAGGACGACGAGGTCGTCGCGGTCACCGGATTTGCTCGTGACGTCACCGACGAGTACCGACGAAAACGACAGCTCACGGTGATGGACAATCTGTTGCGACACACGATCCGCAACGATATGAACATTGTCGACGGCACTGCCGAACAGATTGCGGCTCGGGCAAACGACGCTCTCGCCGCGGCCGAGTCGCCAGCCGACCTCGATGCTGCCGCGCTCGCAGCCGACCTGCTCGACCACGCGGAAACGATCCGCCGTGTCGCCGACGACCTCCTCACGTCGGCTGAGAAACAGCGTGGCGTGATCGACCTCCTTCGGCGACGGGAGCCTCCGAAACCCCTTCAAGTCGACTCACTCGTCGAAACGGCGATCAATAACGCACTTTCCGACTGCGACGCGGCGGCCGCGGAGATCTCTGTCGACTGTCCCGACGGTCTCCGGGCACTCACGCACCCCGAGTTGGACTACGCGATTACAGAACTCATCGAAAACGCGATCGAACACGCGACGACCACGCCGCGGGTTACCGTTGAGGTGACCGCCCCAGACGACCACGTCGCGATCACCGTCCAAGACAACGCGCCGCCGATCCCAGCTGATGAGCACAATCCGATCACCGATTCGTGGGAGATGACCGACCTGAATCACACAGCTGGGATGGGACTGTGGCTTGTCTACTGGATCGCCGACCGCTCCGGCGGAAAACTCACATTCAACACCAACGCTGACGGTAACGAGGTAACGATCACCGTTCCGAACGCCGACTGCGATCCGACGCTTCCTGAAGCTGACCAGATCCCTCCACCCGAGACGGCGGTTCAACCTGCCGCAACCGAGCCCGACGGTGGTACTCCGTTCCGCTCCTCAGAGCCCGTGTTCGGCGCCGATGTCCCCGAGAGTTCCACAGACCCCAACGCCTCTCACGATCCCTTCTCGGGGTGGACCGACGGCTGATCGAAACCCGATCGATCGTTCACCGTAGGACCCGATTTCGAAGAACCTCCCACCGATCTTAAGCCGGCGCTTCGCGTACTCCCGCGTTGATGGGTACGCTCAACGAGCTGTTCGACCCGGACCGGGTCGCCGTCGTCGGCGCCACCACCCGCGAGGGGGCCGTCGGCCGCGCCGTCACGTCGAATCTCCTCGACGACTTCGACGGCGACACGGTCCCCGTCAACCCGAACTACGACGAGGTGCTCGGCACGCCCTGCGTCGACGACGTCGCCGACGCGAACGCGGACGTCGCCGTGATCGTCGTGCCCCCCTCGATCGTGTTGGACGCCATCGAGGCGTGCGGCGAGGCGGGGGTCCGCAACGTCGTCGTGATAACCGCCGGGTTCGGCGAGACGGGAGAGGACGGAGCGGCGAGGGAGCGTCGCCTCGCGGAGCTAGCCGACGAGTACGACCTGAACCTCGTCGGCCCCAACAGCCTGGGGATCATGTCGACGCCCTCGGGCATGAACGCGACGTTCGGCCCCGAGAACGCGCTCCCCGGCGGGCTCTCCTTCATGAGCCAGTCCGGCGCGTTCGTCACCGCGGTCCTCGACTGGGCCAACGACAACGGGATCGGGTTCAAGGACGTGGTCTCGCTCGGCAACAAGGCGGTCTTAGACGAGACTGACTTCGTCGACCACTGGGGGGACGACGAGGAGACCGACGTGATCATCGGCTACCTGGAGGGGGTCGAGGACGGCCGCGAGTTCATCGAGACCGCCCGCGAGACCACCCAGGACACCCCCATCGTCGCCGTGAAGTCCGGCCGGACGAGCGCGGGCGCGCAGGCGGCCTCCTCGCACACCGGCACCCTCGCCGGCTCCGACAAGGCGTACGAGGCCGGCCTCGACCAGGCGGGCGTCATCCGCGCGGAGTCCGTCGACGAGCTGTTCGACTCGGCGGGCATCCTCGGGAGCCAGCCGCTGCCCGACACCGACAGCGTCGCGGTCGTCACCAACGCCGGCGGCCCCGGCGTGATGGCGACCGACGCGGTGGGCGACGCCGACCTCGACATGGCGTCGTTCACCCGCGAGACCAGCGACGCGCTCGCGGCGTCGATGCCCGAGGAGGCGAACATCCACAACCCGGTCGACGTGATCGGCGACGCGGACGTCGAGCGGTTCCGCGAGGCGCTGGAGATCACCGTCGAGGACGACAACGTCGGCGCCGCCCTCGTGCTGGCCGCGCCGACGGCGACGATCGACTTCGGCGACCTCGCGGACGCGATCGAGGCGGTCAGCGAGGAGATGGACGCGCCCGTCGCGGCCTGCCTGATGGGCGGCGACCGGACCCGCGAGCCCAAACAGCAGCTCCAGGCGAAGGGGATCCCCTGTTACTTCGACCCCGCGCGCGCCATCGACAGCCTCGCGACGCTCGCGCGCTACCGCGACATCAAGGCCCGCGAGTACGCGCCGCCCATGGAGTTCGACGTCGACCGCGAGCGCGCCCGCGAGATCCTCGCCACGGTGCGCGACCGCGACGACAACCGCCTCGGCGTCGAGGCGATGGACCTGCTCGACGCGTACGGCATCCCCACGCCCGACGGCGAGATCGTCGACTCGCCGGAGCGTGCCCGCGAGGTCGCCGAGCGCGTCGACGGCGACGTGGTGATGAAGATCGTCTCGCCGGACATCCTGCACAAGTCCGACATCGGCGGCGTCGCCGTCGGCGTCGCCGACGCGGACGTGGCCGACACCTACGAGGACCTCGTCACCCGCGCGCGCAACTACCAGCCGGACGCGACCGTCCTCGGCGTTCAGGTACAGGAGATGGTCGACCTAGACGACGGCGTCGAGACGATCGTCGGCATGAACCGCGACCCGCAGTTCGGCCCGCTGCTGATGTTCGGGCTCGGCGGCATCTTCGTGGAGGTGATGGAGGACACCACCTTCCGCGTCGCGCCCGTCTCCGAGCCCGAGGCCCGCGAGATGACCGAGGAGATCCAGTCGGCGCCGCTGCTGCGGGGCGCCCGCGGCCGCGACCCGGTCGACGTCGACGCCGTGATCGAGACGATCGGCCGGCTCTCGCAGCTGGTCACCGACTTCCCCGCCATCCTCGAACTCGACATCAACCCCCTCGTCGCACTGCCCGCCGACGACGGCGGCACGAACGCCGCCGCCGTCGACGTGAGACTCACCGTCGACCCGGAGGCACTCGACCCCGAAGCCACCGACCCGGAGGCACCCACCGATGACTGACACACCCACCACACTCGTCACCGCGACCGGAGACAGCGCCGGAAAGACAGCGATCACCGTCGCCTTAGCGCGGCTCGCGGCCGACCGCGACCGCAGCGTCGGCTACATGAAACCGAAGGGCACGCGGCTCCAGTCGAACGTCGGCAAGACGCTCGATCAGGACCCCATGCTCGCCCGCGAGGTGCTCGGCTTGGACGCGGAGATGCACCAGATGGAGCCCGTCGTCTACTCGCCGACGTTCGTCGAGGGCGCGGTCCGCGGCACCGAGGATCCCGACGCCCTGCGCGACCGGATCCGCGAGGAGTACGAGGGGATCGCCGCCGACAACGACCAGGTGTTCGTCGAGGGCGGCGGCAGCTGGACGACCGGCGGCGTCGTCGACCTCACCGACGTCGACGTCGCGGAGCTGCTCGACGCGCGGGTGGTGCTCGTCGCCGACTACGACTCGCCGAACGACCTCGACGAGGTGTTGGCGGCCGCCGACGCGTTCGGCGACCGCCTCGCCGGCGTCGTGTTCAACAAGGTGTCCGACGACGCCTTCGAGTCGCTCGACCAGGACGGGATCCCGTTCCTCGAATCGAAGGGCATCACCGTCTTCGGCGCGCTGCCGTACGAGAAGGAGCTCGCCGGCGTCACCGTCGGCGAGCTGGCCGACGAGCTGGGCGCCGAGCTGCTCACGGACGCGCCCACCGACGCGTTCGTCGAGCGCTTCCTCGTCGGCGCGATGGGCGGCGACGAGGCGCTGCGCTACTTCCGGCGCGCCCGCGACGCCGCGGTCATCACCGGCGGCGACCGCGCCGACGTCCAGACCGCGGCGCTCGACGCCTCCGGCGTCGCCTGCCTCGTCTTGACCGGCGGCCACCGCCCCTCGGGCGCGGTGCTGGGCAAGGCCGCGGACGCCGGCACGCCCGTCCTCGCCGTGAACACCGACACGGTCACGGCCATCGACCGCGCCGAGGAAGTCGTCCGCGGCGGCCGGACGCGCGACGTCCGCACCGTCGACCGGATGGCGGAGCTGCTCGGCGACCACGTCGACGTCGACGCGCTCGTCTGAGGACGGGCGCGTCTCTCCGACTCAGACCGCTCCGCGAGCCGCGATCGCTCGCGGCCCGTGAGCGTCTGACGTACTGTTTTCACGGTGGACGACGTACTCCGCCCATGACCAGTCTCTCGGAGGCGTACGGTGGACGGGGGCGCTCCGGGGTCGACCCGCGTCGGCTGTACCTCGGTGTGGGGTCGTTCGTCGTGGGCGCGCTGCTCGTCGTCGCGGGGATCCTCGTGGCGGCCGAGGTGGCGATGCCGTCGGGGTTCTCGTCCGGGACCGCCAGGGAGGTCGGCGGGATCCTCGGCGGCGTCGGCGTCCCGCTCGTGTTGCTCGGCGTGATGGCCGTTCTCCCGGCCGACCGCAACACCTACGCCGCGGCGGCCGTCGGCGCGGCCGTCATGTGTCTCGGCGTGGCCCTGTTCGCCCACGCGTACCCCCAGCAGTGGGTCGGCGGGCCGCGTCCGGAGCTGACCGACCTCACCCTCCCGACCGCGGGCGTCTACTTCCTCGGCGCTGCGACGACGCTGTGGAGCGTGTTCGTCGGCGTCGCCAACTTCAAGACCCGCAACGACCCCGGCGGCACCGTCTCGATGGAGGTGACCCACAAGGGGGAGACGAAGGTGGTCGAGGTCCCCCGCGATCAGCTGAACGGCCCCGGCGGCGTCGGCCTCCTCGGCGGCACCCCCGACGGCGAGGTCGAGACGCAGACGAACCGCCCCGACGACGCGGACCGACCGGCACGCGGCGCGTCCCGGCCGGCCGATCGAGACCCCGCCGGCGCGGCGGCCGGCACCGGAGCGACGAACGGGTCGGGAGCGACGGTCGCCCCCGGAGCGTCCGACCGCTCGGGCGACCGGTCGAACGGCCGCTCCGCCGCGGGCGACCGGTCGAACGGGACGGGACGGTCCGGGACGGGCCGGTCGGGCACGGGCGGCGCCACCGCCCCCGGCTCGGCGGGCGTGAGCGACGGCGGCAGCGCCGAGCCCGACATCAGCTCCCCGCTCGACGGCCCGGGGTCGGAGGAGCCGGCCTCGCCGTCGACCCCCTCGCCCGGCTCCCCCGCCGCGCGCGACGGCCCGGGAGACGCCTACTGCGGCAACTGCGAGAAGTTCGACTACGTCCGAACCGAGGACGGGATGCGCCCCTACTGCGCGCACTACGACGAGCTGATGGACGACATGGAGGCGTGCGACTCCTGGACGCCGCGGTAGGCGACGGACGCCCGTTCTTCTCTCCGCCTCACACCGGTTCCGCGGACGGGAGCTGCGACTCCGCGACCGCGAACGCGAGCGTGCTCAACACGCCGATGAGCGTGCCGGCCGCGAGCGCCATCGCCAGCTCCGAGAGGCCGAGCGCGGTCACGCCCGGCGCGTCCGGGAGGAAGAACCCGGAGACGGCGAACAGCACGACGGCGATGGACGCCACGTAGAACGGCGCGTTGAGGTAGCGCCACCGGAACCGACCGGCGAGGTACTCGTCGGTGATCTGCCCGAGGCTGGAGGTGACGCCCGCGACGCCGAGCCACTGGACGAACCCGTGGACGAACGCCGCGAGGGCGGTGCCGGCGGCGAGCGGGCTCCCCAGCGCGGTCCGGACGGCGTCGACGGTGTCGACCCCCTGGACGCCGCCGACGACGATCAGCGCGAGCGCGACGACGTAGGTGACGAGCGTCACGCGGCCGGTGTACAACACGTTGCGGACGCTCTCCGCGGCGCCGTCGACGCTCTCTTCGAGTCCCAGCCCGCGGAACAGCGAGTAGAGCCCAACCGCGCCCGAGAGGATCCCCAGCACGGCCGCGCCGGCGACGTCGAAGAGGTTCGCGACGACGACGAGCGGGTAGATGAGGAGGAGGACGCCGAGCGGGATGAGGATCGTCCCACGGGTCTCCGGGTCCGCGAGGACCTGCTTGATCGTGTAGTACAGCGACTCGAGGTCCTGCGCCTGGCGGACGATGACGCGGCGCATCCCGTCGATCGGCATCCGCGACCGGATCACGGGGAGGACGGACTCGTCTTGGGCGCCGTCGGTGATCACGACCGCCGACACCTCCTCGCCGGTCGACAGCTCGGCGAGCACGCGGTCGACCTCCTGGCCGACCGCGCGGTTCGCCTTCACGTCGGGGCCGTCGACGCCGGTGACGGCCGCGACCTCGACGGCCTCGCCCTCCGCGGCGAGCTCGTCGTGGACGTTGACGCCCTGGAAGAGGACGTTCACGTCGGAGTCCTCCGGGTCGGCGGTCGCGAGCGCGACCGCGGCCTCCGTGACGTCCTCGTCGCCGATGACGGGGGTGGGGATCCCCGTCTTGCGGCCGAGGTCGTCGTCGAGGTCGACACAGAGGACGAGCAGCATCGCTCGGGGCTACGCGGGGGGACGGCATATGTTTTCGGCTCGGCGCGCTCGCGTCAGCGAACCCGGTGACCGCGTCGGCCCGCGCGACCGCGTCTGCGTGCGTCGGCCCGCGCCGCCGCGTCCGTCAGTTCTCCTCGTTCGGCTCGTGTTCGATCCCGTTCATCATCCGGCGGACGTTCTCGCCGTCGCTGAACGCGGCCGGGTACGCCGCGAGCGGGAGGACGAAGTCGCTCCCGACGCCGACCGGCTCGCCGATGTGGAGCTCCAGTTCGGTGGTCACGCCCGTCCCCTCGATCTCCGCGTCGGCCGTGTACACGACGACCCCGGCGTCCGAGTCGAGGACCTCGGTCGAGTACTCCGAGCCGCGTTCGAGGTCACCGACGCCCTCGAAGCGGCTCAGGATGAGCTCGGCGCGCTCGCGGGTGCTGAACTCCGCGATCGGGTTGAGCGCCCGCCCGAGCACCTCGATCTGCGGCGTCGTCACCGCGGCGAAGACGGCGGCCTGGTAGCGCTCGCCGAACAGCTCGACGGCCTTGTCGTACTCGGCGACCGTGTTCGTCACGCGGACCTCGCGGGTCTGCCCGGCCGCCTCGACCTCCCGGGAGAGGGTCTCCTCCGAGACCTCGTTGAGCTCGTACCCGCTCTCCGAGAGCGTGGCGTCGGCGACCGTGGCCGTGCCGGCCGCGAACTCCGCCGGCCCCTCGCCGGTGGCGACCTCGAACGCGGTACAGCCGGCGAGGCTCGCGAGGCCGACCGCCCCGCCTGCCGCGAGCGCCCGGCGACGGGTGACGGCGGAGTTCGCGTCGCTGGTCTCGGCGTCGTGCTCGGCGGTCGGGTCTCGGTTCATGGCCGTCACTGACGGCGGTGGGGGGTACATACTTTGTGTTCCGGGCGGGTCGGAGCCGCCGCCCGCTCGATCGCCCCGCCACGCCGCCGTGACAACCGCTCTCGCCCGACTCCGCGCTTCGCACGCTTTTTCACGTCGCGGCCGGTAGAGGGGAGTAGATGATCTCCAAGGGCTGTGAACAGTGCGCCAAGGGCGGGAAGATGGTGCTTTTCGTCTACGGGTACTGCGACCAGCGGGACTGCTTCTACTGCCCCCTCGGAGAGAACCGGAAGAACGTCACCGACGTGTACGCCAACGAGCGGAAGGTCGAGTCGGACGCGGACGTGATCGAGGAGGCCAAGCGCATGAGCGCGCTCGGCACCTCGATCACCGGCGGCGAGCCGCAGGAGGCGATGGCGAAGACGACCCGGTACCTCGAACTCCTGAAAGACGAGTTCGGCGAGGACCACCACACCCACCTCTACACCGGGATCACGGGCGGCCGCGAGAACATGCGTCGCCTCTCGGAGGCGGGCCTCGACGAGATCCGCTTCCACCCGCCGCTGGAGATGTGGGGCGACATGCACGGCACCGAGTGGGAGGAGGTCCTCCACATCGCCCGCGAGGAGGGGCTCACCCCCGCCTTCGAGATCCCCGGTATCCGCGCGGAACCGGAGTTCTTAGAGTTCTTAGACGAGGGCGCCGCGGAGTTCTGTAACATCAACGAGTTCGAGATGTCCGACGGGAACTACCGCCGGATGCAGGAGGAGGGGTTCGAGCTCCAGGAGGGCCACATGTCCGCCGTCGAGGGGTCGAAGGACGACGCCATCCTCGAGGAGATGGCGAGCCACGAGAAGGTGTACTTCTGTACGTCGGTGTTCAAAGACGCCGCCCAGCACCGGAACCGCCTCAAGCGGATGGCGCGGAACATCCGCCGGGAGTTCGACGAGGTGACCGACGACGGGACCTTGGTCTACGGGAAGGCGTTCGCCGACCCCGAGCGGTTCGAGGCGCTCGGCGTCCCCGAGGAGTTCTACACCGTGAAATCGAACCACGTCGAGGTGGCGTGGTGGCTGCTCGAAGAGATGGTCGAGGACGGCGACCTCGACGAGGGCGAGATCGTCGAGCAGTACCCGACCGTCGACGGGACGGTCGTCGAGCGAACACCGGTCGCCTGAGCGGGCGGTCTTCGATTCTCGCGTCGGTTTCCTTCCTTCGTCACGTATAGCGACGGCGGTGGCGCGCGCCTGCGAGCGGCTGACAGGACGCAACAAGCCGCGCGAGTCCTCCCGGGTGGGGCTTTGGCGGTGTTGGCCGCCGATCCGTGGTCGAACACTCCGCCTGTGTCGTGTCACCTACTATCACAATTATATGTGATAAACACGTACGGTCGCGCATGGCCTCAGAAGAACCCGTATTCCCCGACGTGAGCATCGGACAGGCGGTGTACAACGAGGACGGGGAGCGGCTCGGCTCGATCCGCGGGGTCGACGACGACGGCTTTTACGTCGCGTCGCCGTCGGGGACGGACACGCTGACGCTCACCGACGCGCGCGACGTGTTCGGCACCGCGTACGTGATGTGGCGCTGCTGGGAGTGCGGCGAGATGGGCGAGATCGGCGACCAGCTCCCCGCGAACTGCCCGAGCTGCGACGCGCCCCGCGAGGAGCTGTACTACTGGGCCGAAGACTGAGCGGACGGCCGTGGGAAGCGACCTCGTTTCCCTGTCATCTACTTATAATTGATTGACCTCGTAGACAGTGCTGACACCCTCGAAGCCCCAGCCGCGAGGGCGCCGCACACTCGCTGCGCTCCTCAGTCGCTCACTCCGTTCGCTCCCTGCGGTGCTTACGTCGTCTGCGGCGCCCTCGCGACTGCCCCTTCGAGTCCCGCCCGGCACAGCGCCTCACGCCTCCCCAGCCTCGTCGCTGGCCCTCCGCTTCGCTCCGGGCCACCGACTCCCTCGCGCGTGCTGCTCGGCCGCAAGGCGACCTCGCAGGCACGCGCCGACCGTTTCGGCCGCTCACGAGCTCTCTTCTTCCTCCTCGAGGTCGTCCCCATCGTCGCCCACCTGCTCGCGGAGGCGCTCGACCTCCGCCTCCAGTTCGGCGATCCGGTCGGCGTCCGCCCCTCCGTTGTCGGAGCGCGTCGTGAGGTACACCACCGCGCCCGCGACGAGGACGAGCGGCACGCCGAAGAGGAGGACGGCGATGATCATGATGATTACCAGCTCCGGACCGCCGGGGACGCCGCCGAACGCGGGGACGAGAGAGACCATGTGCCGTCCACTCGACGGCGCGACTAAAGCGATCGGGGCGAGGAGTCAACGGCTCAGTCCGCGTCGACGAAGTCCGCGAGGTTCGCTTGGAGCCCGGCCGCGAGCGTCGACTTCCGGCGCAGGCGCCCCAGCGAGATGGGGAGGTGGTCGGCGACGCCGCGGACCGCCTCGCCGAACGTCTCGGCGGCCCCGAACTCGCCGTCGAAGGCGTTCCGGACGGCCTCGCGAACCTGCCAGACGCCGACCGGGCCCCAGTAGTCGTCGGAGACGTGCCGGAGGACGAGCGCCTTCGCCTGCCGGCCGCGGTCGTCGAGGTGTTCCAAGACGCCGAGCCGGGCGGCGTAGTAGGCGCCGGCCGTCTCCTCGACGTAGCCGGTCCGGCCCTCACGGCCTTCGCTGGCGGCCGCGAGGTACACCCCCGCCTCGGGGTCGGGGTTCCAGATCGAGCCGGGCGATTTCATCTCGACGAGCTCGTACTCCCAGCGGCCCGGGACCAAGATCACCCAGAAGGCGTTGCCGAGGTACTCGTTGCGGTGGACCTCGATCCGGTCGACGGTCGGGCTGTCGCGGATCGAGCCCCGGAGGAACTGGCCGACCGTGTCGTCGACGGCCGTGATCGACCAGCGCGTCGGGACGAGCCGGCGGTGCTCGCCGCGCCCCAGCGCGCCCGCCGAGAGGATCGTGTTGATCTCGTACACGTCGAACCCGCGGCGGTAGAGGTACGTCATCGCGCCCTCGGCGCGCCAGTCGTCGTCTTCGAGCGTCTTCTTCACCGGGCGCGGCACGTGCGGGTTCTCGCCGAGGTCGGCGCGCTGCGCCGCGGCGCGCGGCCCGGTCGGCGTCTTGATGTCCTCCGTCCCCACCTCGAAGTCGAGGTCCGGGCGGCCGTCGAGCCCGATCTCCACGTCGACCGGGCGGTCCGCGATCGCGACCTCGCGTTGGACGCCCAGCCAGCCGTCCCACGCGTCGTGGACGCTCTCGGCGGGGCCGCCGCCGCCTCCGACCGAGCCCGCCG
Organism: Halorubrum sp. Atlit-28R; assembly: GCF_003665955.1. Classification (NCBI taxonomy): domain Archaea; kingdom Methanobacteriati; phylum Methanobacteriota; class Halobacteria; order Halobacteriales; family Haloferacaceae; genus Halorubrum; species Halorubrum sp. Atlit-28R. The sequence goes on from NZ_QPLS01000011.1 coordinate 53,233, forward strand.
CGCTCGTCGCGCCCGCGTCCGCGACGTCGACGCCGCGGGTCGAGTTGAGCAGGCTGGTCCGGCGGTCGAACACGTCCGCGATCGAGACCCCCTCGTCGTACCACGCCGCGGAGGTCTCGAACGCTTCCGCGCGCTCCTCGCGGCCGACCGGCGAGAGCAGGCCCGTCGAGACGTTCGGGTAGTCCGCGCGGCCGACGAAGATGGAGGGCGAGACGCTGCCGACCACGGCGTCGTCGGAGACGTGCTCGTCGAAGCGCCGCTCGAAGGAGTCGAGGTGATCGAGGATGCCGTAGTCCTTCTCGGCAGCGAGGCGCCGCCGCTCGGCGCGCTCGTTCGCCTCGAACTCGATGAACTCGTCGAGCCGCATCCGGATCGGTGTTGACGGCGCACCGGCTTGAACGTTTCCGGCGCGGGCGCCGTTCAGCACGGCAGAGAGCGGGAAGCGGAGAGAGACTACGGGATCGAGGCCGCCTAGCTGTGAATGCCCATCGCTTCGATCTGCTCTTGGTACCGGTTGCGGATGGTGACCTCGGTGACCTGCGCGACGTCGGCGACCTCGCGCTGGGTCTTCTTCTCGTTACAGAGCAGCGACGCGGCGTAGATGGCGGCGGCGGCGTAGCCGGTTGGCGACTTCCCGGAGAGGAGCCCCTGCTCGGCCGTCGTCTCGATGATCTCGTTGGCCTTCGACTGGACCTCCTCGGAGAGCTCCAGCTCCGAGGAGAAGCGCGGGACGTACTTCTTCGGGTCGACCGGCCGCATCTCTAAGCCGAGCTCCTGGGAGATGTAGCGGTACGTCCGGCCGATCTCCTTGCGGTCGACCCGCGAGACCTCCGAGATCTCCTCGAGGCTGCGGGGGATCCCCTCCTTGCGGCAGGCGGCGTACAGCGCGGCGGTGGAGACGCCCTCGATGGATCGCCCCCGAATGAGGTCCTCGTTCAGGGCCCGTCGGTAGATCACCGACGCCACCTCCCGGACCGAGCGCGGCACGCCGAGCGCGCTGGCCATCCGGTCGATCTCCGAGAGCGCGAACTGGAGGTTGCGCTCGCCCGCGTCCTTCGTCCGAATTCGCTCCTGCCACTTCCGTAAGCGGTGCATCTGCGACCGCTTCTTCGAGGAGATGGAGCGGCCGTAGGCGTCCTTGTCCTTCCAGTCGATGGTCGTCGTCAGCCCCTTGTCGTGCATCGTCTTCGTCGTCGGGGCGCCGACGCGCGACTTCTCCTGCCGCTCCGAGTGGTTGAACGCGCGCCACTCCGGGCCGGGATCGATCTGTTCGTCCTCGATGATCATCCCCGTCTCTTCGTGTATCAGCTCCCCGTCGGCCGTCCGGGTGAGATCCTCCGGATCGAAGTCCTCGGGGTCTAACTCGTCGACGTCCTCGATGTCTATCTCCGCTTCCTCGGCGTCTTCGTCCCCCACGCGCTGCCGGTCGTGATCCCGTTGCCGGGTGGGCCGTGTCATCGCATTTATATGCTATCCAATCCGTTTAACTTAAAAGTTCGTTACCGTGCGGGTGAGTGGCACGGACTTTCGCGGCGCTCGCTCGGTCGGGGCCGACCGTCGACGAGGGCCCTACCTCGGAACCGGTGGACGCGCCGCCCGCGTCGACGACGGCTCCGCCGTTCGACCCTCTCTCAGCCGGCGGACGGACAGCCCTTTGTCCGCCCGGCGCGGAACCCGGACGAATGCCGACCATCGACTGCGACCCGACGGTCGCGCGCGAGCGCCTCGCGGACGCCGGCGTCCCGATCGACGAGGGGAACACGCCCCACGAGCGGTGGCGGGCAGACCGCGACGGGGCCGTCGCGGTCGCGTACGACGACAAGGTCGTCGTCCAGGGGAGCGACCCCACCCGCCTGACCGCCCTGCTTCGCGACGGCGGCGGCCGCGCGCACGTCTACTTCGACGGGGCCTCCCGCGGGAACCCGGGCCCGGCCGCGGTCGGCTGGTGTCTGGTCACGTCCGACGGCGTCGTCGCCGAGGGCGGCGAGCGCATCGGCCGCGCGACGAACAACCAGGCCGAGTACGCGGCGCTGATCCGCGCGCTGGAGGCGGCCGACGAGTACGGATTCGACGCGGTCGACGTCCGCGGCGACTCCCAGCTGACGGTCAAGCAGGTCCGCGGCGAGTGGAACACCAACGACCCGGAGCTGCGCGAACGGCGGGTCCGCGTCCGGGAGCTGCTGGAGCGGTTCGACCGCTGGTCGATCGCCCACGTACCGCGAGAGATAAACGAGCGCGCCGACGACTTAGCGAACGAGGCACTCGATGACGCGAACTGACGACGACCCGCCCGAGTGGGCCAAGGAACGGGCGCGCGAGATGATGGCGGCGGGAGACGAGGAGGCGGCCGACGAGCCCGCGGACGCCGCGGAGTCCCCCGACCCCGACGACGAGCGCGTCCCGGACGTGCCGGTCGAGGCGGTCGAGGAGGCGGAGCGGCTCACGCGGCTCGCCCGCGAGGCCGAGTCCGCGGAGCCGACCCCGGAGATCGAGCAGGCGGCCGAGCAGTACCGTGAGCGGCGCGACGCTCTCGCGGCCGAGTACGGCTACACCGTGCGCGTCCGCGAGGAGGACGACGCGCTCGTGTTGTACCCCGACGAGTGGATGGACGAGGGGACGGTCCGGCTCGACCGCGTCGAGGACACCGACCGCGCGGTCGAGGTGTCGCTGTCCGGTCCCGGCGACGCCGACCGCTACCGGGAGGTGGCCGCGTACAACGAGGCGGTGGCCGCGGCGGTCGCCGAGCGCGAGGCCGCGGTCCACGCGCGCACCGCGGAGACGTTCGCGACGTTCATGAGCAACCACTACGTCCGCACGGTCGACGACGCCACCCCGGAGATGCGCGCCGAGTTCCGCGAGGAGTACCTGGTCCGGAACGGGTGGCCGACCGACGAGCAGCTCGACGCCGTCGACGAGTCGCTGTCCGTGATCGCGTCCGTCGCCGCCGACGTGGAGGTCGCCGACGTGGACTCGGCGTAGCGGTCGCTCGGCGGAAAAGAACGCGGCTTTCGCCGCGTCGTGTGCCAAAAGAGTCAGTTAGCGGTCGATGCCGGACGGCCCCGCGGGACGCGCTCGACTACTCCAGCAGCGCGCGGACCTCGTCCGCGCGCTCCTCGTCGGTGACGAACCGGTCGAGGACCCACTCTATCTGCCCGAGGACCACGTCGTGGCCCGCCTCGGTGAGCTCGTACTGGTTCGTCCGCTTGTCGAGTTCGCTCTTCTCGACGAGCCCGTCCTCGACGAGGTCGTCGAGGTTGGGGTACAGGCGGCCGTGGTTCACTTCGGAGCCGTAGTACGCCTCCAGCTCCCGCTTGATCGCGAGGCCGTACATCGGCTCCTCGGCCAGAATGGTCAGGATGTTCTGCTGGAACGCCGTGAGGTCGCTCGCCGCCCTCGATTCATCAGTGACTGTTTGTGCCTCTGACATGCTTACCGGAAAGGGACCCGAACTTATAATCTTTCTCAACATTCACTATCGTTGCGATGCGTAACCCCGAACCTACGTCCGAATAAGCCGGTATTGTGGGAGTTTCGGCGGACACCCGTGCGATCCGGCGGCGGAGCAGGTTCGACCGATCGATTCCGTTCGTACCGACTGTGCCGACGATCCGTCGGCCACAGCGTCGTTTCGGTTTGCGATCGAAACTCGGAGTTCGACGCCTAACGGGGTCGAACGAGCGCTGTGGGTTGACCGCTTCGAGCGTTGCGGCTCCACCGGCTCAGGCGATCCCGAAAGGACTTTGGCCGGCTTCGACCCATCTCCGGCCACATGGTCAACCTCTGGGAAGATCTCGAGACGGGACCGAACGCGCCGGACGAGATCTACGCCGTCGTCGAGTGTCTCAAAGGAGAACGCAACAAGTACGAGTACGACAAGGACGTCCCCGGCGTCGTCCTAGACCGCGTGCTCCACTCGAACGTCCACTACCCGTACGACTACGGCTTCATCCCGCAGTCGTACTACGACGACGAGGACCCCTTCGACGTGATGGTGCTCGTCGAGGACCAGACGTTCCCCGGCTGCGTCGTCGAGGCCCGCCCCGTCGCCCTGATGAAGATGGACGACGACGGCGAGCAGGACGACAAGGTGATCGCGGTGCCGACCGAGGACCCGCGGTTCGACCACATCGAGGACCTCGAGGACATCCCGCAGCAGACCCTCGACGAGATCGACGAGTTCTTCGCGACCTACAAGAACCTCGAGGCCGGCAAGGAGGTCGAAACGCTCGGCTGGGAGGATAAGGCCGCCGCGAAGGACGCGATCGAACACGCGCAGGACCTGTACGACGAGAACTTCGCGTAACGGTCGGATAACCGAGACGCATCCGCCGCCCGCGGCCGGATGCGTTATGCCTATGGGTAATTTTTAGGGCGTGAGTCGCGTATCGTCACGTAGAGCCATGAGCGCCACCACGCCCTCCGTCGGCATCGATCACCCGACGGTCGTTCCCGCGAACTTCGACCCGGACGACGACGCGGCCGACGCGGCGGCCGAGGAGGCCGCGGCGACCGACGACGCGTAGCCGACTTCTCAGACGCGTTCGACGACGGCGCCGAGCGGCGTCGCCTCGTCCCGAAGCGACGCGAACGCCTCGTCGACCCAGTCGACGACCGTCTCGTCCGTCGATTCGAGCACGCATCGCGGGTTGTTCCGCTCGTCGTACGCGGCCACGCACGCGACGTCGCCGCACCGGACGAGCCCGTACTCTATCGGCTCGGCGCTCACGTACACCGTCGCGTCGTCGTCGTTCAACGCGCGGTCGGTCGCCGGGCCGAACTCCGCGACCGACGCGTCCGCGACGCGACGGTCGATGATCAGTTCCACGTCCGCGCCGCCGTCCAGCGCCGCGGCCGCCGCGTCGTTGAACTGCTGGAGGACGACCGGGGAGACGGCCCGGATATCGGCGCCGCGGCTCTCGCGCAGGAGGTCCGTGAGCCGGTCGACCACCGCCAGGGGGTTCTGGTCGGACGCCACCGTGAGCTCGCTGTCTGGGATCCCCTCCGGCGGGAAGTCGACGCCGACGCGCTCGACGGCCTCGGCGAACCGCCCGTAGCGCTCGCCGCGTTCCACCTCGGTCAGGAGCGTTTCGTACGCGTCGTGAACGCGCACTCCGGTCGGCGTCACCCGGTAGTCGGCGTCGCGTTTCACGACCCAGTCCCGCTCGCGGAACCCCCCGAGGATCCGCTGAACCGTCGTTCGGGTCGCGTCGACCGCGTCGGTCAGCTCGGCCGGACGCCGCGGCTCCTCGCGCAGCGCCCGGAGTATCGCGACCCGAACGGGCGAGCCGGCGAGGTACTGTGCGCCGTCGTGTCCCTCCTCGGCCGTCATCGTACGATCCGTGTGTACGGGTACCGCCGTGTTAACCGTACCGCGTCGCGGCGCCGGTCGCCGCGACCGGCGCGCTCCCGTCGCTCAGTCCCGGTAGCGGAACGACACGACGGTCCCGACGGTGTCCTCGCCGGCGATACGCTCCGTGGTCACGGTCACGGCCGCGAGCGCGTCCGCGCCGAGCGCCTCCTCTATCACGGCCCGGAGCGCGTCGGGGTCGGCGCCCTCCTCGATCACCGGCACGCGGACCTGTCGGCGGTTCACCGCGACGTCGCCGAGGTCGTACTCCGTGTGCTCGAACGCCGCCCGGATCGCTGCTTCGATGTCGGTCATAGCATCCCGACCTCCGCGCGCGGCGGTGAAAAAACGCGGTCCTTGGTCGCCATTTCGGTGACGACCGTTCGTTGCTGCCTTTCGGTGTGTTGTGGGCGTTTTACACCCTTCTAACGCTGTCTCAATTTAATACTAATTTTAAACGCTTCAAATATGAGTATTATTCAACCGCAGAACAATTTAAATATTTAATAAGCCTGACACTTTCTAAATATGCACGAAAGTGTAGCGGAGTACGTGGCAGAGAACCCGAAAATGGCCGGCGTCCTGTTCACCGCGCTGCTGCTGTTAACGCAGGCGGCGCCTGCGGCGGCGAACATGGCTGCATCTAACCCTGGACCCTAAAATTCAATTCGTCACTCCAAACCAGCTGACCCGACTTGAAAACGGGCGCAGTCTCTAAATCTAAGAATTTCGAAAGTTCTTCAGTACTCACCGCTTGGTAGTCTAGCTTCACCGGAATGTAATGGTTTGAGTCATCTGTGGCCAGGTTTAGTGTTGTGAGGGTTCCATTCCCGTATGGACCGTTTGGAAGCATATCTGCAGATACTTCCCAATCCCCGGAACTCTCTCTTTTAAGATTAATAACAACCGCAGACCCACTCCGACTCTGACAGATCGTCGTCCCACCGTCACCCACAACGATGTACTGGTGGCCGGTGATCAGTTCGCGCTTCGCCACGTGAAGCGCGGTGCGGAGGTTGAACCCGCTGTTCATCAGGCGGGCGATGATTCGCCCGAGCGTCGTCGCGGGCGAGTTCGCCACGTCGGAGAGCGTGACGATGCCGCCGCGCGAGCCGCGGTGGACCAGGGCCTCGCCCTGCCGGTAGGACTGGCAGGCGTTGAGCAGGAAGGCGCTGACGCCGATCTCGAGGTCCTCGTCGGTCAGATCGAGGTATCCCTCGGCGCACTGCATCCCGCGGTCGTCGACGTGACCGATGTAGTGGAGGAAGTCCACGTCGGATTCGAGGGTCTCGCGCATCTCCGCGCGCGTGAGGTCGTGGCGCACCTCGATGTCGAACTGGACCATGTCGCGGAGCCCGTACAGGTCGGCGACGTTCCCCTCCTCGCGCATCTGCTCGTCGTTGCAGACGACGAGGACCGAGATCCGGGACTGCTCGACCTGGCCCGCTTCGAGCCGGCGGTGGTACGCGTCGAGCGTCGCCTTGTTCGCGTCGAGCGGGACGCCGTCGCCGACCCACGCGTGCTCGACGGTGTCGACCGGCTCCGGCCGGACGAAGTCGGTCTGGGCGGCGACGGCGCCGCGCTCCGCGGAGGCGTCCGCGCCGCGGGTGGCCGCCGCGCTCGCGCCGCCGCGCACGAACTCGTCGTCTCCGAGGCCGCCGCCGCCGGCCGGGACCTCCCGCCTCGTCGCCCGCGCGAAACTCCGGTCCGGGCCGCCCAGGAAGCCGACGCCGGCCCCGCCGTCGTCCTCCACCGGCGTGACGGTCTCCGGCGAGCGGACGATGGACAGCTCGCCCGCGACGAACGGGAGCATCTCCACGTTCCCGGGGTCGGGGCGCACGTCCGTCGTCAGGGTCCACTGCGGCAGCTCGGGCTCGACGTCCGCGAACGGCACGTCGAGGTACTCGCCGAGCCGCTCCGCGAGCGGGAGGTCGTACAGCCGCCCCCAGTCGAGGTCGAGGTCGGTCGTCTCGCGCTCGTGGAGGTCGACCGGGTAAAAGCCCTCCGTGCGGGCGAGACAGTCCATATGGAACGACTGCCTGAGCACCTGCGCGGTCCGCGCCTCGAAGCCGGGTTCGAGCGGGTACGTCCACCCGTCGCCCTCGATTCGGGGGTCGTCGCCGGGCACCACGTCGGCCGCGAAGTAGTACGCCAGCGAGACGACGGGGTAGAGGTAGCGGTACTCGGGCGGAACGACGATCCGGACGCCGCTGTCGACGGGCTCGACCCGCTCGGGGACGCGGAACTCGTCGCCCGGCTCGATCAGCGGGGGATGCCCCCGCAGGGTGGGGAACGACCGCTCGGGGCTGGTCGTCTGGAGCGCGGAGCCGAGCAGCGAGACGGCGTCCATCAGCGACTCGGGGTCGGTGGGCGTGGTGATCGTCCCCGCCGGCGTCTGGTGGAGCGACCGGAAGCCGAGCCCGACGGTCCCCGGCGCGTCGAGGTCGATCCGGGTGGTCCGGTCGGTCGTGGAGACGGAGAAGCCGGCGTCGAAGGTGAGGTACAGCTTCGTCGGCGCCGGGTTGATCCCGACGTGGTAGGTCCCGTCGGGCATCGTGTAACAGTCGCCGTGCGTGAGCAGCGTCCCGTCGCCGGCGCGCGTCTCGACGACGGCGACCCGAGGGATCTCGATCGACCCGGTCTCGATCGCGACGCTGGCGTCGACCGGGAAGTAGTGGTCCGACTCCGGGCGCCGTCGCGGCTCGACCGGCCGGTCGGTGTACACCTCGAACTGGGTGTTCTCGATGTGGTCCGTGACGGTGATCCCGTCGGCCTCGCGCAGCGGGTCGATGTCGATGCTCATGGGGGCTCCGCGGCCGCCGTTCGGGCGGACGGGGACGGACGCCGCGGGGGTTGGTACCGTCTGATTGGGCGAAAGCGGCGATAAAGCTTGTGTCGGTCGGATCGCCGCGGACCGAACGGATAAAGTCCCGCCCGCCCCACCTCCGCGTAATGATAACGCTGGGAACGGCCCGCGCCTCCCCGGGCGAGACGGACACGGGCCGTCTCGAGGTGGGAGAGATGCGGGACGGCAGCCCTGTCCGGCTGCCGGTCGCCGCGATCAACGGCGCGGCCGACGGGCCGACGCTGTACGTCCAGGCGGTGAGCGACGGCGACGAATTGAACGGGCTCGGCGTCGTCAACCGCGTCGTCCCGCGGCTCGACCCGGCCGAGCTGTCGGGGTCGGTCCTCGTCGTCGGCATCGTGAACCACTTCGCGTTCCAGGCGGCGGAACACCGGAACCCGGTCGACGACCGGAAGATGAACCGCGGCTACCCCGGCGACGCCGACGGGACGACGAGCGAGCGGATCGCCCACGAGACGTTCCAGGTCGCCAAGCGCGCCGACTACATCCTCGACCTCCACCAGGGGTCGACGAGCCGGATGATAAACGAGACGCGCGTCCGCTGCGGCGTCCGCCACCGCCTCCACGGCGACTGCTTGGAGCTCGCGAAGGCGTTCGGCTGCGGCCACGTCCTCGACATCAAGGGCCCGGACGGCCAGCTCGCCCGGGCCGGCCCGGAGCACGGGATCCCCACCGTCGACCCCGAGCTCGGCGGCTGCGTCGGCTGGGACGAGGAGTCGATCCGGTACGGCGTCGAGGGCGTGTTCAACGTGCTCCGCCACTACGGGTTCCTCGACGGCAACGCCGCCCTCGACTCGCAGACGCGCGCCCGCGGCTTCGACCAGTACGGTTCGCCCGCCGGCGGTCTCGTCCGCTTCGAGTGCGAGCTCGGCGAGCGCGTCTCGGCCGGCGACGTCCTCTTCGAGGTGACCGACACCTTCGGCGCCTTGGAGGGCCGCGTCACCGCCGACACGGACGGGATCTTCTGGCGGACCCGCCGCCTCCCGCAGGTGGCCGCCGGCGAGTACGTCTGCTCGGTCGGCACCAACGTCGACGAGTACTGATGGGTTCTCCCGACGGACCGAGCGGGGGAGTGCGCGCCCTCCGCTGTCCCGAGTGCGGCGAGACGTACCGCGACCGCTGGCGCTGCCGGTGCGGCGCCCCCCTCGACTTCGCCGAGCCACCGGTTCCGGACGGTCCCGCGCCCGACCCCGAGTCGTTCGACGCGCGCGACGGCCTGTGGGCGTTCGCCGACCTGCTCGCCGTCTGCGACGACCCCGCTGACCGGGTGACGCTCGGCGAGGGCCTGACGCCGCTCGTCGACGCCGACGACGACAGCGGAGCCGCGGCGAACGCGGACGGCGACGCCGCGCCGTGGAACGCCTCGTTCAAGCTGGAGTACGTCTTCCCGACCGGCTCGTTCAAGGACCGCGGCGCGACGACGACGCTGACGCGGGCCCGCGAGCTGGGCGTCGATCGCGTCGTCGAGGACTCCTCCGGCAACGCCGGCGCCGCGGTCGCGACCTACGCCGCCCGCGCCGGCATCGACGCCGAGATATACGTCCCCGCCGACGCGAAGGAGTCGAAGCTCGCGGCGATCCGCCGCGCCGGCGCCGAGCCGGTCCGGATCGAGGGGAGCCGGCGGGACGTGACCGAGGCATGCGTCGCGACGCTCGACGGGGGCGGAGACGACCCCGCGGGCGACGGCGGGGCCCCGGCCGCCGACGGTGACGACGACCCCGCCTGGTACGCCAGCCACGCCTGGAACCCGGCGTTCTTCGAGGGGACCGCCACCGTCGCGTACGAGATCGCGTACCAGCGCGGCTGGGACGCCCCCGACGCGGTCGTGACGCCGCTCGGCCACGGCACGCTCTTCCTCGGCGCCTACCGCGGGTTCCAGCGGCTCGAACGCGCCGGCTGGACCGACTCCGTCCCCCGGCTCTACGGCGCGCAGGCGGCCGGCGTCGCGCCGATCGTCCGGGCGCTCCACGGCCCGGACGCGGCCGACCCGGAAGGCGCCGTCAACGACGCGGCCGACGGGATCCAGATCGCGGAGCCGGTCCGCGACCGCGAGATCCTGGCGGCCGTCGACGCGACGGACGGCGACGCGGTTGCCGTCACCGAGGCGGCCGCGGCCCGCGAACTCGACCGCCTCCACGCCGCCGGGTTCTACACGGAGCCGACCTGCGCGGTCGCGCCCGCCGCGCTGCGGACCCTTCGCGACCGCGGCGAGATCGGTCCGGACGAGGACGTGGTCGTGCCGCTGACCGGAAGCGGGCTGAAGGGCTGAGGCGGGCGGCGCGGTCGGCGCCGACCCGCCCCACCGTCACCACTATTCAGCCGGCGCCCGTCGCCGTCGGTATGGAGGTGCTCGTCTACGGCGCCGGCGCGCTCGGGAGCCTCGTGGGCGGGCTGCTGGCGCGCGAACACGACGTGACGCTCGTCGGCCGCGACCCGCACATGCGGACGATCCGGGAGGACGGCCTCCGGATCGACGGCGCGGTCGACGCCCGCGTCACCCCTCGCGCGCTCACCGAGGGGCGACACCGCGCCGCCGACCTCGCCCTCGTCACGACGAAGGCGTACGACACCGATGCGGCCGCCCGGGCGCTCGCGACCGGCGAGTACGACGCGGTCTGCTCGCTCCAGAACGGGCTCACCGAGGAGCGGCTGGTCGCCGCGCTCGACGCGACGGTCCTCGCCGGCACCGCGACCTACGGCGCCCGGTTCGCGGAGCCGGGCCGGGTCACCTGTACCGGCGTCGGCGAAGTAGTGGTCGGCGCGCTCTCCGGGGGCCCGAGCCCGGCGGCCGCGCGGGTCGGCGCCGCCTTCGAGGCGGCCGGGATCGAGGCGGTCGCCGCCGAGGACATGCCGGTCCGCCGCTTCGAGAAGCTCGCGGTCAACGCCGGGATCAACGGCCCCTCCGCACTCGCGCGGACCGAGAACGGGCCGACGCTGGACGGGCCGGCGGGCGAGGTCGCCCGCGAGGCCGCCCGCGAGACGGCCGCGACGGCCCGGGCGGTCGGGGTCGACCTCGCCGACGACCGGGCGGTCGCGGCCGTCGAGCGCGTCGCCGACGACACCGCCGCGAACCGGTCGTCGATGTGCGAGGACGTGGCGAACGGCCGCCGGACCGAGGTCGACGCCGTCTACGGGGCGATCGCCGACCGAGCGGAGCGTCGCGCCGTGGCGGTTCCGACGTGCCGGACCGTCGGGTCGCTGATCCGCGGCTGGGAGGCGGCGCGGGGGCTCCGGCAGGGGTAGACGAACCGCGAAAAGGACCAGTTCGGGCGGCGTCCGCTGCCGCTACGCGCTCAACACCACTCCTCGAGGACGGTCGCGTCGGTCTCGTCGACCGACACCCACGCGTCCTCCCGCGAGACGTCCGCGATGACGAGCTCCGGCCGCGACGACGAGGAGTCGATGGACGCCATCACGTCCGGCGCCTCGGCGGCGTCGAGCGCCGGGTCCGTCGGCAGGGCCGTCCGACGGCGGTCGGGGTCCGGGTCGTCCCAAGGAGTGGAACTCCGTGACATGGTTGTGAATAGTTCACAGTACGTATAAGAGTTGCGAACCCGACCGGAATCCCCCGTTAGATCCGAGTTTCCGGCGACCGCCGGCCGACGTATCTCCCCGTGCGCGGCCCCTCGGCCGACGATGTGCTCGAACGTGTCGAGTTTCTCATCGGCTCGCCGGGGGCTCCCGCGCCGGGGATTCCGGCTCCGCGCGTCTCCGCCCGGGGTCGGCCATTCCCTGCGCGCCGCGCGGTCCGTCTCCGCCCACCTTCGCAGTATACAAGAGGTGTCACGCTGAATGACGGGCATGAACGTCGCAGACGCCATGACGCCCCGGTCGGAGCTCGTCGTCGTCGAGATCCCCGGGAGCCGCAACGACGTGTTGGAGTACATTCAAGAGTACGGCTTCTCCTCGGTGCCGGTCGTGAAAGACGTCGACGGCGACGAGGTGTACCGCGGGCTCGTCACGCGCGACGACCTGATCGAGCAGCCGGACGAGGACCAGCTCGCGCTGCTGATGCGCGAGGTGCCGACCGTCGGGGCCGACGACGACATGGTCGAGGCCGCCCGGACGATGGCCGGGGAGGAGTCGCGGCGCCTCCCCGTCGTCGACGGCGACGAGCTTGTCGGCATCCTCACCGTCACCGACGTGGTGCGGGCGATCGCTCGCGGCGAGGTCGACGGGGAGACCCAGGTCGGCGAGCTCGCGACGCGCGCCGTCAACGCGACCCACGCCGGCACGCCGCTGCCGGTCGCCGAGCGCGAGATCGGGCTCTCCGGGGTCCCGTACGCGGTCGTCCTCGACGACGAGGCCGCGGTCGCGGGGATGCTCACCGAGGTCGACATCCTGGAGGTCGCCCGCGTCGTCGAGGGCGAGGCCAGCACCGGCGACTCGATCGCCGAGGAGGACTCCGAGTGGTCCTGGGAGGGGATTAAGGCAACCGGCGCGCGCTACCTCCCGACCCGGAACGTCGAGATCCCGGCCGAGGCGGTCCGCCACTTCATGACCGAGGACCTGATCACGGTCAACGCCACGCGGACGGCGCGGGAGGTCGCCCAGGAGCTCATCAGCAACGACATCGAGCAGGTCCCGCTCGTCTCCGGCACGGACCTCGACGGGATCGTCCGGGACGTGGACCTGCTGGAGGGGCTGTAGATGGCCGCGGACGCGCTCGCCGAACTCGCGAAGCGACGCGGGTTCTTCTTCGGCTCGAACGGCGCGTACGGCGGCACCGCCGGCTTCTACACGTTCGGGCCGCAGGGCGCCGCCCTCAAGCGGAACGTCGAGGACGCGTGGCGCGACCGGTTCACCATCCGCGAGGGGAACCGCGAGATCGAGGCGCCGACGGTGATGCCCGAGGCCGTCTTCGAGGCCTCCGGCCACCTGGAGGGGTTCGACGACATGCTCGTCGAGTGCCCCGAGTGCGGCGAGTCCCACCGCGCCGACCACCTCGTCGAGGACGCCACCGACGTCGAGGACGCCGAGGCGCTCCCCGGCGAGGAGGTCGCCGAGCTGATCGCCGACGCCGGGATCGCCTGCCCGGCCTGCGGCACCGAGCTCGCCGGCCAGCCGGTCGAGGCGTTCAACCTCATGTTCGCGACCGACATCGGTCCCGGCGACGCCCAGCCCGGCTACCTCCGCCCGGAAACGGCGCAGGGGATCTTCGTCGAGTTCCCGCGGCTGAAGGAGTACGCCCGCGGGAACCTCCCGTTCGGCATCACCCAGGTCGGCCCCGCCTACCGCAACGAGATCTCGCCGCGCGGGGGGCTCCTCCGGCTCCGCGAGTTCACGCAGGCCGAGCTCGAGCAGTTCGTCGACCCCGAGGAGGACGAGCCGCCGCTCGACCGCGTCCGCGACGTGGAGGTCCGGCTGTACCCCGCGACCGAGCAGGAGGCCGACGACGGCGACTACCTCGACACGACGGTCGGCGAGGCGGTCGACGAGGGCGTCATCGGCTCCCCCTGGGTCGGCTACTACCTCGGCGTCGCGCAGGAGTGGTACGAGCGCGTCGGCGTCGACCTCGACCGGTTCCGGTTCCGCCAGCACCTCGCGGGCGAGCGCGCCCACTACGCGGCCGACTGCTGGGACGCGGAGAGCGAGGTCGACGGCGACTGGATCGAGATCGCCGGCTTCGCGTACCGCGGCGACTACGACCTCTCGAAGCACGACGAGTACGGTGACGACGCGTTCACCGTATTCAAGCGCTACGACGAGCCGAAGACGGTCGAGCGCGCGACGGTCGACCCCGACATGTCCGTGCTGGGGCCGGAGTTCGGCGGCGACGCGGCCGCGGTCGCGGACGCGCTCGAAGCGCTCGCCGAGCGCGACCCGGACGCCTTCGACGGCGAGACGGTCGAGGTGACGGTCGGCGAGGGCGACGACGCGGAGACCCACGCGGTCGACGCCGACGTCGCGAACTTCTCCGTCGAGGAGGTGACCGAGAGCGGCGAGCACATCACGCCCCACGTCGTCGAGCCCTCGTTCGGCGTCGGTCGCACCGTCCAGACGCTGCTGGCGCACGCCTACGAGACCGACGAGGTCGACGGCGAGGAGCGGACGTACCTCTCCCTGGCGCCCGAGGTCGCGCCGCAGGACGCCGCGGTCTTCCCGCTCGTCACCAACGACGACCGCCTCACGGCGCTCGCCGACGAGGTCGCGGCCGACCTGCGGGCCGCGGGGCTCGCGGTCGCGTACGACGACTCCGGCTCGATCGGCCGGCGCTACCGTCGGCAGGACGAGGTCGGCACGCCGTTCTGCGTCACGGTCGACCGCGACGGCATCGAGGGCGACGACCCCGACACCGTCACGCTCCGCGAGCGCGACTCCGCGGCGCAGGTCCGGATCCCCGTCGCGGACCTCGCCGCCGAGCTGACGGCGCTGCGCGAGGGCGAGCCGTTCGCCGCGGTCGCGGACCGGTACGACGCGGTCGACACCGACGTCGAGACCGCGGGGAACTGAGGGCGTGACGCTCCCGGCCGCGGCGTGGCGCGAGCGCGTGGAGTTCGAGCGGCGACTGGTCCACGCGAGCGGCACGCTGTACCCGGTCCCGTACCTGCTGGGCTGGATCTCGTGGCGCACGACGGGCCGGCTGCTCCTCGTGAGCGTCGCCGTCGCGGCCGTCCTCGAAACGCTCCGACTATCGGGGTCGGTCGGCCCGCTCGACCCGCTGTACGACGCGCTCGTCCGCGACTACGAGTCCGACAGCGTCGCGGGCTACGCGCTGTATCAGGTGAGCATGGCCGGCACCGCGCTCGTCTTCGCGCCGGTGTTCGCCGTGCCCGCGATGTGGATGCTCTCGGTCGGCGACCCGATAAGCGGCGGCCTCGGCGAGAACGCGGCGACCGAGCCGAAGCGGATCCCCGTGGTCGCGGCGATGGTGTTCGTCTGCTTCGGGATCGCCGTCCCGTACGCGATCCCGGCGTTCGGCCCCGACCCGGGCGTGATCGTCGCGCTCGCGGGCGCGGTCCCCGCCGCGGTCGCGGACGGGCTCCCGCCGCTCGTCCGCGGCGTCGCCCTCGACGACAACCTCACCATCCCGCCCGCCGCCGCGAGCGGGATGTTCCTCGCGGCGGCGCTGATCGCGTAGCGGGGTCGACTGAGACTGCGTAGTGCGGTCGCTCGACTCCGCTTAGTTTGAGCGGCGACGGCGCCGTCGCTCGCCGAATCGGGCTGAGAGAAGCGCCGAGGCGGAGATTTGAACTCCGGTGTCCGAATGGACAGTAGATTTCGAATCTACCGCCTTGGCCAGGCTAGGCTACCTCGGCTCACTATTCGGTTGGCCGGTTCCGCTGTTATGCGTTTCGATCGCGCCCGCGGCGCGGTGCTCCGATCGCCGCCGACCGCGCCGGGGTCCGGGCGCCCCCGTCAGCCCCGCGGTCTCCGCTTCCGGCAACGCTTTTCGGCCCGGCTCCCATGCGGTCGGTATGGACGTCCCCGAAGCGGCCGACGCCTGTTCTCGCGTCGTCGACGAGGTCGGCGGCGCCGTCGTCGCCGACCGCGAGTTCCTCGACCGCGTCACGCTCGGCATCCTCGCCCGCGGCCACGTCCTCCTGGAGGACGTGCCGGGCACCGGCAAGACCCTCTCGGCGCGCTCGTTCGCGACCGCGCTCGGCTTGGAGTTCTCCCGGATCCAGTTCACGCCCGACCTCCTGCCCGCCGACGTCACCGGCACCAACGTGTTCGACGAGCGCGACGGCTCCTTTACCTTCTCGCCGGGACCTATCTTCGCGAACGTCGTCCTCGCCGACGAGATCAACCGCGCGCCGCCGAAGACGCAGGCGGCGCTGCTGGAGGCGATGGAGGAGGGGCAGGTGACCGTCGACGGCGAGACCCACGAGCTGCCGAGTCCGTTCTACGTGATCGCCACCCAGAACCCGGTCGAGAGCGAGGGCGCGTTCCCGCTGCCGGAGGCCCAGCTCGACCGGTTCACGATCAAGACCTCCATCGGGTACCCGGACGAGGACGGCGAGCTGGAGCTGCTCCGGCGCCGGGCCGGCCGCGTCGAGCAGTCGCCGACGGTCGACCGCGTGCTCGACCCCGACGCCGTGGCGGCGCTGCGGGAGGTGCCCGAGTCGGTCCGCGTCGACGACGACCTGCTGCGCTACGCGGCGGCGCTGGCGCGGGCGACCCGCGAGGACCGCCGCGTCGAGGCCGGCGTCTCCCCCCGCGGCACCCAGCGGCTCTTCGAGACCGCCCGCGCGGCGGCGGTCGTCGCCGGCCGCGAGTTCGTCACGCCCGACGACGTGAAGCGCGTCGCGGAGCCGACGCTCGCCCACCGCCTCGTGTTGACGCCCGACGCCGCCGTCAACGACGTCGACGAGCGCGACGTGATCGCCGACGTGCTCGACCGCGTCGCGGTGCCGACGGTCGAGCCGCCGGAGGCCTGAGGCGCTCTCCGGGCCGCGGCGCCCCGGCTACTCCGCGTCCCGCTCCGCCAGCAGCTCCGTCGCCGTGAGCAGCGACGCCAGCTCCGCGTCGTGCTCTTCGAGCAGCTCCGCGGCGCCCTCCTCGCGGTCGACGACGACCAGCACGCGGTCCACGGTCGCGCCCGCCTCGCGGAGCGCCTCGACCGCGTCGACCGCGGACTGCCCCGTCGTGGCGATGTCCTCGATGACGACGACCTCCTCGCCGTCGTCGAGCCGCCCCTCGATCCGGTTGCCCGTCCCGTACTCCTTCGCCCGCTTGCGCGCGATGACGTACGGGCGGCCGAGCTCCGCGGCCGTGACGGCCACCAGCGGGACCGCGCCGAGCGCGACGCCCGCCAGCTTCGCGTCCGTCTCGGCGAGCCGGTCGGCGAACGCCTCGGCGACGAGCGTCAGGGCGTCAGGGTCGGTCTCGAAGAGGTACTTGTCGACGTAGTAGTCGCTCGTGCCGCCGTGGGACAGCTCGAACTCGCCGAACCGGACGGCGTCGGCCGCGGTGAGCGCGGCGATCAGCTCGCGTCGTCGGTCGTCGGTCATACACGGAGACGGACCGCCGCCGACAATAAACGGGTCGGAACGCGGAGGGCTACCGCTCGTCCCCGCCGTCGAGCCCCGGAGCGCTCCGCTCCGCCGCCGGGAGCACGAGCGTCACCGTCGTCCCCTCGCCGTCGAGCCCGGGGCCGAACCGGATCTCGCCGCCGTACGCCTCAACGACCCAGGCGACGATCCACAGCCCGACGCCGGTGTTGTGCCGTAGCTGCGTCACCTCGCTGTCGCCGGTGATCACGTCCCGGACCGCGGCCGCGATCCCGGGGCCGTCGTCGGCGACGCGCACCGCCACGACCCCGTCGTCCGGGTCGCGCTCGGCGGTCACCGCGACGCGCGGGGCGTCCCCGCCGTGCTCGACGGCGTTCTCCACGAGGTGGTCGACGGCGACCGAGAGGCGGTCGTCGCCGCGCACCGCGGTCCCCGCCGGCGCGTCGGCGGTGATCCGGGCGTCGGGCCGCTCGGCCGCGTGCTTCGACGCGACCTCGTCGACGACCTCGGCCACGTCGACCGCGTCCGGGTCGGTCACGTACCCTTCCTCCACGACGCGGCGGAGCGTGGTGGCGCCGTCGGCGACGCCCGCCAGCCGCTTGCCCGTGGCCTCGATCCGCTCCGCGAAGTCGCCGACCTGCCCGTCGTCGCTGCGGTCGGCGATCTCGCCGGCGAAGCCGAACACGACGTTCAGCTCGTTCCGGACGTTGTGCCTGAGGATCCGGTTGACGATCCGCACGTACCGCTCGCGGCGCTTCCGGTCGGTGATGTCCGTGTAGATCCCGAACGCCCGCCGGGTCCCCTCCGTCTCGTAGCTGAACCCGCGGAAGAGGAACTCCCGCGGGCCGTCCACGGTCTGCCGGCGGACCTCGCGCGTCGCGAACCCGCGCTCGCGGACCAGCGCGTCGAGGTCCGCCTCCTCGTCGCCGTCGCGCTCGCTGTCCCCCAGCCGGTCGTCCTGGATGTCCAACGCGCCGATCGTCCGGCCGCGGAGCGACGCCTCGTCCGCGCCGAACTGCTGCTCGAACGCGGGGTTGACCCCGTCTATCACCGTCTCGTCGTCCTCCAAGACGACCTCCATCACCGGGTCGGGGATCCGGTCGAACAGCCGCCGGAAGCGGTCGCGCTCCGTCGACAGCTCGGTCTGCGTCCGCCGGAGGTCCGTCGTGTCGCTCAGCGACCCGACGACGCCGCCCCCGTGGTCGGAGAGCCGCGACAGCCGCAGCTGGCCGTGCCGCGGCCGCGGGTCGCCGTCGCGCTCGGCGGTCAGTTCGATCGTCCGGGCCGGCGCGGGGTCGCCGCCGGCGTCGGCGATCGGGTCGGTGAGCGCCCCGACCGCGTCGGCCACCCGCGGCGCGTCGGCCGCGTCGACGAGCGCGTCGAGCCGCTCCCCGACGACCTCGTCGCGGTCGTCGGCCCCGAACCACGCGACGAACGGCGCGGTGGCGTACGTGACGGCGCCGTCGCCGTCGAGCACGCACACCATGTCGTCGACGTTCTTCAGCGCGTCCTCGTAGGTCCGGAGCCGGCGGCGGCGGTCCGCGGCGTCCATCGCGGCGACCGCGTTCGTCGCCAGCAGTTCGAGGACGGCGACGTCGTCCTCGCCGAAGGCGCTCGGTTCGACGGCGCCGACGACGACCACGCCGTGATCGCCGAGCGGGACCGCCGCGACGGAGCGCATCCCGTGGTACGACCGCCCGTCGCCGAGCGCCTCGATGTCGTCCATGACCCGCGGGTCGCCCGATTCGAACACCCCGCCGGTGAACCCCTCGCCGGGGCGGCGCGGCCCGCGGCTGTCGGCGAACCGGTCGCCGACCCCGTCGCTCGTCGCGACCAGCCGGAGCCGGTCCGCGTCGGCGTCGTACAGCCGTACGCCGCTGATCTCGTACCCCAACACCTCGTCGGCGGCCTCGACCAGCCGGTCGGCGACGGCCTCCCTGCCGTCGGCCCGCTGGATACCCTCCACGGTGCCGAGGAGCCGTTCGAGGATCCGCTCGCGGCGCTTTCGCTCCGTGACGTCCGCGAAGAACACGGAGAGCCCGTCGGGCGAGGGGTACGCGGTCACTTCCGTCCACAGGTCCAGCGGCTCGTAGTAGCTCTCGAAGGAGACGGACTCCTGCGTCTCCATCGCCCGCCGGTAGTTCGTCTCGTACTCCTCGCCGATCGCCGCCGGGAACTCCGCCCAGACGTCGGCGCCGAGCAGCTCGTCGGGGTCGCGCTCTAACAGCGCCGCGGCCCGCTCGTTGACGTAGGTGAACCGCCAGTCGTCGTCGAGCGCGAAGAAGGCGTCGTCGACCCGTTCGAGGGTTTCCTCGAATCGGTCGACGGCCGCCTCGCGCTCCTCGCGGGCGACTCGCCGTTCGAGCGCCCGCCCCAACCAGTCGGCGAGCAGCTCGACGAACAGCCGCTCGCTCTCGTCGAACGGCCGGCCGCGTCGCTCCGGGTCGAGGAAACAGAGCGTCCCGAACGTCTCGTCGTCGACGACGACCCGGCCGCCGACGTAGCTGCCGAAGCCGAACGCCTCGTAGGCCGGGTCGTCGCCGAGGCCCGCCGCCTCGGGGTCGGTGAACGCGACCACGTCGTCGCTCCGGACCGTTCGCTTACAGTAGGTCAGGTCCAGCGGCAGCGTCCCGTCGTCGTCGTCGAGCGCGCCCTCGGCGAGCGACGCCACCGTCCCGGTCCCGTCGCTGTACTGCCGGAGTTCGATCCGGTCGCCCTCGACCCGCGAGGAGTAGCCGATTGAGAGGCCGAGCCGGTCGCGCCCCAGCGCCAACAGCTCGTCGAGCTTCTCGTCGAGGTCAGTCGTCCGGTCCGAGACGATCCGAATGAACGGTTCGAGGGCGGCCTCGCGCTCCCGACGCGGCGTGTCGTCGGGTCGTCGGCCCTCCCGCCCGGCGTCGAGGCGGTCCGCGAGCGTCTCGGCGTCGGCCGCCAGCCGGCGCCCGGAGGCGTACTCGACCCCGAGCCGGCCCGCGTCGATCGCCGCGTCAGGGTCGTCTTCGACGGTGTACGCGAGCGTCGTCGCGTCGGGGTAGCGGTCGCGGACCGCCCGCAGCCGGTCACGCACGGCGCGGCCGCGCTCGCCCGCCGCCCCGTCGCGCAGCCGGACGATCACCGCGTCCGGGCACCCGACGCCGTCGCCGTCG
Organism: Halorubrum sp. Atlit-28R; assembly: GCF_003665955.1. Taxonomy (NCBI): domain Archaea; kingdom Methanobacteriati; phylum Methanobacteriota; class Halobacteria; order Halobacteriales; family Haloferacaceae; genus Halorubrum; species Halorubrum sp. Atlit-28R. Next base: position 73,546 of record NZ_QPLS01000011.1, read on the forward strand.
CTCTCCCGGTCGCCGTGCGGGACCGTCCGAGTCCCCTCCGGGAGGGTCCCCCACGCGGCGTCGACCGGCTCTCCGAGATGGAGCGTCGACTCACCAGGCATCTGTCGCGGGCGTGCGTCGCGGTCGTCCGCGGCGGGGGCTGTCTGCGGCCGTCATCCCGGCCGCGGTCCTCTCGCCTCTCGTCGCCGGACCGGAGGGACGGCCGGCTCGCCGACCCCGTTCGGCTCGGTGCCCTCCCGGCTCGTCGCGTCGGTCATCGGCTCTGCTACGAACGTCCCCCTCATAATCGTTCCCTCCCCGTTTTCGGAATCGATAGCGGCGGTGCCTCGCCGCGTCCTGACCGCGGCCGACCGGTCGGCGTCGGCGGCGACGGTCCCGACACGATTTAGGCGGCCCGCTCACAACGCTCCGGTAATGAGCACGCAGGCCGCGACGGCGGACCGGACAGTCGTGATCGGGCTGGAGGTCCACGTCCAGCTCGAGACCGACACGAAGATCTTCTGCGGCTGCTCGACGGAGCCCGCCGAGGACGAGGCGCCGAACACGCGCACCTGCCCGACCTGCCTCGGGCTGCCGGGCGCGCTCCCCGTCCTCAACGAGGCCGCCGTCGAGGCCGCCGTGAAGGTCGGGAAGGCGATCGACGCCGACATCCCCGAGACGACCACGTTCCACCGGAAAAACTACTACTACCCCGACCTCCCGAAGAACTTCCAGCTCACGCAGTACGACGCGCCGATCTGCGCCGAGGGCGAACTGGAGGTCCGCGTCGACGGCGACCCGCGGACCATCGGGATCACCCGCGCGCACCTCGAAGAGGACCCCGGCAGCCTCCAGCACGCCGGCGGCTCCATCGAGTCGGCGAGCCACACCCTCGTCAACTACAACCGCGCGGGCACCCCCTTGATGGAGATCGTCACGGAGCCGGACTTCCGCTCGCCGGCCGAGACGCGGGCGTTCCTCGCCAAGCTGGAGGAGGTGCTGGAGTACCTCGGCGTGTTCGACCCCGGCCGCGACGGGAGCCTGCGCGTCGACGCCAACGTCTCCTTAGTCCCCGCCGAACACGTCGCCGGGGACGGGACGATCGACGGGGACGCGCTCGACGAGGTGAACCGCGCCGAGGTGAAAAACATCTCCAGCCACAAGGGCGCGGAGCAGGCGCTCGCCTACGAGGTCACCCGCCAGGAGAACGTCCTCCGCCGCGGCCGCGAGATCGAACAGGAGACCCGCCACTGGGACGAGGACCGCGGCGTCACCGTCGGGATGCGCTCGAAGGAGGCCGAGAAGGACTACCGCTACTTCCGCGAGGGCGACCTCCCCGCGCTGGAGGTGGCGGACTGGAAAGAGCAGATCGCGATCCCGGAGCTGCCCGACGCCCGCCGCGAGCGCTTCCGCGAGGAGTACGGGCTCGACCGCGAGGCGGCCTCGAAGCTCACCTCCACGAAGGCGGTCGCGGACTTCTTCGAGGACGTGGCCAGCGAGTTCGACCCCGACCTCGCGGCGACGTGGGTCGCCGACAACTTACTCGGCGAGCTCAACTACCGCGAGATGCAGATCACGGACGTCGAGGACCGTCTCGACGAGTTCACGCGCCTGATCGAGCTCGTCGCTGCCGACGAATTGACCGTGAAGAACGCCGAGGAGACCGTCCTCCGCGAGATGCTCGACGAGGGCGACGACCCCGAGACGATCATCGAGCGCGAGGACCTCGGCAAGGCCGAGAGCGGCGAGGTCGAGGCCGCGGTCGCGGCCGCCATCGACGAGAACCCCGACGCGGTCGCCGACTACCACGACGGCGACGAGGGCGCGATCAACTTCCTCGTCGGCCAGGTGATGCAGGCGACCGGCGGCAGCGCCGACCCCGGCCAGGTGAACGGCCTGCTCCGCGAGGAGCTGGACGGCTGAGCCGCGGCCGACGCGACCGACAACGCGCCATGGCGATCGTCGAAACCGTCCTGGTCGGCCACGTCAGCGGATTCTGTCTCCTTCTCGCGTGGGCGATCCGCCGCGGCGACGCGGCCGACCTGATAGCCGGCTACGACGGCGACCTGCCGCCCGAGCGCGAGGCCGAACTCGCGCGCGACGCGGCGCGCGTGCTGGTCGTCGCCGCGGCCGCGACGGGCCTCCTCGTCGTCGACGCGTGGACCGGTGCTATCCCGCGGCCCGGCGCGCTGGTGGCGGTCGCCGTCGGCGCCGCGGTCGCGTGGTTCCTCTACACGTGGAACGTCCGCGAGCCGGCCGGCGACTGAGCCGATCCGCCGAAACCGTGCGATTGACGCCGCCGCGCCCGCTACCGCGCACATGGACGTGACCGTCGAGGTCGTCGGCGAGGGGACCGACGAGTACAGCCTCGCCGCCGACGCGACGTACGACGACCTGATCCGCGCGGCGGGCTACCACCCGCAGGAGGCGTCCGCGCTGGTCGACGGCTCGCCGGTCCCGGGCGACCGCGTCGTCGACGCCGCGGAGGTGCGGGTCCTGCGGCTGATCAAGGGCGGAACTGGCCTCCGCGACGCGCCGTGACGGTCGACGAGAGCCTCCCTGACCCGCCCGCGGACGTGACCGTCGAGCCGGCGACGCCCGACGACCGCCTCGACGTCCTCCGGGTCCTCGACGCCGCGATGCTGGAGACCGACGCGGACGCCGTCACTGACCGGATCGACGCGGGTGACGCGCTCGTCGCCCGCTCCGCGCGGACCGACGGCGTCGTCGGCGCGCTGGTCGCCGTGCGACCCGGCCCGGACCGACTCCACGTCGACGCCGTCGCGGTCAGGCGGGCGCGCCGAGGGGAAGGGATCGGCGCCGCGCTCGTCGCGGCCGCGCTCGACCGGGGGGCGTCGGACCCCGCTGTCGCGGCCGTCACCGCGACGTTCGACGCCGAGCTGCGGGGGTTCTACGAGGGCCTCGGGTTCGCGGTCCGCCCGGCGGGAGGGGCGGACGACGGCGCCGACGGACGCTCGGAGCGCCTCGAAGGGCGGATCTCCGCAGACGGTCGCGAGAGGTACTGACCCCCGCGCAAGCGGCGCGTCCGACTCGCGGCTGACTGAGATTTTTCAGTATGGTACGCGTACCCACGCTTCCCACGGATGATGCCCTCAACGTCCGGATCCCTCGATCCCGGTGGTATCGACGTCGAGGCGGTGGACTCGATCGACGGCCCCCCGCCCCGACCGGCCGCGTCCGCGGACGACCGCTCGACCGACGACGAGCGGCCCGTTCCGGACCGACCCGGCCGCGACGGTGCCCGCGCGGCCGAGCGCGACCCGCCGGCGGACCGAGTCGAGCGGCTCGCGGACGAGGTGGCGGCGCTCGAAGCGGAGGTAGCGGCGCTCGAAGCGGAAATCGCGTCGAAGGAGCGGCAGCGCCAGCAGGTGATCGACACCTACGAGTCGATCGTCGCGGCGCAGCGGACGCCCACCGAATCGACCGAGCCGACGCCCACCGAATCGACCGGGAGCGACGGGCGGCGACCGCTCGCCGCGCTCGCGTCTCGCCTCGGGCGGGTCGCGACGTGGCTGCGAGGACGCGAGTAGTCCTTCCTCATCCGCACGCCGCAGAAGCGCTCCGCGCCGTCTCGCCGGCGCGCACGCATTCGACGTTCATTTCCCGGTCGCCCCCGTCCTTACGGGTATGAGCGCGAATTCGCCCGCGGGTTCGGCGGCCCCCTCCCGGGCCGCGGTGACCGACGCATGAGCGGGAAAGACGACTACTACAACCGGTCCAAACAGCAGGGGTACCGCGCCCGGTCCGCCTACAAGCTGAAACAGCTCGACGAGGAGGCCGACCTGCTCGGCCGCGGCGACACCGTGGTCGACCTCGGCGCCGCGCCCGGCGGCTGGCTCCAGGTCGCCGCCGAGGCGGTCGGCGAGGGCGGCACCGTCGTCGGCGTCGACCTCCAGCGCATCGACGAGTTCGACGACCACGACGTGGAGACGATCCGCGGCGACATGACCGAAGAGCGCACCCGCCACTACCTGCGCGAGGCGGTCGGCGAGGGCGGCGCCGACGCGGTCCTCTCCGACATGGCGCCGAACATGACCGGCGAGTACTCCCTCGATCACGCCCGGTCGGTCCACCTCGCGCGGCAGGCGCTCGACACCGCGGACGAGCTGCTCGCGCCCGGCGGCGACTTCGTCGTGAAGGTGTTCCAGGGCCAGGACCTCGACGCCTTCCGCGACGACGTGAGCGAGTCGTTCCAGTACGTGCGGACCGTCTCGCCGCCCGCCTCGCGGGACTCGTCCTCGGAGGTGTACCTCGTCGCGAAGGGGTACACGACCTCCCCGGTCGCCGAGGGCGACCGCGTCGAGGTGACGGTCGAAGAGGAGGGCGACGAGGGCGACGGGATCGCCTACGTCGAGGGATACACGCTGTTCGTCGACGGCGACGTCGGCGAGACGCTCACGGTCGAGGTCACCGACGTGAAGCCCCGGTTCGGGTTCGCCGAGCGCGTCGACGGCGACTGAGCCGGTCGCCCCGGTGGGTCACGCCGCCGGTGAACGGTCGTCGTCCGCGACCGGGGAGATCGGTCAGCTTGCGCCGGCGCGCCTGACCCACTCGCGGAGCGTGAACCGGTCGTACGCCGTCTCCGCGGCGACCTCCCACTCGTCGTCGTCCCACTCGGGGTAGTACGTGTCGCCCTCGTAGGCGCCGTCGACGTGGCTGAGGGCCATCCCGTCGAGGTGCGGCTGGAACAGGTCGTAGATTCCGCCGCCGCCGAGGACGTACGCCGTGCCGAAGCCGGCCTCGGCGACGGCGTCGCGGGCCAGTTCGATCGCCGCCTCGTCGCCGTTCGCGACGCTCGCGGTCGGCACGTCCACCGCATCGACGTTCCGGCTCACGACGATCTGGCGGCTGCCGGGGAGGTCGTCGCGCATCGAGTCGAAGGTGCGCCGGCCCAGGATCACCGGCGAGCCCGCGACGCGCTCGCGGTACTGCCTGACGTCCGCCTCGATGTGGGGCCACGGCACCTCGCCGTCCCTCCCGATCACCCGGTTCTCCGCGAGCGCGGCGACGCTGACGAGCTTCACGGACGTAATAGGGGACGGAGGGGCAAAAGCGGCGCGTCGAGCGCGGTCGTCGGGGTCGAGCGCGGCGGTCGGACCGAACTCAGCCGTCGAGGCCGAGCAGGTCGAACGGGTAGCCGTTGTCCAGTTCGTCGGCGCGCTCGTAGACGACGCGCGCGGCCGCCACGTCCTGGATCGCGAGCCCCGTCGAGTCGAAGACGCTGACGCCGCACACGCCGTCGGCGTCGGCCGGCGTGCCGGGCGTGCCGGGGCGCCCCGCGCGGCGGCCGACGACGATCTCGCCGATCTCGCCGTAGATGTCGTCGTCGGTGAGCGTTCCCGCGGCGTACGGGACGTTGATCTCGCCGGAGTGGGTGCACTGCTCGTGGTCGTCGATGACGACGGTGGCGTCTGAGAGGAGGTCGTCCGCCAGCTCGTGTTTGCCCTCGGCGTCCGCGCCCATGGCGTTGACGTGGGTGTGATCGCCCACGTCGTCCGGGCCGACGATAGGGTCCTCGACGGGCGTGACCGTCGAGAGCACGTCGCAGTGACCGGCCTCGGCGACCGAGCCGGCGCGCACGTCGAACCGGTCCTCGAAGGCGTCGACGAAGTCGGCGACGCGCGCCTCGTCGAGGTCGCTCACGACGACCTCCTCGATGTCCCGGACCGCCGCGACCGCTTCGAGCTGGGTGTACGACTGGACGCCGGCGCCGACGATCCCCATGCTCGTCGCGTCCGGGACCGCGAGGTGATCGGTCGCGACCGCGGCGGCCGCGCCGGTCCGCTTCATCGTCAGCGTCGTCCCGTCGAGGACCGCGAGCGGGAACGCCGTCTCCGGGTCGGAGTAGATCATCGTCCCCATCACGGTCGGGAGGTCGTGGTGGTCGGGGTTGTCGGTGTGGACGTTCACCCACTTGATCCCGGCGGCGTCCCAGCCGTCGCCCTCCTCGGTCTCCTCGGCCACGTCCTCCTCGCGCACGTCGAGGTAGGCCGGCATCGAGCGGAAGTCGCCGTTGTACTCGGGGAGGTCGATGTACGACTTCGCCGGCATCTTCGCGTCGCCCCGCTCGTAGGCCGTGAACGCGCCGCGGACCGCGTCGATCACGCGGTCCATCTCGGCGTTCTCGTCCACGTCGTCCGCGTTCAAGAGCAGCGTCTGCATGTCGCAGAATTTGCCGGCCGCTACTTAGTCCCTTCCGAACCGCCCTCTCGGGCGTCCGCCCGGGCGCCGCCGTCGTCCGAGCGCCCGCCGCGCTCCGCGACCACAACCGCCCGCAGGTCGTTGACGTTCGTCCCGGTCGGTCCGGTGCGGAGCAGCGCCCCCGCGTCGTCGAGCACCGGGTACGCGTCGTGCGCGTCGAGCGCGTCCGCGGCCGCCTCGCGGGTCAGCGGGCCCTCCGGACCGTCGCTGACGAGGCGGTCGTCGACCAGCGCCCCCGCCGCGTCCGTGGCGCCGTCGATCCCGTCGGTGTCGAGGCTCGCGACGACGATCCCCTCGCCGTCGGGGCCCGCCGCGTCGAGTTCGAGCGCCGCGGACAGCGCGAACTCCCCGTTCGGCCCGCCCGTTCCGGGGTCGTCGCCGAGCGTCACCGTCACCTCGCCGGCCGAGAGGAGGACCGCCGGCGGCTCGATCGGCTCCCCGACCGCCCGGCACTCCTCGGCGACCGCCGCGTGCGCCTTCGCCGCCTCCCGCGCCTCGCCGCGCATCCGCGCCGAGAGCACGAGTGGCTCGTACCCCCGCTCGGCAGCGACCTCGCGGGCGGCGGTCAGGGCCGTGCGCGCGTTCGCGACGATCCGGACGTCGACGCCGCCGCCGTCGAACGGTGACTCGCCCGGTCCGGGCGTCTCCGCGACCTCGCCCGCGGCGCCGCCTTCGAGGCGGTCCGCGACGGCGGCGGGCGCGTCGATCCCGTATCGGTCGAGGACGGCGATTGCGTCCCCGAAGGTCGTCGGGTCCGGCGAGAGGGGCCCGCTCGCGATCACGGCCGGGTCGTCGCCGGTCACGTCGCTGACCGCCAGCGCGAGCGCGTCGGCGGGGGCGGCCGCCCGCGCCAGCCGCCCGCCCTTCACCGCCGAGAGGTGCTTGCGGACCGCGTTGATCTCCGAGATGGTCGCGCCGCTCGCCAGCAGCGCGTCGGTCGTCTCGCTGAGGTCGCCGAGCGCGACCCCCTCGGCCGGCGCGGCCAACAGCGCGCTGCCGCCGCCGGTGAGGAGTCCGATCACGAGGTCGGACTCGCCGGCGTCGGCCGCGACCGCGCGCACCCGCCGGGCGCTCTCGACGCCCGCCTCGCTCGGCGTCGGGTGGTCGCCGGGGAGGACCGCGACCCGCTCGGTCTCGACCGGGTCGTCGGTGACGACCGCGCCGCCGTCGATCCGGTCGCCGAGCAGCCGCTCGACCGCGGCCGCGAAGTGGCCCGCCGCGTTGCCCGCGCCGACGACCACGACGCGGTCGTACGCCGCGAGGTCGCGGGCGGTCGCCGTCCCGTCGGCGGCCGCGACGGTCAGCACGTCGCCGTCGAGCGCGAGCGCGTCGGCGACGACCGCGGCGGGGTGCGCCGCCTCGATCCCCGCGACGACGCAGTCGAGCGCGAGCTCGCGGGGCGGGTCGCTCGCGTGTCGCTCGCGGTCGGCGACGGTCACGGACGGGTCGGCGTCTGGCGGACCGGACATCGGCTCTCGGTCGGTATGCGGCCCGTCGCGACAAGAGGGTTCGGTCGACGCGACCGCCGAGCGGTCCGGCTCAGAGGATGTAGCCGGCGGTCGAGAGGACGTAGTACGCCGCGAGCAGCGCCGCGATGACGTACTGGCCGAGGGCGACGTCGCGGCCCTCGCCGATCGCGAGCTTGATGAGCGGGTACGCGACGATGCCGGCCGCCAGCCCGTCGGCGATGGAGTAGGCGAACGGCATCACGGTGACCGTGAGGCCCGCGGAGACGGCCCACGCGGGCTCGCTCCAGTCGACCTCGACGAGCCCCTGGAGCATCATCACGCCGACGACGATCAGCGCGATGAAGGAGGCGTACGCCGGGATCGCGGCGACGACGGGGATCACGGCGAGCGACGCGAGGAAGAGCGCGGCGACGACGAGGGCGGTCAGCCCGGTGCGGCCGCCCTCCTCGACGCCCGTCGACGACTCGATGTACGTCGTCACGGTGGAGGTCCCGAGCACCGCGCCGAACGTGGTCCCGACGGCGTCGGCCATCAGCGGTTTGTCCATGTCGGGGAGGTCGCCGTCGTCGTCGAGGAAGTCACCGAACTGCGAGACGCCGATCAGCGTCCCGGCGGTGTCGAAGAAGTCGACGAAGAAGAACGTGAACACGACCAGGACGAACGTGAGCGGGTCGATCCCGGAGAGCCCGCTGAGGAACGCTCCCGCCAGCGGCGTGATGTCGTACTGCGCCGAGGGGAGCGTCTCGGGGGTCACGGCGCCGCGCGCGAAGAACCCGCCGAGGGTGAGCGCCCACCCCGCGATTGCGGTGGTGAGGACGCCGACGATGATGGCGCCGGTGACGTTCCGGGCCCACAGCACGAACGTGAAGACGAGCCCGAGCACGCCGAGGATCGCCCACGGGTTGGCGAAGACGTTCCCGAGCGCGACGAGCGTCGCCTCGTCGTTGACGACGACCTGGAGCTCCTGGAGGCCGATGAACAGCAGGAACAGCCCGATACCGGCCCCGACCGAGCGCTTCACCGGCTCGGGGAACAGCCGGATGACGTACTCGCGCGCGCCGACCGCGGTGAGCGCCATGAACACGACGCCCTCCACGAAGACGGCCGCCAGCGCCGTCTGCCACGGGATTCCGAGCCCGAGCACGACCGTGTACGCGAAGAAGGCGTTGAGCCCGAGCCCGGGCGCGAGCCCGAACGGCCGGTTCGCGTACAGCGCCATCACGGCCGTCCCGATGGCCGCCGAGAGGATCGTCGCGATGGCGATCATCTGGAACACCTCTCCCTGCCCGTACCCCTCGATCTGGATCGCCTCAGAGAGGATCGCGGGGTTCACGACGATGATGTACGACATCGCGAGGAACGTCGTGAGCCCGGCGACCAGTTCGGTGCGGACGTCCGACCCGTGCGACTCCACGTCGAACCGCGCAGCCAGCGTGTCTGAAAGCCCCATTGAACGCGTGGAGGTTCCCGTGGATCGAGTGATAAGCCTTGCTGAACGACGCGAACTATGATCCGCGTATGTGGATCAAAAACTCTCCTAAACGGATTTTTTCCCGAAGAGTATGCGTGAACGTGGCTATTCGAACGTCGTGAGCGCCCCGACCGGGGCGTCGGTGATCGCTCGCGCGCGGTCCATCCCCTCGTCGCCGACGGCGATGAGCGCGAACACGCCGGTGACGTCGGCGTCGCCCTGGAGCGCGATGTCCAAGAGGAGCTCCTGGGTCTCGCCAGAGCGGATCAGGTCGTCGACGACCAGCACCGTGTCGCCGGCGTCGATGGCGCTCGCGGGGAGGTAGTAGGTGAGCTCGATGCCGGAGGCGAGCCGCTGGCGCGACTCGATGAACTCCTCGACCGCCGTCTCCTTCGACTTCTTCGCGTACGCCAGGCGCGCGTCGAAGAACGAGGCCATCGCCGCGCCGAGCGTGATGCCGTCGGTCGCGGCCGTCAGCACCACGTCGGGCGACTCGAACTCGAACGTCTCCGCCGCGACCGGCGCCACGAGGTCGAGGAACGACTGGTCGAAGACCACCCCGGAGTTGTCGACGTACCCCTCGTCGTCGAACTCGACGCGCGCGACAAGCTCGTCGGCGAGCGCCTCGCGGCCGACCGACTCGACGACCTCGCTCGCGCGGTCGGTGCCGGGCAGCACGTGGCCGTTCACGTAGCGGTTCAGGTCGCCCGCGGGCAGCCCCGTCACGTCCGACAGCTCCTCGTACGTTCGCGTCTCCTTCAGCATCCGCAACACGGCGACCGCCTGTAGCTGGAGGGCCGCCTTCTCTGCGCGGTTCATACGGATGATCGCGATCGCACAAATATGAATACGTCGAAGTCAGACGCCTATCGAATACCCACGTGTGTGGGTCTCACGCCTCGGGCGCGTCGAAGAAGACCGCCGGCTCGTCGATCGCGACCTCGACGTGGTCGCGGTCGTCGAGGGGGCGCAGCCGCACGGTGAGCGCGCCCGCCGCCTCGGCGGCCGCGCGCAGCGCGTCGAGGTCGTCGCTCCCGAGGTAGGTGGGCACGCACAGCGCCACCTGCGCGGACTCGTCGGTGGCGACCACCAGCCGGTACGCGACCCCCTCGGCGGCGCCCGCGTACACGTCGACGCCGTCGATCGCGGCGTCCTCGACCGCGGCGAGCGCGTCGTCGAACTCGGAGCCGGGCAACAGCACGTCGATCCGGGCGGCGTCCGCGACGGGGTTCACCTGCCCGGGGTGGCCCGCGATCGCGGTCCAGCCGCGCTCGCCGTACGCCGCCGCCGTCGACTCCGCGTCCGCCTCGACCGTGTCCCACTGCGGTCCGGGATCGGGTCCGTCCATACCGCCCGCCTACCGCCGGGGGCCCTACATACCCGTCGGTTTCCGCTCGCGCCCGGCCCGGCGAGTCCGGCGGCGCTCGCCCCGGCGACTCGGCCCCGCTACTGTCAGCCTGACGCGGGCAGTCGGTCCCGAAAGGGGCCGCGTCTGCCGGTAGGTTCATAACGCTCTATCGTATGAGATCGGCTATGCCTACTGACAACGACAACCACGTCGACAGGCGGACGGTGCTCAAGTACGCCGGAACGGCCGGTGCGGTCGGTCTCGCGGGCTGCGCCGGCGGCGGCGACGGCGGCGACGGCGGCGACGGTTCAGACGGCGGTGACGGCATGGACGGCGGCGACGGTTCCGACGGGTCGGATGGCTCCGACGGCGGCGACGGCGGCGACGACACGTTCGAACTCGGCGTCACCATGGGCCAGATGGACTCCGGGCTCGACCCGCAGGACCACGCCGAGACGAACACCGAGATCATCGTCGGCCAGCTGTACGAGGGGCTCCTCGACCGCGACAAGCAGGGCGGCATCATCGCCGGCCTCGCGGACGAGTGGGAGCGCACCGAGGACGGCGACGTCCGCTTCATGCTGCGCGACGGCCTCACGTTCCACAACGGCGACGAGGTCACGCCGCAGGACGTGCGGTACAGCATCCGGCGGATCGTGTTCGAGGACGTCGGCATCGCCAGCCCGCAGTCGAACGACCTCGGGCCGGTCACCGAGGTCGCGACCGGCGACGGCCAGGTGACCGTCTCCTTCGACGGCTACAACCCGATCGCCTTCCAGCTGTTCGCGACGAACGGCCCGGTCGTCCAGCAGTCGTGGATCGAGGAGAACGGCAGCGACTACATCAACCGGAACGCCAACGGGACGGGGCCGTTCCGCCTCGCGAACTACGAGTCGGGCAACCAGGTCGTCTACGAGCCGAACGAGGAGTACTGGGACGGCGCGCCCGAGGTCGACGAGCTCACCATGACCGCCTCCAGCGAGTCGAGCACGCGAGTCAACCAGCTGCTCGCCGAGGAGACGGACATCGTGACGAACGTGCCGCCGAACGAGGTCTCCCGGGTGAACGGCTCGGACGTGGCGACGATCAACTCCGTGCCCAGCGCGCGGATCATCTTCCTCCAGATGCGGTACGACGTGGAGCCGTTCTCCAGCCAGCAGTTCCGGCAGGCGATGAACTACGCCGTCGACGTCGAGAGCATCATCGAGAACGTGCTCAACGGCTTCGGGAACATCACCGGCCAGCCGACGCTGGAGGGCCACGTCGGCTACAACCCCGACATCGACCCGTACCCGTACGACCCAGACGAGGCGGAGCGGCTCGTCGAGGAGTCCGGCCACGCGGGCGTCGAGATCACGCTCCAGACCCCGATCGGTCGCTACCTCCGCGACGTTGAGATCGCGCAGGCCGCGGCGAACCAGATCGACTCGCTGTCGAACGTCTCCTGTGAGCTGCAACAGCGCGAGTTCTCCTCGCTCGTCCAGGACATCACGACGGGCAACATCGAGGACAAGCCGCACTTCAACCTCCTCGGCTGGGGGAACGGCGAGTTCGACGGCAGTCAGACCATGACGCCGCTGATGGCCTCGAACGGCGCGCTGACGATCCTGAAGAACGACGACCTCGACGCGCTGCTCAACGAGGCCGAGACGACGCAGGACTCCGAGGAGCGCGTCGAGATCCTCCAGCAGGCGAACCAGCTCGCCCACGACCTCGCGCCGTGGGTGTTCATGCACCAGCAGTTCAGCGTCTACGGCGTCTCGAACGAGATCTCGTGGGAGCCGCGGGCCGACGAGTTCATCGACCCGGACACCGCCACCCGGCAGTAACGCGCCCGTCATCTCCCAATATCGTTATTAATGTCATTCGGAAGATTCGTACTCAAAAGAAGCCTCCAGGGGATCGGGGTCGTCTGGGGCGTCGTCACCGTCGTGTTCGCGCTCCGGTTCGTCACCCCCGGCAGCCCGATCAACGCGGTGGCACCGCTCGACGCGTCACAGGAGACGCGACAGGCGATCGCGGCCGAGCTCGGCCTCGACCAGCCGCTGTACATCCAGTACGGGCGGTACGTCTTCGAACTGCTTCAGGGCGACATGGGCCGGTCGTACATCCGCGGTCAGGAGGTCACGACGCTCGTCTTCGAGCGCCTGCCCGCGACGATCGAGCTCGCCGTCGCCGCCAGCATCGTCGCCATCGTCCTCGCGATCCCGCTCGGCGTGATCAGCGCGACCCGCCGCAACGAGCCGGTCGACTACGGCGCGACCCTGCTGTCGCTCGGCGGCATCTCGACGCCGAACTTCTGGCTCGGGATCATGCTCATCCTGATCTTCGCCGTGGAGTTCAACGTCTTCAACACCAGCGGCCGCGGCGCCGACGTCGGCGACGTGGCGCTGTCGGCAATCACCGCCGAGCCGTTCGTCGGCACGCTGTTGACCTGGCTCGCGTACATCACGTTGCCGGCGATCGCCTTGGGGACCTACTTCATGGCGCTCATCACCCGACTGACGCGGTCGGGCATGCTCGACGAGCTCAGCAAGGGCTACGTCCAGGCCGCGCGGGCCAAGGGGCTCCCGCGGACCCTGATCCGGTACAAGCACGCGCTCCGGAACACGCTGATCCCCGTGATCACCGTCCTCGGGCTCCAGCTCGGGACGCTGATCGGCGGCGCCGTGATCACGGAGGCGGTGTTCTCGTGGCCGGGGCTCGGCACGCTGGTCATCGAGAGCATCAACCAGCGCGACTGGCCCGCGCTCCAGGGCAGCCTGATCGTCATCGGGACGAGCTTCGTCCTCGTCAACATCCTCGTCGACGTGGTGTACGCCTACCTCGACCCGGAGGTGGTGACCGACTAACATGGTCTCTTCACGTGTCATACGCAATCTCAAGAAGGAGTTCAGAGGTAGCGGGCTCGCGAAGCTCGGGCTGGCGCTCGTGGTGGTCATCGTGTTGACCGCCGCGTTCGCCCCGTTCGTCGCGCCCCACAACCCGACCGAGCAACAGCTCAACGAGAGCGAGCTACCGCCGCTCGGCTTCTCGCAGACGGCCGAGCGGACCTCCTCGCAGATGGTCGACGGCGAGATCCAGACCGTCACCGAGGAGGTGGAGATCACGGCCGACCCGGACCACGTGTTCGGGACCGACGGACTCGGCCGCGACATGTTCTCGCGGGTGGTGTACGGCGCCCGCACGTCGCTCGTCGTCGGCGTCCTCGGCACCCTGCTGGCGGCGTCGATCGGCGTGCCGGTCGGGCTGCTCGCCGGCTACCACCGCGGGCGCGTCGACGACGCGCTGATGCGGATCGCGGACGTGAGCCTCGCGTTCCCCTCGCTCGTGCTGGCGGTCGCGCTCATCGGGCTGTGGGGGCGCGCGGCGGTGAACGTCCCCGACCCGTTCGTCGCCGCCGGGCTCGCGCCGGAGATGCCCGAGAGCTTCGTGTTGCCGATAACGGTGGTGATCGTCGTCGGCCTCGTCAACTGGGTGTGGTTCGCCCGCGTCGCCCGCGGGGAGGCGCTCTCCTTGCGCGGGCAGGAGTACGTGAAGGCGTCTCGCGCCCTCGGGGCCGACGACAACACGATCATCGTCCGCCACATCCTCCCAAACGCGATCACGCCGATCATCGTCCTCGGGACGGTACAGGTGGCGGCGATCATCCTCCTGGAGAGCTCGCTGTCGTTCCTCGGCTTCTCGGGGACGACGCTGTCGTGGGGCTTCGACATCGCGCAGGGGCGCGACTACGTCTCCTCCGGGCAGTGGTGGATCGCCTCCATCCCCGGGCTCGCGATCATGCTGTCGGTTATCGGGATCAACCTGCTCGGCGACTGGCTGCGTGACGCCTTAGACCCCGGTATCGAGGGCGAAGGGGGTGCCGCATGAGCGACGCCGAGCGGCCGACCGACGAGTCCGCCGCGGCGACCGACGGCGGCGCGACCGACGGCGGCGCGAGCGACGCCGCGACGGCCGACGCCGTCGGCGCTGCCGGCGCGGCCCCGACCGGGCTGCCCGCGGCCGACGACGTGCTGTCGGTCCGGGACCTCTCGACGCGCTTCTTCACCGAGGAGGGGCAGATCAACGCGGTGGAGTCGGTGTCGTTCGACCTCCGGGAAGACGAGATCCTCGGCGTCGTCGGCGAGTCCGGCTCCGGCAAGTCCGTGACCGCGCTGTCGCTCGTCGACCTCGTCGAGACGCCCGGCCGGATCACGGCCGGCGAGGTGTGGTACCGCGACCCCGACCTCGCGGAGGAGTTCCGCGGGACGGGGGCGGTCCACGTCGACGGCGACCACGTCGACCTCCGGACGGTGCCGCCGAGCGTGCGCCGGTCGCTGCGCGGCCCCTCGTTCAGCGTCATCTTCCAGGACCCGATGAGCAGCTTCAACCCCTCTATCACGGTCGGCGAGCAGATCGCCGAGGCGGTCGAGGTACAGCGCCGGGCGCGGGCGAACCCCCGCTCGACGCGCTCGCGGACGCAGGGGTACGGGCTCGGTAAGTACCTCCTCGACGGGCTCGTCCCCGGCCGCGACTACACCAGCGAGGAGAGCATGGAGCGGGCGGTCGAGCTGCTCGGCCAGGTCGGGATCCCCGACCCCGAGGACCGCGTCGACGAGTACCCCGGCCAGTTCTCCGGCGGGATGCTCCAGCGCGCGATGATCGCGCAGGCGCTCGCCGGCGAGCCGGACGTGCTGATCGCCGACGAGCCGACGACCGCGCTCGACGTGACGATCCAGGCGCAGATCCTGAACCTGCTGAAGGAGATCCAGGCCGACCGCGGGATGAGCATCGTGCTCATCACTCACGACCTCGGCGTGATCGCGGAGATGTGCGACCGCGTCTGCGTGATGTACGCCGGCGAGGTCGTCGAGCGCGGCACGCTCGACTCCGTGTTCGAGGACACCGTCCACCCGTACACGCAGGGGCTGCTCGGCTCGATCCCCGACGTGGACGACCCGCGGCCGCGGCTCGAACCGATCGCGGGCAACGTCCCGAGCCTGGTCGACGCCGAGATGGGCGACCGGTGTTACTTCGCGGACCGGTGCCCGAAGGCGATGGAGGCGTGCCTCGACAAGCCCGCGGAGGCGACCGTCGACGCCGCCGCCGACCACGGCGCCACGTGCGTCCTCGCCGAGCGCGAGTACGACCCGGCGGACGCGCTCCCGGACGATCACTTCGACGAGGTCGGCGACGCGGAGGCCGCGACCGACGGGGGTGAGGGCGAATGAGCGACCCGCTGCTCTCCGTCGACGGGCTGAAGAAGTACTACGCGGACGACTCGTCGATCGTCGACCGCCTGCTCGGGCAGGAGTCGGCGAGCGTGAAGGCGGTCGACGGCGTCTCCTTCGACGTGCGCGAGGGCGAGACGCTGGGGCTCGTCGGCGAGTCCGGCTGCGGCAAGTCGACGACCGGCGAGACGGTGTTGCGCCTGCGGGAGCCGACCGCCGGCGAGATCACCTTCGACGGGACCGACGTTCGGGCGATGACCGACCGCGACCTGAACGAGTTCCGCCGGCGCGCCCAGATCGTGTTCCAGGACCCGTTCTCCAGCCTCGACCCGCGCATGACCACCGGCGACATCGTCACGGAGGGGCTCCGCATCCACGACGTCGCCGACCGGGAACAGCGCCGCGAGACGGCCCGCGACCTGCTCGAACGGGTCGGCCTCTCCGCCGACCAGATGGACCGGTACCCGCACGAGTTCTCGGGCGGGCAGCGCCAGCGCATCGGGATCGCTCGGGCGCTCGCCCTAGACCCCGACTTCGTCGTCCTCGACGAGCCGGTGTCGGCGCTCGACGTGAGCGTCCAGGCGCAGATCCTGAACCTGCTCGAAGACCTCCAGGACGACTTCGGGCTCACGTTCTTGTTCATCGCGCACAACCTCGGCGTGGTGCGCCACGTCTGCGACCGCGTCGCGGTGATGTACCTCGGCGAGATCGTCGAGATCGGGCCGGTGGAGGAGATCTTCGACGACCCCGCGCACCCGTACACGAAGGCGCTGCTGTCGAGCGTCCCGCGCGCGAGCACGGAGGCGCGCGACGAGGAGTTCGAGACGCTCCGCGGCGACGTGCCCTCGCCGCGGAACCCGCCGGCGGGCTGCCGGTTCCACACCCGCTGCCCGGAGGCCCGCGCGGCCTGCCGCGAGTCGGCGCCGCCGAGGTACGACGTGGGTGACGGCCGGACGGCGACCTGCTTCCGGGCCGACGACGGCCACGCGTACTGGGACAGCGAGCCGATCGGCGAGAACGCGGCGGCCGGCGACGAGTCGGACGCGCCCGCCGGCGAGCCGGCGGACGACTGATCCGCGCCCGCTCCCGCCGCGGCTGATTCTTTTCTATACTACGGGCCGAACCGGTTCGTCGGTCGTACCTCCGATCGGGAAGCCGCGACCCGGTTATGGTGCCGCTTCCCCTCGGTCCAGACATGACCCACGCTGGTTCCGACTCCGACGGCGGCTTCGCGCGGCGAACGATCCTCCGGGCGGCGGGGCTCTCGGGCGTCGCCGGGCTGGCGGGCTGTATGAGCCAGACGGTCTCCACCGCGGCGACCGGCGACGGCGCGGAGCCGACGCAGGCGGACGACGACGGGCCCGCGCTCCCCGAGACGGGGTCGCCGGAGGTCGTCGACCTCGACGAGCGCGGCCCCGAAACCGCGCTTCCGCTTACCGCTCGCGGACGACGACGAACTCCGCGAGGTCGCGGAGGTACTCGATCGCCTCCGTCTCCGGCGGGTCGGCGTCGTCGAGCGCGGCCAGCGCGCGCTCCGACTCCGCCCGGGCGCGCTCGTTGATCTCCTCGGGCGACAGCGACGTGACCTGGAGCACCGACGGGCGGTCCATCTCGGCGTCCTGCCCGGTCGGCTTGCCGAGGTCGTCGGCGTCGGCGGTGGCGTCTAACACGTCGTCGCGCATCTGGAAGGCGACGCCGACGCGCTCGGCGTACTCGCCGAACGAGTCGATCGCGTGCGGCTCGGCGCCGCCCGCGACCGCGCCGAGTTCGGCGGCGGCGCGGAACAGCGCGCCCGTCTTCCGGCGCGCGAGCTCCATGTACTCCGCTTCGTTCGTCGGGCGCGCCGCCAGCTCCGTCGCCTCGCCCTCGCCGAGTTCGACCATCGCCTCGGCGACGGTGCGCATCGCGCGCGGGTCCGTCGAGAACAGCGCGAACGCCTCGCCGAGCAGGCCGTCGCTTGCGATGATCGCGGGGCCGTAGCCGAACTCGGCCCAGGCGGCGTCGGTGCCGCGGCGGACCTCCGAGCGGTCGATGATGTCGTCGATCACGAGCGAGGCGTTGTGGACGAACTCGATGCCGGCCGCGAAGTCGACCGCCTCCTCGGGGTCGCCGTCGAACGCCTCGCAGGCGAGGACGGTCACCGCGGGCCGGACGCGCTTGCCGCCCGCGAGGACGACGTGTCCGACCTCGTCGGACAGCTCCTCGGGCTCGACGCCGTCGATGACCGACTCGATCCGGTCTTCGACGAGCCCGACCCGACGCTCCAGGTACTCCATCTACCGCCCGGAGGGCCCCGGCGCGCAAAGGCCTAACGGAACGCCGTCCGGGGGCGATTCGGACGACGGCGGCGGCGCGCCCGCCGCGCTACCGGAACCGCACGCCGAGGTCGTCGAGCCCGTCGTTGTTCGCGGCGACGTTGATTAAAAGCGGCGTGAGCCCCTCGATTTCGGGTGCGTTGGCGATCCCGCCGGCGTCGAGCGCGCGCAGCCCCTCGATCCCCTCGGCGACGTCCGCGACCGTCCGCTTGGCGTCCCCGTCGTCGCCGATCACGAGCGTGTCGACGCCCAGTTCGGCGTCGAGGTTCGCCAGCCGCGCGGCCGCGAGGTTGTGGAACGCGCCGACGACGGCGACGCCGTCGGGCGCCGCGTCCGCGACGATCCGCGTCACCGAGCCGGCGCCCGGCTTGTGGTAGTGGAATCCCTCCTCGTCGCGTTTCATCCCCGTGGCGGGCGAGACCAGCACGTCGCCGTCCTCCAGCGACCCCGCCACCGCCTCGACGGTGTCGCCGACGTGGTACGGCGGGACCGCGAGGACGACGATCCGCGCGTCGGCGGCGACCGCGGCGTTGTCGCCGCCGGTCACCGCGGCGTCGAGGCCGCGGCTCTCCAGTTCGGTCGTGTACTCCTCGGCCTTTGCCTCGGCCTTCTCGGCCTCCCGGGAGCCGACCGCGACCCGGTGGGGCGTGTCAGCCGCCAGCCGGAGCGCGAGCCCCTCGCCGATGTCACCGGTGCCGCCCAAGATGGCGATTTTCATACTGTCCGTGGGGCCGCTCGCGTCTTAGGGGTTGCGCGACCGGCCGTCCTCGCCACGACCGAAGGCGACCGGACGGCGGGGGACTTTTGCCCGATCGCGCGGAGTTGACGCCCATGGACGAGCAGGACCGCGTCGCCGCGTTCGTCGCCGAGCACGGGTTAGAGACCGACCTCGCGTACCGCGTCCTCGACTTGGAGAGCGAGGTCGGCGAGGTCGCGAAGGAGGTGGCGACCTCGACCGACTACGGGGAGGACCCGGACGCCACCGCGATCGCGACCGACGAGGTCGGCGACGCGCTGTTCGCGCTGCTCGCGCTCGCCGACGCGGCCGATATCGACGCCGACGCCGCGCTCGACGAGTCGCTGGCGAAGTACGAGTCGCGGATCGAGTCGTCCGGCGACGCCGGGTCCGGGCAACAGCGGCCCGGGCGGCGACGCCGAATCCGAATGTGAGGAGCGCACGAGGCGCCGGTTCAAGTGCGTCGCCCGCCTACGGGGCCCATGCCCGACGCCCCGTCGCTCGCGCTGCGATACGTCGCCTGCGACGCCTGCGACACGGTGTTCGCGCGGCCCGACGACCCCGACGAGCCCGCCGCCTGCGGCCGGTGCGGCGCCCGTCCGCTCCGCGAGCTCTCGGGAGTTCGGGGGCCGGACGCGTACTTTTCACCGTGAGCCCGACCCGCAGGTGGAGGAGTTACCGATGGGTCACCACCGACGACTCACCGCCGCCGGTTCACCGCAGGTCGTCCATCTCCACCTCTCCGGCCGCGATCGCCCGCAGCTCCTCGTCCGAGAGGCGGTCGATCACGAACTGCGGCATCCCCTCCGGGAGCCCGGCCGGCACCGACCGTCCGCCGTCCGTGCGAGACGCCGCGGAAGGGCCGCCGTCCGTGTGAGACGCCGCGAGAGGCCCGCCGTCGTCCGCGGTCAACCGATTGACGGCCTGCTCGACGGTCTCGACCGCCGCCGACTGCCGCTCGCTCTCTTCGGCCACCTGCCGCATCCGATCGCTGATCCGGTTCGACTGCTCGACCACCCCGTCGACCGTCGCGGCGATCTCCTCGGCCGCGGCGGCCTGCTCGTCGGTCACGTCCGAGACCTCGTCGATCCCGTTCGCCGTCTCCGTCACCGCCTCGGCGATGGCCGTGAGGCTCTCGGCCGCGTCGTCGACGCGCTCGCTCCCCTCGTCGACCCGGACCGTCGTCTCCGAGAGGCTCTCGACGGTCTCGTCGGTGTCGGCGCGGATGCCCTCGACCATCGCCTCGATGTCGCTCGCGTGGCCCTGCGACTCCTCCGCGAGCGACTTGATCTCGTCCGCGACGACGCCGAAGCCGGCGCCGGCGTCCCCGGCGCGCGCCGCCTCGATCGAGGCGTTCAGCGCGAGGAGGTTCGTCTGATCGGCGATGCCGTTTATTGCGTCGACGAACTCGTCGATCTCCTCGACGCGTTCCTGGAGCGCCTCGACGTCCTCCGCCACCTCGTCGACCGCGGTCCCGATGTCGTCCATGGCTGCCGCGGCGTCGTCGGCCGCGTCCGCCCCCTCCTCGGCGAGCGTCTCCGCCCGGCCGCTGGTCCGCTCGACCTCGTCGGCGGTCGACGCCACCTCCTCGACCGTCGCCGAGAGGTTCGCCACCTCCGAGGAGACCTCGGCGACCCGCTCCGACTGGTCCTCGGCCTCGTCGCCGACCTCAGCGGCGCTGTCGGCGACGTCGCTCGCCGACTCGCGCAGGTCGGCGATCGGCTCCTCGACCTCCGCTTCCACGTCCGCCATCAGCCGCTCGTTCCGCTCGACCGCCGCCGAGAGCTTCTCGCTGTACGAGTGGATGTACGTGTCCGTGACGACCTGCATGTCGAGGTTGACGATCCGGAGGATAGAGAGCAGATCCTCGATCGCGTCGTCGACCTCCTCCTCGACCGCCGCCGCGGTCGCGTCGTCGAGCGCCTCGCCGGCGGCGTCGGGGGCCAATCGGTCGGTGAGCGAGTCCGCGAGTCGGTCCCCGACGATCGGCAGGATGAGGTCGTAGTACACGCCGTACTGGCCGAGGTAGTGTTTCATCGGCATCTCGAGCACGTCGTGGATCTTCCCGATCCGCGCCCGGTCCTCGAAGTACTCCTCGCCGTACTCGCCCCCGGCGAGCGTCACGAGGTACGCCGACTGCGTCCGCTTGAGCTGTTCGATCCCCTTCTCGGACCGATCGATCACGTCGACCGTCTGCTGGTGGCCGGTGAGGTTCTCGTAGAAGTCGTCCGCTATCCGGTCGGCGTTCTCCGCGAACGCGTCCTCGTACCGGCTCAGTCGGCGCTCGTCCTCCGCGTCGAAGCCGACGAACTCCTTCCGCCACGCGATTTCGTCGGCGTCGAGCCCGATCTCGTCGACGAGCTCCGACGCGTCGAGCCCCTCGTTCAGCCCGCCCTGGCCGAAGTCGTCCCGGCCGTACTCTCCGGATGTAGCCATGGCGGAGCCTCTCTGCTTGGGTCATATAAACGGTGCCCCGCGCTTCTCACCGGCGATACCCGGGCTCAGCGGCGAGTACCGGGAACTGACGGCCGTGAACGCGGCGTCGGCGGTCGCTCAGTCGTCGCCGGCCGCCTCGCTTCCGTCGCCCGCCTCGGCGGCGGGCTCGACCGCGACGGCCGAGTGCTTGAACTCGGGGATCTTCGCCTCCGGGTCGAGCGCGTCGCCCGTGAGCGCGTTCGCGAGCGGCTCCGCGTAGTGGAACGTGCAGAACGCGACCCCCTCGCGCACCGCCGGCGTGACGTCGGCCGCGACCTCGACGGTCCCGCGCCCGTTCGAGACGGTCACCCGGTCGCCGTCCTCGATGCCCCGCTCGGCGGCGTCGCTCGGGTGGACCTGGAGGGCGTCCTCGCCGCGCATCGCCGTGAGCCGGTCCGAGCGGCGGCTGAGCGCGCCGCTGTTGAAGTGCTGGAGCACGCGGCCGGTCGTGAGCACCAGTTCGCCCGCGTCGAGGTCGTCGGCGGGCGGGACCGGGTCGACGACCGCGAGGGGGGCGGTGCGCTCCCCCGTCGCGAACGCCTCCGCGTGTAACACCTCCGTGCCGCGCCCCTCGTCGGCGTCGAACGGCCACCGCTGGTAGCCGTCGCCGATCCCCGCGTAGCTCATCCCCTCGTATATCGGCGCGACGCGGGTCAGCTCGTCGAAGGCCGCCTCCGGGCCGTCGTAGTCGAACGCCTCGGGACGGTCGGTCAGCCGCCGGCCGAGCGCGGTCAGGATCTCGAAGTCGCGCCGGGCGTTCCCCGGGAGGTCGGCGTTGGGGCGCATCCGCAGCACGCGCCGGTCGGTGTTCGTCACCGTGCCGGACTTCTCGGCCCACGCGCTGCCGGGGAGGACCACGTCCGCGTGCGCCGCCGTCCGCGTCTCGAAGAGGTCGATGACGACGCAGAAGTCGAGGTCGTCGAACGCCGACGCGACCGCGGTCGCGTTCGGCTCGGTGACCGCGGGATTCTCGCCGAAGACGACCGCCGCGCGCACCTCGTCGCCGAAGCGGTGCGTCGCCTCGACCTCGGTCAGCCCGGGCTCCGCCGGCGGCTCGACGCCCCACTCCGCCGCGACGCGCTCGCGGGCCTCCGGGTCCGTCACGGGCTCGTAGCCGGGGAGGACGCTCGGGAGTCCTCCCACGTCGCTGGCGCCCTGGACGTTGTTCTGCCCGCGGAGCGGGTTCACGCCGGTCCCGGGTCGCCCGACGTTGCCGGTCAACAGCGCGAGGTTGAGCAGGGCGTGGACGTTGTCGGTGCCGCAGCGGTGCTGGCTCGTCCCCATCCCCGTCACGATCGCTGCGCGGTCGGCCTCGCCGTACGCCCGGGCGGCCTCGCGGATCGCCTCGGGCTCGACGCCGGCCGCCTCGGCGTTGGCCGCCACGTCGACGCCGGCGAGGTGCTCGCGCAGGCGGTCGAAGCCGGTCGTGCGCTCCGCGAGGAACGCCTCGTCGACGAGGTCCTCCTCGACGAGCACCGCGGCGACCGCGTTCGCCACCTCGATGTCCGTGCCGGGCCGCAGCGGGAGGTGGACGTCCGCGGCCTCGGTCGTGTCGTTCGCGCGCGGGTCGACGTGGACCAGCGTCGCGCCGTCGCGGACCGCCGGGAGGACGTACGACCGGAACGCGACGGGGTGCTGCTCGGCCGGGTTCGCCCCGTTGACGTAGATGCAGTCCGCCTCCCCGAGGTCGTCCAAGGTGTTCGTCATCGCGCCCGCGCCGAACCGCTCGCTCATCGCGGCGACCGTCGAGGCGTGGCAGAGCCGCGCGCAGTTGTCGACGTTGTTCGTCCCGAGCACCCGCGCGAGCTTCTGGAGGACGTAGTTCTCCTCGTTCGTACAGTTCGACGACGCGAAGAACTGGACCGCGTCCGGCCCGTGCTCGTCGACGACGCGGCCGATCCCCTCGACCGCGCGGTCGAGCGCCTCCTCCCACGGCGCCGTGACGAAGGTTCCGCCGTGACGCACCAGCGGCTCCGTCAGGCGGTCGTCGTTGTCGACCACGTCGAACGCGGCCGCCCCCTTCGGGCAGATCTCCCCGCGCTCGTTCACCGGTCCCTCGACGCCGGTCGCGCTGCCGCGCCCGGCGTACTCGACGCTGCAGCCGACCCCGCAGAACGGACAGACGGTCGGGTTCGACTCGAAGCGCCGCTCGGACGTCTCGGTCGGATCGGTCATCGGATAGACGCAGGGCCTCCACGACCCTCCCGATGCGGCCGGAACTGCGTGGTGTTTTAAGTAACGATCCCGCGACCGGCGGCGCGACCGCCGACCGGGGCGCGTCACCCCGTCACGGCGTCGCCGCCGACCGGCGCGACCTGGCGCCCGAGCGACAGGGCGCCGGCGGTCACGAGGCAGGCGGCGAACGCGATGGTGCCGAGCTTCCCGCCGAAGCCGACGACGTACGGCGCCGCGCCGACGAACCCGACGCCCGCGGTCCCGCCGGCCAGCAGCATCGCGCCGGGGCCGGGGATCCGCTCCGGCGTGGCCATCCCGGCGAACGACGCGCAGAAGGCGACCGCCGCGACCGCGTCGCCCGCGGCGAACAGCGGCGGGCAGACGACGCCGGCGACGAGCCCGACGACCGCGCTCGCGACGACCGGGCCGTGGCCGAGCCGGACGCTCACGAGGAACGTGACGGGCGCGGCGACCGCGGCCGCGGCGACCAGTCCCGCCGCGACGGCCGGGTCCGGGACGGTCCCGGTGCCCGGCGTCAGCCCGCCGAGCGCCGCCACGGACAGGCAGCCGACGAACGCCGTCGTCCCCAGCTTCCCGCCGAACCCGTTGAACGCGCGCTTGGCGGCGACGAAGGCGACGGCGGCGGCGAGCCCGGCCGCGGCCACCGACGCGAGGTCCGCGCCGGCCGCGGGCGTGGCCATCCCGACGAACGAGCCGCAGTACGCCGGCGCCCCGTACGTCTCGGTCAGGAGGTGCGCGCAGAGGCCGACGAGCGCGGACGCCACGACCGCGCCGACGCCCACCCGCACCGAGAGCGCGTACGTGACCGGCGCCGCGACGGCCACCGCGGTCGCGTTGCCGAGGTCGACCCGCGTGACGCCGAAGCCGTCCGTCCGCAGCGCGTCCCGCGTCTCCCTCGCGGCGGTGTACCCGAGGCTCACCGCGGCGACCGCGAAGACGGCCGCCCCGATCGGTAGCTCCGGTCCGCCGACGGTTCCGCCCGCAAGGCCCGCGGCCGCCGCGGCGCACATCCCGGCGCCGGCGCCGGTCAGGGCGACCGCTCCGACCGCGTGGATCGCTCGGTTCACGGCCGCGACTCCGGGGCGTGGACCGATACCGACCGGCCCTCAGTATTGCGGGTGTTCTCGGTGCGACCCATCGGTGCGCCGCGCGCGTCTGGGATCAGGCCTTTGTGCCCGTCGCACTAACCCCGACGCGATGGGAACCGGAGGGAAGCCGGCCGACGGCGGCGCGGGCGCGACGCCCGACGGCGTCCGCGCGGGCGTCGCGATCCACGGGACGGGGAACTGCCCGGTCGTCGCCGCCTCGACCGCCCACGAGGGCCCGATCACGGGCGTCACCTGGACGCACGCGGGCGACACGCACACCGAGGAGTTCCGCGCCCGCGACCCGGACGCGGTCGACGGCGCGGAGGGCGTTCCGGAGCCCGCCTCCGTCGTGGACCTCGGCGACGAGCGCGTGTACCGGTACGAGCGCCCCCGCGACGGGACGTGCGCCTGCCGGGTCATCGAGGAGCTCGACTGCCCGATCGCGGACGCCCGCGCCGAGGACGGCGTCCTCCTCCTGACGCTCCACCTCCCCGACCTCGAACGCCTGCGCGACATCGTCTCGGCGCTCGACGGGACGGCGGAGCGCGTCGAGGTCCGCTACCTCGTCGAGGGCGCGGCGCGCGGCGACGGGTCGCCGGACCGGACGCTCGTCGACCGCGGCCGCCTCACCGACCGCCAGTGCGAGGTGCTGCGGACCGCCTACCGCATGGGCTACTTCGAGCGCCCCCGCGACGCCAACGCGAGCGAGGTCGCCGGCGCGCTCGACATCTCCCCGTCGACGTTCGCCGAGCACCTCGCGACGGCGCAGCGGAAGCTGTTGGAGGAGACGCTCGCCGGGAACTGACGGCTCGCCTCAGGCGGCGTGTTCGGCGATCGCGGACTCCAGCGTCGCGCGGTCCTGCGCGCCGACGAAGCGGTCGACCGCCTCGCCGTCGGCGTACAGGACGAGCGTCGGGATGCTGCGCGCGCCCAGCTGCTGGGCGACCGCCTGGTTCGCGTCGACGTCCACCTTCGCGACCGCGGCGTCGGTCTCGGCGGCGAGCGCCTCGATCGCCGGCTCCATCATCTGACACGGCCCGCACCAGTCGGCGTAACAGTCCACCAAGACCACGTCGTGCTCGTCGACCGCGCGCCGGAGCTCGTCCGTCCCGTTCACGTGGATCGGCTCGCTCGGGGCCGCCGCTCCGCGGTCGTCGCCGGCGTCGGGTCCGGCGCTCCCGTCGACCGCCTCGCCGTCGCCGAGGCGCGCCTCGAGCTCCCGCCGCTTCCGTTCGCGGATGCGCTCGCGCTCGGTCTTCGCGTCGTCGCCCGTCGGTTCGTCCGCGTCGGCTGCGTCGCTCATATCACAGTATTGGAGACTTAGAACAATATACCTTCCGCCGCCGGATCCGCTCGCGCGTCACTCCGTCGGCCCGAGGAGGCCGTCGAGCCCGGCCGCGCCCAGATCCACGTGCTTCGCGACGAGGTCGGCCGCGCGGTCGTACGGCGAGCGGTCGGTCGCCGCGCCGTTTGGACGCGCCAGCCCCGCGTGCGCGAAGACCCGCTCGACGAAGGCGTCGCGCACGGCCGCCGTCTCGAAGAGCCCGTGGAGGTACGTCCCGAGGACGCGCTCGGTCGCGACGCTCCCCGCGCCGAGCGGTTCGGTCGCGACCGCGGTCTCCGCCCCCTCGTCGGCCGCGTCGCCGAGGCGCCGCGTCCGCCCGGCGTGGATCTCGTACCCGGTCGCGCGCCCCGCGGCGCCGGCGATCGGTCCGACGCCCTCGACGGCGCACGTCACGCGCTCGACGCGCTTCTCCGTCGAGAACTCGGTCTCGACGGGGAGGAGCCCGACCCCCGGCACCGCCTCGCGGTCGCCGACGCCCTCGACGGCGGCGCCGACGAGCCGCTCGCCGAGGATCTGGTACCCGCCGCAGACGCCGACCACGGGGCCGTCGAACGCGCGCAGCGCCGCGTCGAAGCCGGCGTCGCGGAGCGCCAGCAGGTCGTCGACCGTGTTCTTCGACCCGGGGAGGACGACCGCGTCGACCCCGTCGAGCGCGGCGTCGAGCGGGAGGTAGGCGACGCGGACTCCCGGCTCGCGCGCCAGCGGCTCCAGGTCGGTGAAGTTGGAGATGCGTGGGAGCCGCGGGACCCCGACCCGGACGGCCGCGTCGTCGGCGACGCCGTCGTCGCTCCCGAGGACGCCCCCGCCGCGGTCGCTCCCGCCCGGTCCGTCCTCCTCCGCGTCCGGCAGCGAGAGGCTGTCCTCGGCCGGGAGCCCGGGGTCGTCGTGCGGGACGACGCCGACCACCGGCACGCCCGTCCGCGCCTCTATCTCCTCGATGCCGGGTTCGAGGAGGCCCGGGTCGCCGCGGAACTTCGTGATCACGGCGCCGCGGACGCGCTCGCGGAGGTCGTCGGGGAGCAGTTCGAGGGTCCCGTAGAGGCTCGCGAACGCCCCGCCGCGCTCGATGTCGACCGCGATCAGGACGTCGGCGTCCGCGAACCGGGCGCACTCGACGTTCGCGAGGTCGCGGTCGCGGAGGTTGATCTCGGCGACGCTGCCCGCGCCTTCCGCGACGATCACGTCGTGGCCGGCCGCGAGGCGCTCGTGGGCCGCGACCGCGGCCGCGCGCGCCGCCTCCCAGCGGTCGTCGTAGTACTCGCTCGCCGGGGCGTTCGCGACCGCCTCGCCGTCGATCACGACCTGGCTCTCGCCGCCGCCGCGGGGCTTGAGCAGCACGGGGTTCATGTCCGTCGTCGCCGGGACCTCGGCCGCCCGCGCCTGGACGTGCTGGGAGACGCCGACCTCGCCCCACTCGCCGTCGGGCGTCAGCGCGACCCGCGCGTTGTTGCTCATGTTCTGGGCCTTGTACGGCGCGACCGAGACGCCGCGCCGCGCGAGCAGCCGACAGAGCCCGGCCGCCAGCGTGCTCTTGCCGACGTGGCTCGCGGTCCCCGCGATCAGGACGGTGCGGGCGTCTCCCTCGGCCGCCGCCGTCTCGCCGTCGGTCACGCGACCCCGCCCCCCATCGTCAGTACTCCGTCCCGCGCCGGGCGCGCCGGCCGTCGTCGAACGGGTGCGCGACCTTGCGGACGTTCGTTATCAGGTCGGCGACGCCGTCGAGGTACGCGGGCTCGGCGTGGCTCCCGGTGAGCACGAGTTCGAGGTCGCCCGGCTTCGACTCGGCGAGGGCGACGACGTCGTCGGGGGCGACGAGCCCGCGGTCGGCCGCGTACAGCAGTTCGTCGACGATCAGCATGTGGACGCCGTCCTCGGGGTCGCCGTCGAGCGGGAGCGGCTCGGTCAGGTCCACGTCGGCCGCGCCCGCGACGAGCTCCTCCGCGCGCTCGAAGGCGGCGGCCGCCTTCGCCTCGTGTTCGTCGTCGGCCGAGCCGTCGAGCAGGCCGTGCCAGCCGTAGTGACCGGCGTTCTCGTAGGTGAACCCCGGAACGGCGGCGATGGCGTTGTACTCGCCGCGGACGCCCTCGACGCTGTCGGCGCCGCCCTTCATCAGCTGGAGCATGTGGACGCGGTAGCCGTGGCCCGCGGCGCGGAATCCCATCCCCATCGCCGCGGTCGTCTTCCCCTTCCCGTCGCCCCACCAGGCCTGAACGAGCCCGAACTCCTCGGGGGCGGCGGGCTCGATCGGTTCGGGCTCGGGGGCCTCGCCGCCGCCCGGGGTGCGGCTCCGGTCGGCGGCCGGGGTCGCGTCGCGCTCGCTGCCCTCGCCGTTCTCGTCGGTCGATGCCTCGTCGGTGGTGTTGTCGTTCGGTGTCATGGGTCGAAGACCTCCGCCCGCTCGTCGGTGACGACGCCGTGTTCGGCGTCGGCCGCCGGGCCGGGCACGTCGCCGTCCGGGTACCGCGACCGCAGGCTCGCGCGGACCGCGTCCCGGACGCAGGCGCGGGCCGCCCCGCCGACCGCCGTGGCGCTGCCGGAGAACGCCGCGGGCTCGTCCTCGGGGTCGTCGCCGACGACGACCGCGTCGCTCGTCGTCCCCGGGACGCCGGCCGCCGCGAGCAGCGTCGCCGCCTTCGCCTCGGCCGCGACCGCGACGAGGTTCGCCGCGGCCCCGGGCGCCAGTCGCCGCGTCGTCCCGACGACCAGGTTGACCGTTCCGGGGCCGGGCGGGCCCTCCGCGGCCTCCGTCGGCCCCTGCGACTCGGCCGCGCTGGCCGGATCCGCCGGCAGCATCGCGGGGTTCGAGAGGCCGACGGTCGCGTACGCGACGGCGGGTCCGAGCCGCGCCCCCCTGGCGTGGTCCATCGAGACGCCCGTGAACAGCGCCGGGGAGGCGTCGGGGTTTCGGTCTCCGCTACCGCCGTCGCCGACGCTGTCGTCGGCATCGCCGGCGAATCCAGCCCGCGCCAGTCGCTCGTCGCGGTAGGCCGCGAGGTCCGTCCGGTCGAACCCCTCCGAGACGGTGACGTTGTACGCGGCCGCCGCCCGCGACCGCCCGCCGTCCCAGCCGGTCGAGAGCCAGCGCGTCCCCGGTCGGCGGAGCCGGAGGACGCCCTCGCTGACGGTCGCCTCAAACATCGGCGTCCGCACCTCGGCTTCCGCCACCGCTCGAACCGCCGTCATCTCCCGCTTCGTCGCCGACCCCGAGCGCTGTGAGGAGCCGGTCGTTCTCGGCCGGGCGGCGCACCGCGACCCGGACGTGCGCGTCGAGGCCGCGGAAGGACCGCGCGTCGCGGACGGCGACGCCCCGGTCGCGGGCCCGCTCGATCACGCGGTCCACGTCGCGGTCGCCGACGTCGAGGAGGAGGTACGGCGCCTCCGAGGGGGCCACCGCGTAGCGCTCGCCGAGCGCGGCCCGCAGCCGGTCGCGCTCCCGCCTGACGCGCTCGCGGGTCTCGCGGACGAACTCCTCCTGCCGGAGGCAGTACTCGCCGGTCGCGAGCGCCGGCGCGCCCAGGTTCCACGTCCGGCGGGCGCCCCGCAGCGCCGCGCCGAGGTCGCCCGTCGCGACCGCGAAGCCGGCCCGGATTCCGGGGAGCCCGAACAGCTTCGTGAGCGCCCGCGCGACGACGACGCCGTCGGTCCCCGCGAGCGACGCGCGCTCGGTGAACCCGAGGAACGCCTCGTCGACGAGCAGGACGGTCCCGGCCGCCCGACAGCGCTCCGCGAACGCGAGCAACGCGTCGCGGTCGTAGCCGGTCCCGGTGGGGTTGTTCGGGGTACAGACGACCGCGAGCGCGTGACCGCTCGGGTCGGCGTCGAGGACGCGGTCGGCGTCGGCGAACGACGGCTCGCCGCCCCGGAGCCGGACCTCGCGGGCGTACTCGCCGAAGCTCGGCGCCGGGACCAGGGCGGTGTCGCCCTCGTCGACCGCGAGCGCGACCGCGGCCCGGATCGCCGCCAGCCCGCCCGGAGTCGGGACCACGTCCCCGGGGTCGCAGCCCACGTAGTCGGCGGCCGCGCGCCGGAACGCCGCCGGCGGCTCGGGCGGGTACGTCCGCGCCCGCTCGAACGCCGCCCGGTAGACGCGCTCAACGCCGTCGGGGACCTCGGGGTTCGCGTTCGCGCTGAAGTCCAGCAGGTCGGGGTCGTCGCTGCTCCCGTGCGGCTCGCGGCCGAGCGCCGCGGCGCGCTCGCGGTTCACGACCGCCCACCTCCCTCGCGCGTCGCCGTCGCGTCGAGCCAGTCGACCCCGCCGGTCGGGAGCGGTTCGGGTCCGTCGCCGCCGAGCAGCCGTTCCGCGAGCCGGCGGTCCCCGGGGCGATTGACGTTGACGGCGAGGCGCGCGTCGCGGGTCGCCCGGACGGCCTCGTCGCCCGCGCCGTCGAGCGCGCCGACGACGTTGATCCCGGCGGGCACGAGGTCGCCGTCGACTCCCCCGCTCGCCTCGCCGTCGTCCGCCTCGTCGTACCGCGTCGCGGCGTCGGCGCTCGCGCCGAGCTCCCGCTTGCGCGCCGCGGGCACGCGGACCGAGAGCGCGTCGGCGTCGGCGGCGGCGTGCGCGCCGAGGACCGCGTCGACCGCCGGACCGTCGAGCAGCGGCAGGTCGACCGCGAGGGTGAGCGCCGGCGCGTCCGGTCCGGCTCCGAGGGCCGCCCGGAGGTCCGCGACGTACCCGTCGCCCGGCGTGTCGACCACCCGGAGGTCGACCGCTTCCGAGTCCGGATCGTCGGCACTCCCGTCCCGCCGCGCGACCAGTCGCTCGCGCGTCCGCGGCGCGTGCAGGGAGACGGCGGCGTACGCCGTCTCGACTCGGCTCGCGGCGAGCGCGTCGAGCGCGCGGTCGACCATCGACCGCCCGGCGACCGCCGCGAGCGGCTTCTCGCCCTCGCCGAGCCGGGTGCCGCGGCCGCCGCACATCACGAGAGCGTCCACGCGATCACCCCCGCGTGAATCCCGACGACCCGGGCGACCTCGGTCGTCGCGCCGAGCACGTCGCCGCTGACCCCGCCGAGGCGCGCGTTCGCCCACGCCAGCCCGACGACGGCAACGGCGCCCGCGGCGGCCAGCGCCGCGCCGGGGACGAACGCGGCGTCGAATCCGACGCCCGCCGCGGCCGCGGCGGGGCCCAGCAGCGCGGCGGGGGTCGCCGCGAGCGCGACCCAGATCAGGCCCCGCGGGCCGGACTCGGCGGTCAGCGCCGAGCCGAGCCCCTCGTGGGGGGCCTCGCCGACGCAGACGAGCGCGGCCGCGGCGCCCCTCGCGCCGACCTCGGCGGCGACGACGAGGGCGACGGCGTCGACGAGCGAGAGCCGGCCGAGGTCCACCGCCACCGTCGCCGCCGTCGCGAGGCCGAAGACGCCGAGCGCCACCGCGAGCGCGCCGCCGACGCCGAGCGCCGAGTCCTTCATCACCTCGCGGCGGCGCTCGGCGTCCCCGTGGACGACCGCCGCGTCGCCGAGGTCGGCGACGCCGTCGAGGTGGGTGATCCCGGTGACGAGGTACAGCCACGCGGGGACCGCCGCCGCGACCGTGGGGGACGGGACCGGGACCGGGAGCAGCGTCGCGGCGGCGACCGGGAGCGCGACCAGGGCGCCGAGCGCGTAGGCGACCGCCGGCATCGCCGCCGGCGTCCGCCGGAACGCCTCCCAGGCCGCCTCGTCGCGGCCGACGGGGACCCGCGAGCAGAACCCGAGCGCGCCGCGGAGCGCGGCGACCGTCAGTACCACGCGACCACCCCCGCGAGCGCGAGGAGCCACCCCGCCGCGGCCGCGACCGCGACGCCGCCCGCGGCGCCGACGAGGCGCACGGCGTCCCGGGCGGCGGTCGGGGTCGGCGGCTCGGGTCCCCCGGGGAGCGCGTACGCGCCCGGCTTCTCCAAGCGGACGCCGAGCGCGACCGCGGCCGTCGCCATCGGCCACCCCGAGTTCGGGGAGGCGGGCTCGCGGGCCAGCGGCCGCGCACGTCGCAGGCTCCCGGGCGACCGAGCGGCGACCGCGAGACAGCACGCGGCGACCCGCGCCGGGAGGAACATGACGGCGTCGTCGAGCCGGGCGCTCGCCCGCCCCACCGGCTTCGAGCGGTAGCCGAGCATCGAGTCGAGCGTGTTCACGGCCTTCGCCCAGGCCGCGGCCGCGACGCCGGCGGCGAGCGCGGCCGACGGGGCGGCGGCGCCCCCCGCAGCGGCGGCGAGCGCGACGGCGACGGTCGCGCCCGCGACGAACCAGGCGAGGGGCGCGACGAACCCGTCCGCGAGGTTCTCGGCGGCGCTCTCGACCGCGGCGCTCCGGAGGTCGGCCGGCGAGAGGGCGGCGGGGTCGCGCCCGACGAGCGCCCGGACGGACTCCCGGGCCGCGTCGGGGTCGGCCTCGCTCTCCGCGACCACCTCGCTCGTCACGTCGAGCAGCATGCGCAGGCTCGCGACCGAGAAGCAGACGGCGGCCGCGACGGCGACGGCAAGGACCGGAACGTCGCCGACTCGCGGCCCGCGGGCGGCCGCGAGCCAGACGCCCCCGCCGCAGACCGCGGCCGAAACAAGTGGGAGCGCGACCGCGACCGGGGCGCCGACGAGTCCCGGACGCGCCCACTCGCGGTCGAAGGGCCCGACGAGGCGCCCGAACAGCGCGACCGGATGGACCCGCCGGGGCGGCTCCGCGACCGCGAGGTCCAGCGCGACGGCGACGGCGAGCGGGGCGACCAGCGTGACCGCCGCGGCCGGGAGCGGTCCGGTCCCCGTCACCCTTCCACCTCGTCGGGGAACGCGTCGAACGCGTCGCTCGTCGCGTGGACGCGGCAGTGCGTGCCGAGGGTCCGGTGTCCGACGAGCCCCCTCACCGCCGGTCGCCCCCGTCGGTCGGCGTCGAGCCGCCGGGTTCCGCGTCGCCGCTCCCGTCGCTCGCCCTCCGCTCGGCGAGCAGTCGGTCGGTCACGGCGGCGATCCGATCGCGGACGGCGGCGTCGGTGACCCTCGCCCGGTCGGCGAGCGCGAGCGCCCCGCCCATCCCGACGCCCTCCTTCGCCTCGCCGCGGGCGTACGCCGCCAGCGCGGGGTGGTCGCCCTCGGCGAACCCGGGGTCGGCCGCCGCGAGCGCTAGGTTGAGGTCGCCCGCGAGCGCCGGGAGGTCCGCCGTGGGGTCGTCGGCGACGAGCGACGTGGTCGCCAGCGGGAGCCGGCGGTCGACGCCGGCGTGCCGCGCGAGCGCCGCCGCGGCCGCGAGCTGGGTGCCGCCCGCGAGCGTGACGTCGATCCCCGCGTCCGCGCAGCCGACGAGGAGCCCGGCGACCGCGGCGAGGACCGGGTCGCCGGCCAGCCGGACCGCCTCGATCGGGTCGCCCGCCGCGCCGCCCGGGTCGAGGCCGCTCGCGTCCAGCCCCTCGGCGACGACGCGGCGCTTGCGCTCGATCGGGTTCGCCGGGAGCGACGAGGAGACCGCGGCG
Organism: Halorubrum sp. Atlit-28R; assembly: GCF_003665955.1. NCBI lineage: Archaea > Methanobacteriati > Methanobacteriota > Halobacteria > Halobacteriales > Haloferacaceae > Halorubrum > Halorubrum sp. Atlit-28R. The sequence continues at coordinate 106,840 of NZ_QPLS01000011.1, forward strand.
CGCTCGCCGAGCGCCGTCAGGACCCCGAGCGCCGTCGTCGTGCCGCCCGGGATTGTCTCCGCGACGAGGAGCTCGGTCGCCCCGTCGCCGCCCGCGTCGTCGCCGCTCCCGGCGGCGAGGGCCGGCGCCAGCGACCGCGCGCGCTCGAAGACGGTCGCCGCCCCCGGGACCGGTTCCGGGTCGCGCACGTCGCCGCCCGGCGCCGCGCCGACGCCGCGCGTCGCGGCCGCGGTGGGCGCTCCCAGCCCGGCGTCGACGAACGCGGCGGGAAGCGACTCGGGGCCGAGCAGCTCGCGGACGGCGCGGGTGACGACCGCGGGGGTCGGACAGCCGCCCGGGCTCACCGGCACGGGCGAGCCCGGCCCCGGGCGGCCGGACGCGACGATCTCGAGGTCGGCGCTCGGCGTGTGGACGCGCAGGTCTGGGTCGGCGCCCGCGGCGCTGATCCCGTCGATCGCGGCCGTCTCGGTCGTCCCGGCGACGACGACGAGGGTCACGCCCCCCACCGGACACCCCCTCCGTCGAGGCTGCGTCGCCCCGGCGCGGCGTCGATGTGTACCACTGGCGGTTAATCGATACAAGTGAACTTTAATCGATCGACGCGGGGCGCCGGGAGCGGAGCCGAGCCTCCCTGTCACTCCTCCGCACGCGACCCGCGGAGCGAAGCGGTTAAGGGCGGACCGCGGGTAAATCCGCCAACTCGCTGGTGCGGACACAGCGGGCACTCGCCGCCGGGAACGTCGGGTCGGCCGACGCGCGCCCGGGACGAGACGACATGTGGCCCCTCGCGGCTGAATCGCAACCGTCCGCGGACACACAATGGCACGAAGCTTCTACTCGCACATCAAGGAGGCGTGGCGGTCCCCCAAGGAGGGGAAACTGGCCGAGCTGCAGTGGCAGCGCAAACAGGAGTGGCGCGACCAGGGCGCCATCGAGCGCATCGAGCGCCCCACCCGGCTGGACAAGGCCCGCGAACTGGGCTACAAGGCCAAGCAGGGCGTCATCGTCGCCCGCGTGAGCGTCCGGAAGGGCGGCTCGCGCAAGCAGCGCTTCAAGGCGGGCCGCCGCTCGAAGCGCCAGGGCGTCAACCGCGTCTCGCGGCGCAAGTCGATCCAGCGCATCGCCGAGGAGCGCGCCTCGCGGAAGTACCGCAACCTCCGCGTGCTCAACTCCTACTGGGTCGGTGAGGACGGCTCCCAGAAGTGGCACGAGGTCATCCTCGTGGACCCCGCCCACCCCGCGATCGAGAACGACGACGACCTGAACTGGATCTGCTCGGACGACCACAAGGGCCGCGCGTACCGCGGCCTCACCTCCGCCGGCACCAAGGGCCGCGGCCAGCGCAAGCGCGGCAAGGGCACGGAGAAGACGCGCCCGAGCGTCACCTCGAACGACCGACAGGGCAAGTAACGTCCCCGACGACGCCGACGTTTTTCCTCGCGGTCCGCGATCCCGACGAGCCGCGGCGCCGTGCGACGGCGACGCAAGAGCAAAGAGACCGCGTCACATACTCACGCACGTGGCGATCGTTACGTGACCGCGAACGCGCCCATTCCGCCCGACCCGTTCGCGACCGAACTCGAGTCGCTCGACGGCGACGCGTTCGCGGCGCTCGTCGCCGAGGCGTACGCGGCGACCGCCGACGCCGTCGACGTCGACCCGCCGCGGGTCACGGTGACCGAGGGCGGCCGACGGACCGAACTGCTCGCGGTCGCGGCCGCCGATGGGTCCGTCCCCGACGCCCCGGCGGACGCCGTCGTCGTCGCGAGCGACTCGCTGCTCGACGACCTCGACGCCGGGTTCGACGCCGACGTGGTGGCCCCGGCCGACCTCCGAGAGCGCCTGCTGTACGGCGTCCCGCCGGCGACGGCGAACGACATTTCCGACCGGTTCCTCGGCGTGCCGATCCGGTCCGCGGCCTACGAGAGCGCGGCCGCCCCCGCCGCCGACGCACCGGACTCCGGTACCGGCCCGGCGGACGCCGACGCGGTGACGGACGACGGCGACGAGTCGGGTGCCGCCGCGCCGGGCGCCGCCTCGTCCGAAACCACCGGTGATGACGCCGGTTCGGGTCTCCGGTCCGCCGACCGCACCGCCTCCGGTTCGTCGGGCGATTCAGGGGCCGACGCTCGACCGAGGGACGAGGTGGCCGCGACGGACACGAGAAACGAGGCGGCCGCGACCGACGCGAGCCACGCCGCCGCGGCCGAGACGAGCGACGAGGCGACTCCGACCGACGGGGCGACCGAACGGACGGACCGACGGGCGCTCCTCGCGGCGGTCGGCGTCGTCGTCCTCCTCGTCGCGGCGGCCGGGGCCGGGTTCGCCGCCGGCGCCGCCGGGGTCGGCGGTCCGGACGGCCTCGCCGGCGTGGGGGGCGGCGGGGCGAGCGACCCGGCCGCGGGCGACTCGGACCCGACGGGAGCGGCGAACGAGAGCGACGGCGGGAGCGGCGGATCGACCGACGGCGACGGTGCGAACACCGTCTCGGTCGCGGACGGCGACCCGACCGGCGAGGCCGCGCGGAACACGGCGCCGTCGCCCACCTGCGAGCGGTCCGCGCTCCAGGTCGTCCAGATCCAGATGAACGCGCTCCGCTACAACGACAACGCGACGAACGACGGGATCCGGACCCTCCGGGCGTTCGCCTCGCCGGGGAACAGGGACCTGGTCGGCTCGACCGGGGAGTACGCCGACCTGTTCGAGACGCCGCGGTACGGACCGATGCTCACGTACGACACCGCCCAGTACTCCGTGCCGGACGTCGTCGACGACGCCGCCTACGTCGAGGTCGTCACCCGGGAGAACGGCAGCGTCACCGGTCGGTACGAGTTCCGACTCGTGCGCGTCGCCGGCGGGAGCGGGGACACGGACACCTCCCTCGGCGACGTGGACGACTGCTGGATGACCGACGCCGTGGCGGCGTCGACCGAGTGAGTCGGCGCGCCTCGCTCTCGGGGCTCAGTCGAGCCCGTCGAGCAGTTTCGCGTAGAACCGGTCCTGTTCGGTCCGCGCGTCGGTCTCTTCGGCGTTCTCGTCGTAGCGCAGCCACCGGAGCACGACGACGAGGTCGTGTTCGGGGTCGACCCAGACGGTGTTCTGTCCGTGGCCGAGGGCGGCGTACGCTGACTCGGGGGCGCTCGGCCACAGCGTCCGCCCCTCGTTGAGCCACCACAGGTAGCCGTAGCGCTCGTTGACCTCACAGGGCTCGGTCGACGCATCGACCCACGCCTCGGAGAGCAGTCGGTTCCCGTCCCACTCCCCGCCGTTGAGGTACAGCAGGCCGACCCGCGCGAGGTCGCGGGCGGAGATCCACAGCCCGCCGCCCCAGTGACCGCCGCCGGAGACGCTCTTCATCGCCGTCCCGTCCACGTCGACCGTCGAGTTGTGGTAGCCGTGCCACTCCCAGGTGTCGGTGGCGCCGACGGGTTCCATGACGTTCTCGGCGAGCACGCGGGGGAGCGGCCGGCCGATCGTTCGCAGGAGCGCCAGCGAGAGGCGGTTGATCCGCACGTCGTTGTACTCCCAGAACGCCCCCGGCTCGCGGAGCGACCGCGTCTCCGACTTGTCGAGCGCCTCGCCGTCCTTCCCGACCGCCCGGTTGCGGTCGACGGCGTCGGGCTTGCCGAACAGCGTCCCCTCCCACTCGCTGGTCTGGTGGAGCAGGTGGCGCCACGTGATCGCCCCGTTGTGGTCGCCCTCGAACCCGCCGTCGTCGACGTACTCGCGGACGGGGTCGTCGACTGAGTCGATCCCGCCGCGGTCCCACGCGACGCCCGCGACGACCGAGAGGAAGCTCTTGGCGACGCTGAACGCCTGGTCCACGCGGCGGGTGTCGCCCCACTCCGCGACGAGGTAGCCGTCCTTGAGGACGAGCCCCGCGGGGCCGCCGCGCCGCGCGGGGTGGGGCCCGATCCGCTGCCCGTGCTCGCCTTCGGCGTCGTCCCACGTCTCGTGGTCCGCGAAGTCGTAGTCGATCTGCTCGCGCGGCGTCCCGTTCAGCTTGTGGTAGGCGACTGCGGCCGTGACGGCGTCCGGATCGAGCCCGACCGCCTCGGGGTCGCGCCGTTCCCACTCGTCCGCGTCGGGGAAGTACATAACTCGCTTTCAGTGCTCACCCCCTTCAGTCGTTCGCGTACTGCGACGTTCCGCCGGGGTCGGCGCCTCGACCGCAGCCCGGGAACACGATTATATCCGCGCCCGCACAGGTCGTATGCATGAGTCTCTCGCTCGACGCGACCCAACTCGACCGCTACTCCCGGCACGTCATCCTCGACGACGTCGGTCCGGAGGGGCAAAAGCGGCTGCTCAACGCCCGCGTCCTCGTCGTCGGCGCGGGCGGGCTCGGCGCCCCGGCGATCCAGTACCTCGCGGCCGCGGGGGTCGGGGCGATCGGGATCGTCGACGACGACGTCGTCGAGCGCTCGAACCTCCAGCGACAGGTGATCCACGGCGACGGCGACGTGGGACGGAAGAAGGTCGACTCGGCGGCCGACTTCGTCGCCGACCGCAACCCCGACGTCGACGTCGAGCGCCACGAGCTGCGGCTCGACGCGGGCAACGCCCGCGAGCTGATCGCCGACCACGACGTGGTCGTGGACTGCTCGGACAACTTCGCCACCCGCTACGTGGTGAACGACGCGGCCCGGATCGAGGGGGTGCCGGTGTCGCACGGCGCCATCTACAAGTTCGAGGGGCAGGTGACGACGCTCTCGCCGGACGGCCCCTGCTACCGGTGCCTGTTCCCCGAGCCGCCGGAGCCGGGGACGGTGCCCGACTGCGCGAGCACGGGCGTCCTCGGCGTCCTCCCGGGGACGGTCGGCTGCCTCCAAGCGACCGAGGCCGCGAAGCTGATCATGGACGTGGGCGACCCGCTCGTCGGCCGGATGCTGTTCTACGACGCGATGGACCTCTCGTTCGAGACGGTGCCGTACGCGCGCAACCCCGACTGTCCGGTGTGCGGCGACGACGGCATCGACAGCATCGACGGCATCGACTACGCGGCCGGGTGTCAGATCGACGCGGCCTGAGTCGGCCCGCTCGCCCCGTCCCCCGCGAGGCGCGCGCCCCGACCGCTCACAGCGACCGGTCGGCCATCGCGGTCCCCGCGGTGACGCCGGCGTCCTCGTCGACGAACCCCGACCGGACGCACCACCGGCAGTACCGGTACCCCGCCCGGTTCTCCGCGCCGCAGTGCCGGCAGACGACGGTCTCGCCGTCGGCGTCCAGCGGCGGCGGGTCGCCCCCGTCGGGCTCCCCCGCCCCGCTCGCCGAGCCGGCGTCGCCGTCGAGCGCGAGCGTCGGTCCGACCTCGGGCCCCTCGCCGTCGCCGTCCGACGACCGGGTTGCGGCCGAACCGAGCAGCTCCGCCGGGTCGCGGTTCCGCCGGACGAGCAGCCACGTCACCGCGAGGTTCAGCGCCGCCACGCCGACGAATATCGCGGCGAGCGGCAGGAGCTGGTCTCCCGTCATACGTGGAGTGTTACCATTCCATGCGCTTGTGTCTGACGGTGATTCCGACCGTCCGCGACCGCGATCCGGGCCCCGCGCCGACCGGCGGTCCCGCTCCAGAGTACTCTTGAGGCCGCCGGTCGAAGGCGCACCCGCATGAAAGAGACGATCCACACGGACGACGCCCCGGCGGCGGTGGGCGCGTACAGCCAGGCGACGACCGACGGCGACCTCGTGTTCACGGCCGGGCAGATCCCGCTGACGCCCGCGGGCGACCTGCTCGACGACGCCCCGATCGCGGTCCAGACGGAGCAGGCGCTCGACAACCTCCTCGCGGTGCTGGAGGAGGCCGGCGCCGGTCCCGAGGACGTGCTCAAGACGACGGTGTTCATGGCCGACATCGGCGACTTCGACGAGATGAACGAGACGTACGCCGACTACTTCGACGCGTCGCCGCCGGCCCGCTCCGCGGTCGAGGCCGGCGCGCTCCCGAAGGGGGCGGGCGTCGAGATCGAGGCCGTCGCCGTCGTCGAGTAGATGGCCGACGGCGAGGGCGGGTCGGAGAGCGAGTCGGACGCCGCGACCGACGGGTCCGTCCCCGCGCCCGGCGCGCCGGCCACCCCGCGTGCCCGAGCGCGCTCCGCGGCGCTGTGGGGGATCGTCGGCGGGTTCGCCTTCCTCGTGCTCGCGCAGGGGTACCGGCTCCTCGGTCCCGGATCGCTACCGCTCGGTCTCGGCGGGCTGGCGCTCGTCGCCCTCGCGGTCGCGGTCGCGTCGGCCGGTATTACGTATCTCGCCGAGGTCCGGGTGCGCGCGAAAAGAAGGACTTAACAGTCGCACCGGATTATCTCCGCGTGAGCCAGGATGGCCGAGTGGTAAGGCGCACGCCTGGAAAGCGTGTTCCCATCCGGGATCGGGGGTTCAAATCCCTCTCCTGGCGCTTCGCTGTCGCAACAACGAGCGAGGAGCGACAGCGACGATCGAGTACCGCGACAGCGATGCGCGGATGGATTTGAACCCTATCAGTCGCGCGCAGCGAACGAAGTGAGCGAGCACGTCTGATTTCGGTTCAAATCCCTCTCCTGGCGTTTTCGACGAACGACACGGCGAGCGTAGCGAGCCGTTCGTCGAAAACCCAACTGAGTGGATTTGAATCAGGGAGTGAAGCGAGCGAAGCGAGCGAAACGACTGAGGTTCAAATCCCTCTCCTGGCGCTTCGCTGTCGCAACAACGAGCGAGGACCGACAGCGACGAGCGAGGCCGGAATTATCGAGTCTACCCAGTTCGAGTCCGTTGAAATCCTCGGAGCGCGATGCGCTTCTGTCTTGTATTCAGTACGGAAATACGGTGAAAAACTACAAACAGATCTATCCGAAATAGATCCGTTGAGCGAATGGTCCCCCATATCTCTACTGACCGTCGTAAGATCCTCGCGAGCCTCAGCGGTGTCGGTCTCGTCGGTCTCGCGGGTTGTACCGACTTCCGCGGTGATTCCACGGCGAGCGACAACGACCCCACGGTTGTCGACACGATCGAGATCGCAAACGGTCAAGACGTCGCGCGAACGTTCGAAGTCGTTCTGCGATCCGCCGAGAGCGTACGCTACTGGGACTCGTTCGAGGTCGATGCGTCCGAAAGGGGTGACGGAAATTTAGCTGAATGCAGGCGCTAAGCCCCCGTCCTCAACGAGCAACGCAGGGCGTAGCCCGAGTAGCGCAGTAGGGCGGGGATACAGCGCCGTCATCATCTGTTCGTACACTGTTCTGTTGCAGGCCCACAGGCCCACGTCTACCGAAGCTGTTATG